>NZ_JASERH010000016.1:0-59231 GCF_030766975.1 Streptomyces sp. KL116D | reverse complement strand
TGGCGGCGGAGCGTACCTCGCGACGAACGCCGCCGGCCGGCGACACCGCCGAACTCCACGCGCCCGGCGGCCTGTTGGACCGGGTGGCCGCGCAGGCGGCGCGAGCGGCGCGGGCAGCGCAGTCGGCACAGCCAGCACAGGCGTCACAGGCGGCACAGGCAGCACAGGCGGCTCAGGCGGCGCGAGCGGCACGAGCGGCGCGGGCAGCGCAGGCGGCGCGGGCCACGCGGGCGGCTCAGGAGGCGCAGGCCGCGGGCGTTCGGTGAGTGACGAGCACGCTGTGGGGCTGGTCGCCGCCCTCGCGTTTCCCGAGCGGGTGGCGCGGCGGTCGGGCGGCTCGTGGCTGATGGTGTCGGGGACCCGGGCCGACGTCGGGGACGGTTCGGCGCTGCGGGACGCCGCCTGGGTCGCCGTCGCCGTGGCCGACCGGCCCGTCGGCGCCGGGCACGCGCGGGTGCGGCTGGGGGCCGTCGTCGACGAGGACGTCGCCCGCCGGGCGGCGGGCCGGCTGCTCGCCGAGGGCGACGAAGTGACGTGGGCCGACGGCGAGTTGGTGGCCCGGCACGTCACCCGCCTCGGCGCGGTCGAACTCTCCGTACGGCCGCTGAAGGACCCCGCCCCCGGCCTCGTACGGGACGCTCTCCTCGACGGGCTGCGGCGGGAGGGGCTGGGGCTGCTGCGCTGGGACCGGGACGCCGAGGGGCTGCGGCAGCGGCTCGCCTTCGTGCACCGGCAGCTCGGGGAGCCGTGGCCCGACGTGAGCGACGAGGCGCTGTTCGCGCGGGTCGACGACTGGCTGGAGCCGGAGCTGAGCCGTGCGCGGCGCCGGGCCGACCTGGGCCGGATCGACGCCGGGCAGGCGCTGAAGCGGCTCCTGCCGTGGGCGAGCGGGGATGCGGCGCGCTTTGACGAGCTGGCGCCGGAGCGGGTGGAGGTGCCGAGCGGGTCGCGGGTGCGGGTCGACTACGCCGATCCCGGGCAGCCGGTGCTCGCCGTGAAGCTGCAGGAGATGTTCGGGCTGCAGCGGACGCCGCGGCTGGCCGGGGTGCCGCTCCTCGTGCACCTGCTGTCGCCCGCCGGGCGGCCCGCCGCCGTCACCGCCGACCTCGCCTCGTTCTGGCGCGACGGCTACCGGGCCGTACGGGCCGATCTGCGCGGCCGCTACCCGAAGCACCCGTGGCCCGAGGACCCGGCGGCGGCGGAGCCGACCCGGTTCACGAACGCGCGCCTCAGACGCTGACCGGTTCCGGCTCCCGTGCCGGCGTCCCCTCCGGGTCGCCCGGCCTCCTGCCGCGCGCCTCCAGCCAGAGGGCGAGCGCGAGCAGCAGCGTGCCGAGGATCAGGAAGCCCCAGGGCAGGTAGGAGGTGAGGAGGAGGACCAGGGTGCGCTGGGACTTGACCAGGTCGACGGTCGACCTGATGAAGTCCTCCCGCATCTTGACGTCGCCGGCGAACGCGGTGACCTTGTCGCGGTCACCGAGCAGGGTGCCGCCGCGCATCTCCTCCTTGTGCTGCTCCTCGCCGTAGACGGGGGCGCCGGTGGTGGGGTCCACGAGGAAGGTGCGGACGGTCGTGTACCACATCTGGGTGCCGGTCTTGGCGACGGATTCGGGGGTGATGCCCGCGACCGGGAGCTTCTTGGGGAGGGGCACCCTGGTCCAGGGGATCGTCTGCTCGAAGCGGTAGACGGTGACGCCGCGGAAGTCCTCGGTGCCCTTGTAGTGGATGGGGCGGGTGATGCGGGCGCGCGCGTCGAAGTACTCGTAGTCCCGCTTCTCGGTCAGGAAGGGCCACTTGAACTCGATGCCGTCGCGCTTGACCGCGTCGCCGTCGACGGACTCACCGGTGGCGTGCACGGGTTCCTGGCTGTGGGCGTCGAAGATGTAGCGCTCGGGGATCTGGGAGACGAACTTGCCGTCGGGGCCCACGATGTAGCTGAGGCCGTCCCAGACGACGACGTCCCGCCCGGCGCTCTTCTCGATCTTCTCGGACTCCTCGACGTTGCCCTTGAGCGTCTGTACGACGGTGAGTCGGGGGACCTTCTCGGCCTGCATGGTGCCGTAGTCGATGAGGGTCGCGTCCTTCGCCTCCAGGACCATGGTCTGGTACTGGCTGGGCGGGATCTTGGCGAGGCGCGGGAACGCGTACCAGCGCATCAGCGGGGACAGCGCCGTGAAGAACACGGCGAAGGCGAGCAGGATCAGGCTGGCCTTGCGGCGCATCTCGGCGGCCCTCCTCTACGGGTGCTTCGGAACGGTCGTGAGCAGCGGTTTCGGGGACGTCTCGCCCGGCGGTGCGCCGATCGCCGTCATCGTGAGAACGAGGGCGAACGCCGCGGCCAGTCCGATCGCCGCCGCTATGAGGGCACGCATGTCCGGCCTCCCGAATCTGCATCTGATGGGGCGTCAGGCCTTGCGGTCGGTGCACCGTAGCAATGCCGGGGACAGATGAGAACACGTTGCACAGGACGTACCCGCGACGCACCGAGCCCCCGGCCGATCGTCGGCCGGGGGCTCACGTGCGGTGCGTGCCGCGGGAGTTACGCGGAGGGGCTCGCGGACTCCGTCGGGGTCTCGCTCGCGCCGCCGGACGGGGCCGCGGTCACCTTCAGCTCGACGGTGAGCGTCGCGCCGCCCGTGGTGTTGATCCGCAGCAGGAACGTGCCGGTCGCGTCGTCCGCGTACAGCTTCGGCAGCTCCAGGACGCCGTCGGCGTCCGTCGTGAGGTCCTTGAGGGTGCGGACCGCCTTGCCGTCGGCGTCCTTGAAGTAGGGGCCCTTGTCGGCCTCGGTGGCGTCGTCGGCCGACTTGATGAGCGTGGCCGTCGCCGCGACGCCGTCGGCCACGGCGCCCTTGTACGTCGCCTTCACCTCGACGGCGTCCGCGAACGTGCCGCCCGCGACGCAGCTGAGCTCCTTGTCGCCGGTGCGGGCCAGGGCGTCGGCCTGCCGCGCGGTGACCGTCGCCTTGTAGTCGAGCCCGGCCAGCGAGCGGCCGACGACGGTGGCGCGGACGGTGAACTCGCCGGTCTGCTCGCCCGCCTTGATCGCGGGCGCCGTGGCGACACCCGACGTGCTCGTGGTGACGGTGGCGCTCGTGCCGCCGCCGGAGAACGTCGCCTTCGTGTCGCCCACGATCGCGAACCGCACCTGGACGGAGCCGACACCCGCCCCCGACTTGTTCTTCGCGCGCACCTTGACCCGGTCGGCGAAGGTGTCGCCGGCCGTCGCGGAGAGCGTGCCGGTGCCCGCGTCGGCGAGCGCGGTGACCGACTGGACGGGCGTGGTGGTGGGCGGGGGCGTCGTCGGGTCCGAAGGGCCGGGGCTTCCCGTGCCGCCGCCGGATCCGCCGCCCGAACCGCCGCCGGGTGTCGAACCGCCGCCGCCCGAACCGGGCTTGGACGTGCTGCCGCCACCCGGCGAGCTGGGCGACGGGGACGGCGAGGGGCTCGACCCGGCGGTGCCGGTGCCGCCGCCGCTGGGGTGCTTGGGCAGGACGCCGGTGCCGTTCGGCACCTCGTGCGTGCCCTTGCGGTAGTACTCCAGCCACTTCAGGACCGTGGCGACGTACTCCGAGGACGGGTTGTAGCTGAGGATCGCCTTGTTGAGGTCCGAGGCGTCGGACAGGTCCCAGGAGTAGCGGCACAGGTAGTGGCCGGTGGCGAGGGCCGCGTCGTAGATGTTGTTCGGGTCCTTCTTCCCGTCCCCGTTGCCGTCGCGGCCCGCCCACTTCCAGGTGGAGGGGATGAACTGCATGGGTCCGACGGCCCGGTCGTGGACCGTGTCGCCGTCGTAGGAACCACCGTCGGTGTCGGTGATCTTCGCGAACCCGTTGCCGTTCAGGACCGGGCCGAGGATCGGGCTGAGCGTCGTGCCGTTCTCGTCGACGTTGCCGCCGCGGGCCTGGCCCGACTCGACCTTGCCGATCGCGGCGAGCAGCTGCCACGACATGTTGCAGCCGGGCTTGCTCGCCGCCAGCTCGGCGGCCGCCTTCTTGTACGCGTCCAGGACCGTGGCCGGGATGCCGGCCTCGGCGTCGCCCGTGTTCGCGCCGGGGCCGCCGGGGGTGGCGGTCGGGTCGTCGGTGGGGCTGTCCAGCGGCGGCAGATCGGTGAAGTAGTCGGGTCCGGTCGCCGCGTCGGGCGTGTCGTCGGAGCGGTCCGCCGCGGAGGAGTTGCCGTTGTCCGCCTGCGGGGTGGTCACGCCCGGCGCCTGGGAGGCGGAGAGGGCCGCCACTGCCGCCGCGGCGACCGCGGCCGTCATGACACCCCTGCGCAGCCGCTTGCCGAATACCGCCGCCATGCCGCGAACCCCTCCCGTGGACACCGTTGTCGTACGCTCCCCAGCGCACGGACGCAGCCGACACTACGACAACTTCCGCCGCGCAGGTACCTGTTCGTGCCCGGTATTTCCCGGTTGGCCGCGTACGCGTTCCCGTACCCTTCGACGCTTGTCGCATTCGTCCAGAGGGGGGCCTCTTGCCGTTCACCATCAGTCATGCCGCGGCGGTGCTGCCGTTCGTCCGGCGGGACGGTTCGGGCCGGGGGCGGCTCGTGCCGTCGCTGCTCGTGGCCGGCTCGTTCGCGCCGGACGTCACGTACTTCGCGGCGAGCGCGGTGCCGGGCGCCATGGAGTTCGGTGCGTTCACGCACTCCTTCGCCGGTGTGTTCACGGTGGACGTGCTGCTCGCGTGCGCCCTGGTGGCGCTGTGGCGGCTGGTCAGGGAGCCGGTGCTGGCGCTGCTGCCCCGGCGGGTTTGGGGGCAGGTGACGGCGGTGGCCGTCGGCCGGCCGGCCGGGCGGGACCGCCGGTGGCCGCTGTGGTGGTACGTCTCGGCGGCGCTCGGCGCGACGACCCACGTGGTGTGGGACGCCTTCACGCACCTGGACCGGTGGGGCACGAGGGTCCTGCCCGTGCTCGGCGAGGAGATCGCGGGCTCACCGCTCTACTGGTACGCGCAGTACGGGGGTTCGGCCCTCGCGCTCGTCGTCGTCGGGGTGTTCCTGTGGTGGGCGGTGCGCGGCGCCGCCGGCCGCGCCGACGCCGCCGACGGTCCCTGGCCGCCGTCCGGGGGCGAGCGGTGGCTGGCCCTCGCCCTGATCGGCGGGTGCGCGGCCGGCTGCGGGGCGGTGCGGGTGGTGCGCTGGCTGTCCTACGTCGACGGGGCCGGTCTCGCCTGGCGGCCCTGGGAGATCGTGCCGACGGTGTGCTTCGGGGCGGGGGCGGGGCTCGTCCTCGGGCTCGTGCTGTACGCGGTGGTGATCAGGGTGCGGCGCCGTCCGGGCGGGCGGGGCGGTCCGACGGGGCGTACGGGTAAGGGAGTTGAGGCGCGTCCGGTGGCACCGAGCCGTCCGGGACCTCGCTGATCTCGTCGGCCGGGGTGTAGCCGCGGCCGACCGCACGGCCCTTGTTGAGGGCGCGGTGGACGGCGTGGGCGACCCGCTCGACGGTGCGCACGCCGTACGTCATGGACGGGTTGTCGTGGCTGAGCACGGCGAGGCGGTAGCTGCGGCCGCCGCCGGTGAACACGCCGATGCTGTGGATGCGCCAGCCGTGCGTGGCGCGGGGCAGCCAGCCGTTCTTCAGGTGGGCGCGCAGTCCGCGCGGCATCCCGGCGGGCACGCCCCACCGCTGGTCCTTGCGCACCTCGCTCATCAACTGGATCCCGAAGGCACGGGACTTGGCGCCGAGGAAGGAACGCGGGCCGCTGAGCGCGCCGAGCAGTCGCAGCTGGTCGGCGGCCGTGGTGCGGGTCAGTCCCCACAGGCCGTAGGGGCCGAGGCTGGTGCGGGTGGTGCCGGCGCGGTGCAGTGTCGAGGCGAGGTACGGGTGCCCCAGGTCGTTCCACAGGCGGCTCGCGGCGGAGTTGTCCGAACTGCGGATCATGGGGCGGACGTTGCGCCGCTCCCAGCCGGTGAGGGCGCGGCCCCGGGCGGCGGCTCGGCGCAGCGTCGCCTCCATCATCAGGACCTTGACGAGGGACGCCGAGTCGTAGCGGGTGCCCTGGGCGAGGGTGCAGCTGGCCTTGGTGCGGTCGTCGTACAGGGCGAGCGAGACGGTGCCGCCGCGCCGGGCCAGCGCGGTGCGCAGGTCGCGGGTGAGCTGTTTGGCGAGGGCCGGGTTCTTGGGGGCGCGGCAGGTGGGGGTGCGCTCCGCCGCGGCCGCGGGGGGTGCGGTGCCGCCGAGCAGGGCTGTGGCCACCAGGAGGGCCGTCGTCGTGAGATTCCGGCGGGTGGGGTGTGGGGGCATTTGCCCATGGTGGGGGCGGGGGTGGGGTGGGGCGCGGCGTAGGGGCTGAACGGGCGGTTCGACTCCACCGGGTGGGGGGCGCTCCGCGGGGGCGGGGGGCGTTCTGCGTGTGCCGCGTGGGGGTGTGGCGGCGGGTGCGGGTGCGTGGGGCTTCTCGCGCAGTTCCCCCGCGCCCCTGAAGGCCTGCGGCTTCGCCGCTGCCTCCCCACGGAGTGCGCCCCTGGAGATCGCGCACGAAGTGCGCATCTCCAGGGGCGCGGGGAACTGCGCGAGAAGCCCCCACGCACCCGCGGAGGACCACCTGCGCGACCAGCCCGGAGGGACTAGTGGGCCGCGGACTCCCAGTCCGGGCCCACGCCCACCGAAACATCCAGCGGCGCCCGGAGGGTCACCGCGTCGGCCATCTCCCGGCGGACCAGCTCCTCCAGTGCCGCGGCCTCCCCGGGCGCCACCTCCAGCACGATTTCGTCGTGGACCTGGAGCAGCATCCGGGACGTCAGCCCCGCCTCCGCGAGCGCCTTGTCCACGTTCAGCATCGCGATCTTCACGATGTCCGCGGCCGTGCCCTGGATCGGCGCGTTCAGCGCCATCCGCTCGGCCATCTCGCGCCGCTGCCGGTTGTCCGAGTTCAGGTCGGGCAGATAGCGGCGGCGGCCGAGCATCGTCTCCGTGTACCCGGTGGCGCGCGCCTCGTCGACGACCCGCCGGAGGTAGTCGCGCACCCCGCCGAACCGCTCGAAGTACGTGTCCATCAGGGCACGCGCCTCGCCCGCCTCGATGTTCAGCTGCTGGGAGAGGCCGAAGGCGGACAGTCCGTAGGCCAGGCCGTACGACATCGCCTTGATCTTGCGGCGCATCTCCGCGTCGACCGCGGAGCGCTCCACGCCGAACACCTGCGAGGCGACCGTGGTGTGCAGGTCCTCGCCGGAGGTGAACGCCTCGATGAGGCCCGCGTCCTCGGACAGGTGCGCCATCACGCGCAGCTCGATCTGGCTGTAGTCGGCCGTCATCAGCGACTCGAAGCCCTCGCCGACCACGAAGCCGCGGCGGATCGCGCGGCCCTCGTCCGTGCGGACCGGGATGTTCTGCAGGTTCGGGTCGGTCGAGGAGAGGCGGCCGGTCGCCGCCACCGTCTGGTTGAACGTGGTGTGGATGCGGCCGTCGGCGGCGATCGTCTTGATCAGGCCCTCGACCGTGACGCGCAGCTTCGCCTGCTCGCGGTGGCGCAGCATGATGACGGGCAGCTCGTGGTCCGTCTGCGTCGCCAGCCAGGCCAGCGCGTCCGCGTCCGTCGTGTACCCGGTCTTCGTCTTCTTCGTCTTGGGCAGGTCCAGCTCGCCGAAGAAGACTTCCTGGAGCTGCTTGGGGGAGCCGAGGTTGAACTCGTGGCCCACGGAGGCGTGCGCCTCCTTCACCGCCTGCTGGACGGCGCCCGCGAACATCTGCTCCATGGCCTCCAGATGGGCGCGGTCGGCCGCGATGCCGTGCCGCTCCAGGCGGGCGAGGAGCGTGGACGTGGGCAGCTCGATGTCCTTGAGGAGGTCCGCGGCGCCGACCTCCTTCAGTCGCTCGCCGAACGCCTCGCCCAGGTCGAGGATGGCGCGGGCCTGCACCATGAGCGCGTCGGCCTCGGCCTGGTCGTCCTCGTCCGTGCCGAAGGCCAGCTGTCCGTCGGCCGCGCCGGCCGGGGCGAGCTCGCGGCCCAGGTACTCCAGGGACAGCGCATCGAGGGCGAAGGAGCGGCGGCCGGGCTTGACCAGGTACGCGGCGAGCGCCGTGTCCATGGTGATGCCCTCGACGCTCCAGCCGTGCTCGGCGAAGACCCGCATGACGCCCTTGGCGTTGTGCAGGACCTTCGGCTTCTTCGCGTCGGCGAGCCAGGCGGCGAACGCCTTCTCGTCGGCCTCGTCCAGCGTCGACGGGTCGAACCAGGCGGCCTCTCCCCCCGCGGCGGCGAGCGCGATCTCGCTGACCGTGCCCGTGCCCAGCGACCAGGTGTCGACCGTCGCGAGACCCAGGACGGCCTTGGCGTGCTCGGTCAGCCACGGGGCGACCTCGCCGGTGCCGAGGACCTTTCCGTCCAGCTCGACGCCGGGCTCGGCCGGCGCCTGCTCGGCCTCCTCCGCGCCCGGGTCGACGGCGAACAGGCGCTCGCGCAGCGACGGGTTCCGGATCTCCAGGGTGTCCAGGACCATCGCGATCGTGGTGCGGTCGTACGCCTGCCGCTCCAGGTCGCCGACGCCCTTGGGCAGCTCGACGTCGCGCACCATCTCGGTGAGCCGGCGGTTGAGCTTGACGGCCTCCAGGTGCTCCCGCAGGTTCGCCCCGGCCTTGCCCTTGACCTCGTCGGCGCGCTCGACCAGCTCGGCGAACGAACCGAACTGGTTGATCCACTTCGCGGCCGTCTTCTCGCCGACGCCAGGGATGCCCGGGAGGTTGTCCGACGGGTCGCCGCGCAGCGCCGCGAAGTCCGGGTACTGGGCGGGGGTCAGGCCGTACTTCTCCTGGACCTTCTCCGGCGTGAACCGGGTCAGCTCGGAGACGCCCTTGGTCGGGTACAGCACCGTCACGTTCTCCGTGACCAGCTGGAAGGAGTCGCGGTCACCGGTGACGATGAGGACCTCGAAGCCCTCGGCCTCGGCCTGCGTGGCGAGCGTGGCGATGACGTCGTCCGCCTCGAAGCCGTCGACGGCGAAGCGCGGGGTGTGCATCGCGTCGAGCAGCTCGCCGATCAGCTCGACCTGCCCCTTGAACTCGTCGGGCGTCTTCGACCGGTTCGCCTTGTACTCGGTGAACTCCTCGGAGCGCCACGTCTTGCGGGACACGTCGAACGCCACCGCGAAGTGCGTGGGCGACTCGTCGCGCAGGGTGTTCGCCAGCATCGACGCGAAACCATAGATCGCGTTCGTCGGCTGGCCCGTCGCCGTCGTGAAGTTCTCCGCGGGCAGCGCGAAGAACGCGCGGTACGCCAGCGAGTGCCCGTCCATGAGCATCAGCCGGGGGCGCCCACCTGCACCGCTGCCCGTCGCCTTCGTCGCGGTTGTCTTCGCCGTTTTCGCTGCTTTCTCTGCCACGTCCCCGATCCTGCCACGCCCCACTGACAGTGCGGCCCACCCCGACCGGGCGGCGGCGCCGTCGGACCCCCGTGCGAGGATCGGAGACGTACCTCACAGCACGCTCGCAGGACCCGCTCGAAGGGGAGCACGACATGGCCAGCAAGCCGCCCGCGTCAGACCCGGTCCAGGACGCGCCGCAGGTCGCGGCGCCGCAGCACCACGCCGCTGGGCTGCCGGCCGTCAAGCACTCCCTCAAGATCGCCCGCGAGCAGATGGGCGTGAAGCGCACCGCGCTGACACTGCTGAGGGTCAACCAGAAGGACGGCTTCGACTGCCCGGGCTGCGCCTGGCCCGAGCCGGAGCACCGGCACGCGGCGGAGTTCTGCGAGAACGGGGCGAAGGCGGTCGCCGAGGAGGCCACGCTGCGCCGGGTGACCCCGGAGTTCTTCGCCGCCCACCCGGTCGCGGACCTCGCGACGCGCTCCGGGTACTGGCTGGGCCAGCAGGGCCGGCTCACCCACCCCATGTACCTGGCCGAGGGCGCCACGCACTACGAGCCGGTGCCGTGGGAGCGCGCCTTCGACATCATCGGCGAGGAGCTCGACGCGCTCTCCTCCCCCGACGAGTCGGTCTTCTACACGTCGGGCCGGACCAGTAACGAGGCGGCGTTCCTCTACCAGCTGTTCGCCCGCGAGTTCGGCACGAACAACCTGCCCGACTGTTCGAACATGTGCCACGAGTCGTCCGGTTCGGCGCTGACGGAGACCATCGGCATCGGCAAGGGCAGCGTCCTCCTGGAGGACCTGTACAAGGCGGACCTGATCATCGTCGCCGGGCAGAACCCGGGCACGAACCATCCGCGGATGCTCTCCGCCCTGGAGAAGGCGAAGGCGGGCGGCGCGCGGATCATCTCGGTGAACCCGCTGCCGGAGGCGGGTCTGGAGAAGTTCAAGAACCCGCAGACGCCGAAGGGCCTCACCAAGGGCGCCTCGCTCACCGACCTGTTCCTGCAGATCCGGCTCGGCGGCGACCAGGCCCTCTTCCGCCTCCTGAACAAGCTGGTCCTGGAGACGGAAGGCGCCACCGACGACGCGTTCATCGCCGAGCACACCCATGGCTTCGAGGAGTTCGCCGCCGCCGCGCGGGGCGCCGACTGGGACGAGACGCTGACGGCGACCGGCCTGTCCCGCGCCGACATCGAGCGGACCCTGGAGATGGTGCTCGCCTCCAAGCGCACCGTCGTGTGCTGGGCGATGGGCCTCACCCAGCACAAGCACTCGGTGCCGACGATCCGCGAAGTGGTCAACTTCCTGCTGCTGCGCGGCAACATCGGCCGTCCGGGCGCGGGCGTCTGCCCGGTGCGCGGCCACTCGAACGTGCAGGGCGACCGCACCATGGGCATCTTCGAGCGCCCCGCCCCGGCGTTCCTGGACGCCCTGGAGAAGGAGTTCGGGTTCGCTCCGCCGCGCGAGCACGGCTTCGACGTCGTCCGCGCCATCCGCGCGCTGCGCGACGGCGAGGCGAAGGTCTTCTTCGCCATGGGCGGCAACTTCGTGGCCGCTTCCCCCGACACCGAGGTCACCGAGGCGGCCATGCGCCGGGCCCGCCTCACCGTCCACGTGTCGACGAAGCTGAACCGCTCGCACGCCGTCACCGGCGCCCGCGCCCTGATCCTGCCCACCCTCGGCCGCACCGAGCGCGACCTCCAGGGCAGCGGCGAGCAGTTCGTGACGGTCGAGGACTCCATGGGCATGGTGCACGCCTCCCGCGGCCGCCTCGACCCCGCGAGCAAGCACCTCCTGTCCGAGCCCGCCATCGTGGCCCGCCTGGCCCGCCGCACCCTCGGCGAGGACTCCCGCACGCCCTGGGAGGAGTTCGAGAAGGACTACGCGACGATCCGCGACCGCATCGCCCGCGTCATCCCCGGCTTCGAGGACTTCAACGCGCGCGTCGCGAACCCGTCCGGCTTCGCCCTGCCGCACGCCCCGCGCGACGAGCGCCGCTTCCCGACCGCCACCGGCAAGGCCAACTTCACGGCCGCCCCGGTCGAGTACCCGCGGCTGCCCGAGGGCCGGCTGCTGCTGCAGACGCTGCGCTCGCACGACCAGTACAACACCACGATCTACGGCCTGGACGACCGCTACCGCGGGATCAGGAACGGCCGGCGGGTCGTCCTGGTGAACGCCGAGGACGCCAAGGACCTGTCCCTGGCCGAGGGGTCGTACGTGGATCTGGTCAGCGAGTGGAGCGACGGCGTCGAGCGGCGCGCGCCCGGCTTCCGCGTCGTGCACTACCCGACGGCCCGCGGCTGCGCGGCGGCGTACTACCCGGAGACCAACGTCCTGGTGCCGCTCGACGCCACCGCGGACACCAGCAACACCCCCGCGAGCAAGTCCGTGGTCGTCCGCCTGGAACAATCGAGGACCGACTGAGCGTTTGCTCAGCCAGTTGTCACCTCCCGCACGCAGGCACGACGGACGGAGCCGGCCCCCATGGGCGAGCAGAACCACGTGAAGTTCCCGCAAGAGGTCATCGACGAGTACGCGGCGCTCGGCGTCGACCTGCCCGCCCTGTTCTCCGCCGGGCACCTCGGCACCCGGATGGGCATCGAGATCAAGGAGGCCTCGGCCGACCGCGTGGTCGGCACGATGCCCGTCGAGGGCAACACGCAGCCGTACGGCCTGCTGCACGGCGGCGCCTCCGCCGTCCTCGCCGAGACCCTCGGCTCGGTCGGCTCGATGCTGCACGGCGGCCTCGGCAAGATCGCCGTCGGCGTCGACCTGAACTGCACGCACCACCGCGGCGCCCGCTCCGGCCTGGTCACGGGCGTGGCGACACCCGTGCACCGCGGCCGCTCCACGGCGACGTACGAGGTCGTCATCACCGACGAGCAGGACAGACGGGTCTGCACGGCCCGTCTGACCTGCCTCCTCAAGGAAGCTCCCGCGGCGCCTACCGCGTAGCGGGCGCCGTCGGCAGCGTCACCGAGCCGGCCCCGGCGCGCACGGTCATCGTCGTGCCCGCCGGGTACCGCAGGGTGTAGTCGTAGTCGGTCGAGATCAGCACCAGGCCGAGCCGGTGCCCGGCCTTGAAGACGTAGTCCTGCGGCTGCAGGTCCCAGCGCAGCCGGTACTCCCGGCCCTCGACGACCTTGCTCTGGCGCGCGTACGAGTCGCGGTTGCGGGCGTCGAGCCAGCCCCGCGTCACGATCTTGAAGTCCGCGCTCTGCGTGGCGTGCCTCGTCCGGTAGGCGCAGCCGGTCTCGCCGGGCAGTCCGGGCACGCCCTCGCCGTAGCAGACCTGCTGCGTGGTGTCGGTGACCGTCCCGGACGTCGCGCGGGTGTCCTTTCCGTAGTCGACGAGCAGCGCCGTCACGTAGGGCGACGTACCGGAGAGTGACGAACGCACGTCGACCTCGGGCACTCCGTTGAGCCGTACGTCACGGTCGAGGGGCCCGGTCGTGTACGCGAGCCGGTTCGGGTTCGCCGCGTCCGGTGACGTCACGAGCTGCTCGGCGGGGACGGTGCGGCCCGCGTCGGTCAGCGACTGCACGGTGGCCGGGCCCGCGGAGCGGCCGAGGGAGCCGTCGGCGCGCAGCCGCAGCGTCGTGTCCCGGGTGCCGGGGGCGGGCCAGTCCCGCTGCTGACGCCAGCTGAAGTCGGCCTGCTCGACGTCGACTTGGGGTTCCTTCGTGATGCCGTTGTCGATGCCGTAGAGGTAGTGGTCGAACCAGTGGTGGACCTGGCGCAGCCACTCCTCCATGCGCAGCGGCATCGGGTTGGTGTGCCCGGCCTGGTGCAGCCACAGCTTGCGCGGGACGTGGTTCTTCTTGAGCGCCTCCCACAACTGGCCCGCGTTCTTGGTCTTCACGTTCCAGTCGTTGAGCCCGTGCACGACGAAGACGCCCGCCTTGATCTTCCGGACGTCCTTGAGGTAGTCGCGCTCGGCCCAGTACGGGGACCAGTCACCGGTCACCCGGTCCTGGTCGCGCTCCAGGCCGGCCAGGACGGGCTTGCAGACCTCCCGGTCGGCGCGCGAGTACACATACTTGGCGAGCACGTCGGTGTCCTCGCCCTGGAACGTGCCGGGGGCGACGACGCCGCCGTTCGCACGGTAGTAGTCGTACCAGGAGGAGATCCCGGAGATCGGCACGATCGCCTTGAGGCCCTCGACTCCCGTACTGGCGACGGCCGTCGGCAGGGTGCCGTTGTAGGAGATGCCCATCATCGCGGCGTTGCCGGTGGACCAGCCGGCCTCGACGGGACGGCCGTCGAGGTCCCAGCCCCGCGCGCGGCCGTTCAGCCAGTCGATCGCGGCCTTCGCGCCCAGCGTCTCGTTGCGGCCGCCGGAGGTCGGGCAGCCGGTGGACCCGCCGGTGCCGAGGCTGTCGACCTGGGCCACGGCGTAGCCACGGGGCAGGAAGTAGTTGTCGTAGTAGCCCGAGTACGCGACCGCGGGGCCGGTCAATCCCGGTTTGCCCGCGGCCTGTCGGCGCTTCGCGGGCAGTCCGTCCTCGTCGAGGTCGACGCCGTGGTTGGGGACGTCGTTGCCGCCCGCCCAGTACGGGCTGGCCTCGACGATCGTGGCGACCTTCAGGCCCGCCGTGTCCGTCTCCTTCGGGCGCAGGATCCGCATCCGTACGGTGTCGCGCGTGCCGTCGCCGTCACTGTCGACCTCCGTGCGGATGTCGACCTGCTGGTAGACGGCGTCGGCGCGGGAGAAGACGGGCTGCGTCTCCTGGCCCGTCACCGTCAACCCGGCGTGCGGCTGCGGGGGTTGGGCGGCGTACGCCGAGGGGGCGGCCAGGGCCGCCGTCAGCGCGCACACCACGGCCAGGCCGCGGACGCGGCGCCGTCTCTTGCCGGGGGATCTCACCATCGTGCCTCCAGGGGCGCGGTAAGGGAGTTCACTCGCGGGACGCGTGTATTGCACCGCGCCGCGCCCCGACCCACCAGAGGGCCTGCCCAACTCACGTGATCGCCCGGACCGTTGGCGGACGGCGGCGCTCCGGCTTACCGTCGAGCATGACCGGCATCGGGCCCGTGGAGGAGTACGACCCCGGCGACGACTCCCCGCCCCCGGCCGACGCGACCGGCGCCGACTCCCCACCCCCGGCCGACGTGACCGGCGCCGACTCCCCGCCCCCGGCCGACGTGATCGGCGCCGACTCCCCACGCCTGCACGAGCGTTGGGCCGCGCTGCCCGCGCGCAGGCGCCGCACCGCCCTGCTGCTCGCGGCGGTCGCCGCCGCCGTGGCCGTCCTGCTCCTGCTGCGCCCCACCCCGGCCGACCCCGCGCCGTCGCCGCCGCCCGCCGACGCGACGCTGCTGGACTACGACGGTCCCGGCATGGAGAACGGAACGTTCCGGTTCACCGTCCGGGTCAGCTCGGGCAGCCCGGTGACCCTGCGCCAACTGGACGCCTGGATCCCCGAATTGGGAGCCTCCACCACACCGCGGCTGCCACTGACAGTGAAGGCGGGCGAGCCCCGGTTCCTCGTCGTCTGGCTCTCCGTCTACCACTGCCCCGGACTCCCCCGCGACCTCGACCAGCCGCGCCTGGAACTGACCCTGCGCAACCAGCGGGCACAGCAGCAGCACAGCTTCGTCTTCGGCGACCCGCTCAGCCGCGACCTGCTCGCCTTCCTGCGCGCCAACTGCGGCCCGGCGATGCCGCCCCCGGCACCCGCGCCGCCCGCCGGGACCCTCCGGCCGATCTCACATGGCGGTAACACTCAGTTACCTCTGTCGCAATGAAGCAATGCAAGCCTCACGCCATCGCGCGCACGCCCCCAAATCCCCCCACACACCCCCGGCGCGCGGCGCCCCCGCGCGCGCCCCGTAAGGATCAAGATCAATTCAAGTTCCTTAGCGGAACTGGGAGTTCTCGGTATGTGAACAACTGGTTGCCGTCCACATAAGTCCCATTCGCCCACACTGCACCCACCCGAACTCGCCCCGGCATAACAAGAGCGTCACAGCCTGACCTCCACCGGTCCCCCACTCCCCCACCTGCGCTTATAGTCACGGCCAGTCACCGCGCCGCCGGGCGCGTTCATTGCACGGCCCCTGTACCACCCAGTACGGCCCGGCGAGACTCACGGCTTCCGATCCCGGAAGCCGCGCCAGGGAGAGGAATGATCGTGCGACACCGTTCTCTGCTCATACTCACGACCGTGCTCACCACCGGAGCACTCACGCTCACCGCCTGCGGATCGCGCGACGACAAGGGCAGTGACGGCGACAAGGGCGGGGGCAACACCACCGTCGTGATCGGCGTCGACGCGCCCCTCACCGGCCAGAACTCCGCCACCGGCCTCGGCATCAAGTCCGGCGTCGAGATCGCCGTGAAGGACGCCAACGACAAGAAGCTCGTCCCCGGCGTCACCTTCAAGGTCAAGGCCCTCGACGACAAGGCCCTGCCGCCGACCGGCCAGCAGAACGCCTCGGAACTGGTCGCCAACAAGGACGTCCTCGGCGTCGTCGGCCCCCTCAACTCCGGTGTCGCCCAGACCATGCAGAAGGTCTTCGCCGCCGCGAACCTCGTCGAGATCTCGCCGTCCAACACGGCCCCCGAGCTCACGCAGGGCAAGAACTGGGTCTCCGGCGACAAGACCCGCCCCTTCAAGACCTACTTCCGTACCGCCATCACCGATGAGGTACAGGGCGGCTTCTCCGCCGACTACGTCTACAAGACCCTCAAGAAGAAGAAGGTCTTCGTCGTCGACGACAAGCAGACCTACGGCGCCGGCCTCGCCGGCATCTTCGCCAAGAAGTACAAGGAAGCGGGCGGCAAGGTCGTCGGCACCGACCACGTCAACGTGGGCGACAAGGACTTCGCGACCCTCGTCACCAAGGTCAAGAACTCCGGCGCCGAACTGCTCTACTACGGCGGCCAGTACGACGAGTCGCAGGTCCTCACCAAGCAGCTCAAGGACGCCGGGGCCAAGATCCCGCTCATGGGCGGCGACGGCATGTTCACCCCGACCTACATCAAGACCGCCGGCAAGGCCGCCGAGGGCGACCTCGTCACCTCCGTCGGCGTCCCGGTCGACACCCTGCCGGCCGCCAAGGAATTCATCGACAAGTACAAGTCCGGTGGCTACAAGGGCGACTACGGCACCTACGGCGGCTACTCCTACGACGCCGCCACCGCCATCATCAAGGCCATCGGCAACGTCGTGAAGGACGGAAAGGTCCCCGCCGACGCCCGCCAGAAGGTCGTCGACGAGGTCCAGAAGATCAGCTTCGAAGGCATCGCAGGCCCCGTCGGCTTCGACGAGTACGGCGACACCAAGAACAAGACCCTCACCCTGTACCAGGCCACCAAGGGCGAGTGGAAGTCCGTCAAGACCGGCTGACGCCACACAGCAGCACCGCATGAACTGAGCACCGCCCAGGGCCGCGCGGCCACGACGACCCGTCACCGCGCGGCCCTACCTCTACCCCCAGTCACTCTCCGCACCCACATGGAGGCCATGCGGTGCACACTCTGCCGCAACAGCTGGCCAACGGGCTGATCCTCGGCTCGATGTACGGGCTCATCGCCATCGGCTACACGATGGTGTACGGCATCGTCCAGCTCATCAACTTCGCCCACGGCGAGATCTTCATGACGGGCGGCTTCGGCGCCCTCACCACCTATCTCATCCTGCCCGACGGCATATCCATGTGGATTGCCCTCCCCCTCATGCTGATCGGCGGCGGACTCGTCGCCGTCCTCATCGCCGTGGGAGCGGAACGGTTCGCCTACCGACCACTCAGAGGCGCACCACGCCTAGCACCCCTCATCACCGCCATCGGCCTCTCCCTCGCACTCCAGCAGGCCGTCTTCAACTGGTACCCCGACGCCGAGAACCCCCGCGTCTTCCCCACCCTGCCCGGCGGCGCCTTCGACATCACCGACAACCTCAAGATCCAGTCCGGTGAACTGTTCGTCCTCATCGCCGCCCCCGTCTGCATGGCCTCCCTCGCCTTCTTCGTCCGCACCTCCCGCACCGGACGCGCCATGCAGGCCACCGCACAGGACCCGGACACCGCCCAGCTCATGGGCATCGACACCAACCGCATCATCGTGATCGCCTTCGCCATCGGCGGCTTCTTCGCCGCCGTCGCCGGCGTCGCCTACGGCTTCCGCGTCGGCTCCGTCACCTACGACATGGGCTTCGTCGCCGGACTCAAGGCCTTCACCGCCGCCGTCCTCGGCGGCATCGGCAACATCTACGGCGCCATGCTCGGCGGCCTCGTCCTCGGCCTCGCCGAAGGCCTCGCCACCGCCTACATCGCCGACATCCCCGGCATGGACCAGTTCGGCGGCCAGGGCTGGGCCTCCGTCTGGGCCTTCATCCTGCTCATCCTCGTCCTCCTCTTCAGGCCACAAGGCCTACTCGGCGAACGCGTCGCGGACAGGGCGTGACCACGATGACCGACACCACGAAAACGACCGGCGCCCCCCAGGGCGCCCAAGGCACCCCGGTCATCCCGCTCCCCGCAGGCGCCGCCCGCATCCTCATCGCCGTCGGCGCCGTCGCCACCATGGCCAGCACCATGCTCGCCTGGACCTGGACCAGCGAATTCCCCGGCGACCTCACCGTCACCGGCTACCCCGCAGGCCTCCAGCTCCTCACCCTCACCGGCGGCATCCTCACCCTCCTCTACGCCCTCACCCTCTGGAACGTACGAGGACTGCGCTGGCTCAACCCCGCCCGCGCAGGCGGCCCCGTCTTCCTGATGGCCCTGGCCGCCTTCGCCGTCACCTGGTACACGGTCCTCGCCATCACCATCGAGCTCGGCGGCCTCGCCAACCTCGAACCAGGCGGCTACGTCGCAGCCATAGCCAGCCTCCTCCCCGTCCTCGGCGCACTCGCACTCCCCCGCCCCGGAGACACCTGGAAGTCCTACTTCGCCAAGGCCGACGACATCCCGGCCGCCCACGAAGTCCCCGCCTGGGCCGAACGCATCATCATCACCCTCTGCCTCGCCCTCGGCCTCATCGTCTTCACCTACGGCATCGGCACCCCCGACGACGAATACGGCGAGACCTTCAGCGGCTTCATGCTGCTCGTCCTCTTCGCCACCTGGGCCGTCTTCGCCGCCGGACTCACCGACCGGTTCTCCGCCCTCAACGCCCGCCACAAGGGATTCGCCACCTCCATGGCCTTCCTCGCCGCGGCCGTCTTCCCCTTCACCCAGTCCGAGGACCACAACGCCAACATCGGCGTCAACATCCTCATCTTCGCCACCGTCGCCCTCGGCCTGAACATCGTCGTCGGCCTCACCGGCCTCCTCGACCTCGGCTACGTCGCCTTCCTCGGCGTCGGCGCCTACGCGGCCGCACTCGTCTCCGGATCCGAGTACTCCCGCTTCTCCGGCACCCAACTCCCCTTCTGGGGAGCCGTACTCGTCGGCATGGCCGCCTCACTCATCTTCGGCGTCCTCATCGGCGCACCCACCCTGCGACTGCGCGGCGACTACCTGGCCATCGTCACCCTCGGCTTCGGAGAGATCTTCCGCATCGCCGTCAACAACCTCGACGGCTCCTCCGGACCCGACATCACCAACGGCCCCAACGGCATCGCCAACATCCCCGACCTCGAAATCCTCGGATTCAACCTCGGCGAACCCCACGTCATCGCCGGCTTCACCCTCGGCCGGTTCGCCAACTACTTCCTGCTGATGCTGGTCTTCACGGCCATCGTCGTCCTCGTCTTCACCCGCGCCGCCGACTCCCGCATCGGCCGCTCCTGGGTCGCCATCCGCGAGGACGAGACCGCCGCCACCGCCATGGGCATCAACGGCTTCCGCGTCAAGCTCGTCGCCTTCGCCCTCGGCGCCGCACTCGCCGGACTCGCCGGCACCGTCAGCGCCCACGTCAGCTACTCCGTCGTCCCCACCCCCTACCAGTTCGCCGGCGCCGCACCGCCCAACTCCGCGTTCCTGCTCGCCGCGGTCGTCCTCGGCGGCATGGGCACCGTCAGCGGACCACTCCTCGGCGCCAGCCTGCTCTACCTCATCCCCGAGAAGCTCAGCTTCCTCAAGAACTACGAGCTCCTCGCCTTCGGCATCGCCCTCATCCTCCTCATGCGCTTCCGCCCCGAAGGCATCATCGCCAACCGCCGCCGCCAACTCGAATTCCACGAGACCGGCCAACTCGACATCCCCGAACAACAGAGCCTGCCCGAAGGCACCATCGGCGCCACCAAGGCGACCAAGGCAGGGGCGTGACCACCATGACCAACACCGTCCTCGAAGCCAGCGGCGTCACCATGCGCTTCGGCGGCCTCACCGCAGTCCGCTCCGTCGACCTCACCGTCTCCGAAGGCGAGATCGTCGGCCTCATCGGACCCAACGGCGCAGGAAAGACCACCTTCTTCAACTGCCTCACCGGCCTCTACATCCCCACCGAGGGCAAGGTCTCCTACAAGGGATCCGTCCTCCCGCCCAAACCCCACCTGGTCACCCAGGCAGGCATGGCCCGCACCTTCCAGAACATCCGGCTCTTCGCCAACATGACCGTTCTGGAGAACGTCCTCGTCGGCCGCCACACCCGCACCAAGGAAGGCCTCTGGTCCGCCCTCCTGCGCGGCCCCGGCTTCAAGAAGGCCGAAGCCGCCTCCGAGGAACGCGCCATGGAACTCCTGGAGTTCATCGGCCTCGCCCACAAACGCGACCACCTCGCCCGCAGCCTCCCCTACGGAGAGCAGCGCAAGCTGGAGATCGCCCGCGCCCTCGCCAGCGAACCCGGCCTCCTCCTCCTCGACGAGCCGACCGCCGGCATGAACCCCCAGGAGACCCGCGCGACGGAGGAGCTCGTCTTCGCCATCCGCGACAAGGGCATCGCCGTCCTCGTCATCGAGCACGACATGCGCTTCATCTTCAACCTCTGCGACCGCGTAGCCGTACTGGTCCAGGGCGAAAAGCTCGTGGAAGGGACCAGCGACGTCGTCCAGGGCGACGAACGCGTCATCGCCGCCTACCTCGGCACCCCCTTCGAAGGCGCCCCCGAGGACGCCGCGCTCCAAGAGGTCGAAGCGGCCGAAGTCCACGCCGCAGAAGGCTCCTCGGAAGGGAACGACCAGTGACCGCACTCCTCGAGGTCGAAGACCTCAAGGTCGCCTACGGCAAGATCGAAGCCGTCAAGGGCATCTCCTTCAGCGTCGAAGAAGGCCAGGTCGTCACCCTCATCGGCACCAACGGCGCCGGCAAGACGACCACCCTGCGCACCCTCTCCGGACTCCTGAAACCCCTCAGCGGCAAGATCATGTTCAACGGCCAGCCACTGAACGGCGTCCCCGCCCACAAGATCGTCGCCATGGGCCTCGCCCACTCCCCCGAAGGCCGCAGGATCTTCCCCCGCCTGTCCATCGCCGAGAACCTCCAGCTCGGCGCCTTCCTCCGCAAGGACTCGGCAGGCATCGAGAAGGACATGCAGCGCGCCTACGACCTCTTCCCCATCCTGGGCGAACGCAGGAAACAGGCCGCAGGCACCCTCTCCGGCGGCGAACAGCAGATGCTCGCCATGGGCCGGGCCCTCATGTCCCAGCCCAAACTCCTCATGCTGGACGAGCCCTCCATGGGCCTCTCCCCCATCATGATGCAGAAGATCATGGCCACCATCGCCGAACTCAAGGCCCAGGGCACGACGATCCTCCTCGTCGAACAGAACGCCCAGGCCGCACTCTCCCTGGCCGACCAGGGACACGTCATGGAAGTCGGCTCCATCGTCCTGTCCGGCACCGGCCAGGACCTCCTCCACGACGAATCCGTGCGCAAGGCCTACCTCGGCGAGGACTGAGCCCCTCTCCCTCCGCCCACGACTGAGGCCCGCACCCCAACCGGGGCGCGGGCCTCATCGTCGTACACGGCCACACACGGCCACACACGGCCGCACAGGGGCAGAAGGTCAGCCCTTCGCCGCCTTCTTCTCCGCAGCATCCTCGATGACCGCCTCGGCCACCTGCTGCATCGAAAGCCGCCGGTCCATCGACGTCTTCTGAATCCACCGGAACGCCGCCGGCTCCGTCAGCCCGTACTCCGTCTGCAGAATCGACTTCGCCCGGTCCACCAGCTTCCGCGTCTCCAGCCGCTGCGTGAGGTCCGCGACCTCCTTCTCCAGCGTCTTCAACTCCGTGAACCGCGACACCGCCATCTCGATCGCGGGCACCACGTCACTCTTGCTGAACGGCTTCACCAGATACGCCATGGCGCCGGCGTCACGCGCCCGCTCCACCAGATCACGCTGCGAGAACGCGGTCAGCATCAGCACCGGAGCGATCGACTCCTCGGCGATCTTCTCCGCCGCGCTGATCCCGTCCATCTTCGGCATCTTCACATCGAGGATCACGAGGTCCGGCTTGTGCTCACGGGCCAGCTCGATGGCCTGCTCACCGTCACCGGCCTCGCCCACGACGGTGTAGCCCTCTTCCTCGAGCATCTCTTTGAGATCGAGGCGGATCAGGGCCTCGTCCTCGGCGATGACGACACGGGTCGTCAGCGGAGGCACGTGCGACTTGTCGTCGTCGACGGCGTCAACGGGCTGGGGCGACTCGGGGGCGGTCACGGGGGCGCTCCTTGGTTGAGCAGGGCGGGGGTACTGCTCCCAAGAGCCTACCTAGCTGCGGTAAGGTGGATGAGCAGCGGGTCGGGGCGCTCCTTCGATTCGCAGGAGCTCCGGTAGCCCAATCGGCAGAGGCCATCGTCTCAAACACGATCCAGTGTGGGTTCAAGTCCCACCCGGAGCACTTTTCCTTCGATTCGAAGGCTCTTGATCCCAAGCGGATGCTCACGTTCTCGTGAACATCCGCTTTTTGCTGCGTGTCGGAGCGACCGATCTCACAGGCTGCCCGCATGTACGACGTGAGCACACGCAAGCGAGCACTGGCGCTGGTGGAACAGGGACGCAGCCTGAACTCAGTCAGCAAGGAGACCGGAATCTCGCGGGCCACGATCCGGTCCTGGCAGGTCAGCGTCGAACCGCTCGGCCGGCACCGGGCCAGCCCGTGCCCCAGATGCGACGGGGCGCCGCGTGCCCCGGAGGACTCGGCCGCGTACTCGTACCTCCTCGGCCTCTACCTCGGTGATGGCTGCATCAGCCACCTCCGGCGCGGCACATACTTCCTCCGCATCGCCTGCGCCGACGCGTGGCCCGGTCTGATCGACGCATGCGCCGCAGCCATACAGGCAGTACGCCCGGCCAACAAGGTCTTCCGGGTACAGCGCCAGGGCTGCCAGTACGTGACCTGCTACAGCAATCACTGGCCGTGCTTCTTCCCCCAGCACGGCCACGGCAAGAAGCACGACCGCAAGATCGCGCTCGAACCCTGGCAACAGGAGATCGTCGATGCTCACCCGTGGGAGTTCATTCGGGGTCTCGTCCACTCCGACGGCTGCCGCATCACGAACTGGACCACCCGCCTGGTCCTCGGCGAGCGGAAACGCTACGAGTACCCGCGGTACTTCTTCACCAACCTGTCCGCCGACATCACCGGCCTCTTCACCGATACCCTCGACAAGCTCGGCGTCGCCTGGAAGCAGGCGAACCGCCAGAACATCTCCATCGCCCGCAAAGAAGCCGTGGCCCTCATGGACACCCACGTAGGCCCCAAGCACTGACCCGCGCAATGTGACCCGTCACAGCGCCCCGCCCCACCCCCAGGGACCTGCCCCAAATCCCCCGGGAAGCCTTGACCGGCCTGTCGCCCTCGGACGATCTTCGGGATCACACCCACCCCCGTCGCCCGAAGCGAAGAGGTACGCATGAGCCCGATCAACCGGCGCCATTTCATCGCGGCAGCGGCCGGTGCCGCCGCCGCTGCCGTCGCGGTGAGCCCCGCTGCCGGGCTCGGCGGCGAGGCCACCGCCGAGGCCGATGACGTGGACTTCACCAACGCCGACCGGGGCTTCATCGCCGCCCTCACGCCCGGCGTGGTGAAGAACGCCGCCGGCAAGGTGGTCTGGGACAACGACGCGTACGACTTCCTCAAGAAGGACGCGCCCGGCACGGTCGACAAAAGCCTGTGGCGGCAGTCCCAGCTCGTGCGCAAGCAGGGGCTGTACAAGGTCACCGACCGGATCTACCAGGTCCGCGGGCTCGATCTCTCGAACATGACGATCGTGGAGGGCGACACCGGCCTCATCGTCATCGA
This sequence comes from Streptomyces sp. KL116D, assembly GCF_030766975.1. Taxonomy (NCBI): domain Bacteria; kingdom Bacillati; phylum Actinomycetota; class Actinomycetes; order Kitasatosporales; family Streptomycetaceae; genus Streptomyces; species Streptomyces sp. KL116D. The sequence continues at coordinate 35,785 of NZ_JASERH010000016.1, read as the reverse complement.
CCCGCTGATCTCCGCCGAGACGGCCGCCGCCGCGCTGAAGCTGTACCGGGACCATCGCGACGCCGCCGGCAAGAAGGTCACGGCGCTGATCTACACGCATCCGCACGTCGACCACTTCGGCGGCGCGTACGGCGTGCTGCCGGACGGGGCCGGGGACGTCCCCGTGGTGGCGCCGGAGGGGTTCCTGGAGCACGCGGTGTCGGAGAACGTGTATGCCGGTACGGCGATGACGCGGCGTTCCGGGTACATGTACGGCGCGCATCTGCCCAAGTCGGCGAAGGGGCAGGTGGGTTGCGGTCTGGGTCAGAACGTGTCGCTGGGGACGGTGGGGCTGATCGCGCCGACCAGGAGCATCACGCGGACCGGGCAGGTCGAGACGTTCGACGGGGTGCGGATCGAGTTCCAGATGACGCCGGGGACGGAGGCTCCGGCGGAGATGAACTTCCTCTTTCCGGATCTGCGGGCGGTGTGCATGGCGGAGAACGCGACGCACACGATGCACAACGTCATCACGCTGCGGGGTGCGCAGGTGCGGGACGCTCGTGAGTGGGCGCACTATCTGGACGAGTCGATCGGGTTGTTCGGTGGCCGTGTCGACGTGGCGTTCGCTTCGCATCACTGGCCGACGTGGGGCGGGGACGAGATCACCGAACTGCTGACGCAGCAGCGGGACTTGTACGCGTACATGCATGACCAGACGTTGCGGATGATCAATCTGGGGATGACGGGTCGGGAGATCGCGGAGGAGATCGAGTTGCCGCCCGCGCTGGAGGGGTGGGCGAACCGTGGGTACTACGGGTCGCTGAGTCACAACGTGAAGGGGATCTATCAGCGGTACATGGGGTGGTTCGACGCGAATCCCGCTCATCTCTGGGAGCATCCTCCGGTCGATGAGGCGAAGCGGTACGTGAAGGCGATGGGTGGGCGGTCGGCGACGGTGGCGAAGGCGAGGGCGTTCGCGCGGGAGGGGGATCTGCGGTTCGCGGCGACGTTGCTGAACCATGTCGTGTTCGCCGATCCGGGGCATCGGGCGGCGAAGTCCGAACTGGCCCGGGTGTACACGAGGTTGGGGTATGCGACGGAGAACGCCGTGTGGCGAAACTTCTATCTCACGGGTGCTCTGGAGCTGACGGAGGGCGTGCGGCGGGGTGAGTCGTCGACGGTGAGTCCGACGATGATGATGGCGTTGAGCGTGGATCAGCTCATCGATTCGGTGGCCATCCGGATCAATGGTCCGAAGGCGTGGGATCTGCGGATCGCGATGGACTGGCGTTTTCCGGCGCTCGGTGTGGTGTATCACCTGACGGTGCAGAACGGTGTGCTGACGTATCGGAGTGATGCCGAGGGCGATCCGGGTGCCGGGGTCACGCTCACCATGACCAAGGCGCAGTTGTTGGCCTTGTTGGGTGGGAAGGGGTTGGGGGACATCGGGGTCGAGGGTGATGTGTCGTTGTTGCAGAAGTTGCTCGCCGTCGTGGACAAGCCGGATCCGAATTTCGCGATCGTGACTCCGTAGACGGGGCGGGGCCGCACCCGTGGTTCTTCGGGTGCGGCCCCAACTGCGTACTGGAAGTGTCTACTTCGGGGTGTCGTCCTCGCCGATGTGGTGGACGCGGACGAGGTTGGTGGAGCCGGTGACGCCGGGCGGGGAGCCGGCGGTGATGACGACGATGTCGCCCTTCTTGCAGCGGCCGATCTTGAGGAGTTGCTCGTCGACCTGGGAGACCATCGCGTCGGTGGAGTCCACGTGGGGGCCGAGGAAGGTCTCGACGCCCCAGGTGAGGTTGAGCTGGGAGCGGGTGGCGGGGACCGGGGTGAAGGCGAGCAGGGGGATCGGGGAGCGGTAGCGGGAGAGGCGCTTGACGGTGTCGCCGGACTGGGTGAAGGCGACGAGGAACTTGGCGCCGAGGAAGTCGCCCATTTCGGCGGCGGCGCGGGCGACGGCGCCGCCCTGGGTGCGGGGTTTGTTGCGTTCGGTCAGGGGCGGGAGGCCCTTGGCGAGGATGTCTTCTTCGGCGGCTTCGACGATGCGGGCCATCGTGGCGACGGTTTCGACGGGGTATTTGCCGACGCTGGTCTCGCCGGAGAGCATGACGGCGTCGGTGCCGTCGATGACGGCGTTGGCGACGTCGCTGGCTTCGGCCCTCGTGGGTCGCGAGTTGTCGATCATCGAGTCGAGCATTTGTGTGGCGACGATGACGGGCTTCGCATTGCGTTTGGCGAGTTTGATGGCGCGCTTCTGCACGATCGGGACTTGTTCGAGTGGCATTTCGACGCCGAGGTCGCCGCGGGCGACCATGATGCCGTCGAATGCGGCGACGATGTCTTCGATGTTGTCGACGGCCTGGGGCTTTTCCACCTTGGCGATGACGGGGAGGTGGCGGCCTTCCTCGGTCATGATGCGGTGGACGTCCTCGATGTCGCGGCCGCTGCGTACGAAGGAGAGCGCGATGATGTCGGCTCCGGTGCGCAGGGCCCAGCGGAGGTCGGCCTCGTCCTTGTCGGAGAGTGCGGGGACGGAGACGGCGACGCCGGGGAGGTTGAGGCCCTTGTGGTCGGAGACCATGCCGCCTTCGACGACTTCGGTGCGGACGCGGGGGCCGTCGACGCCGGTGACTTCGAGGCTCACTTTGCCGTCGTCGACGAGGATGCGTTCGCCGGGGGTGACGTCGTCGGCGAGGCCGCTGTAGGTCGTTCCGCAGGTCTGGCGGTCGCCTTGGATGCCGTCTTCGACGCTGATGGTGAACTCGTCGCCGCGTTCAAGGAGTACGGGGCCTTCGCTGAAGCGGCCGAGTCGGATCTTCGGGCCTTGAAGATCGGCGAGGATGCCGACGCTGCGGCCGGTCTCGTCGGAGGCCTTTCGCACGCGCTGGTAGCGCTCCTCGTGTTCGGCGTAGGTGCCGTGGCTGAGGTTGAAGCGGGCTACGTCCATTCCGGCTTCTACGAGTGCCTTGATCTGCTCGTACGAGTCGGTGGCGGGGCCCAAAGTACAGACGATCTTTGCTCGGCGCATGCTTCGAGCCTAGGCCCTACCGGTGGGTAGAGAATTGGATGGGTATGACTACTCAACCACCTTTGCGTGAAGGGTTATTGACAACGGCCGCCAAGTTTTGAATTTGCGCGGCGGGGTGCTCTGATGAGCGATTTCCGAGGGTAATGCGTTGCTCACAGGTCGGTGTCACAGCGTGGGCGGGTGGAGGGTGAAGCGGGCGTTGACGGCCGCGTGGACGTGTTGCCGTCCGGGTTCGAGGTCGAGTTCGGCGGGGGTGTCGTCGACGGGGCCGGCGAAGGCGGCGGAGGTGGGGACCATGGCACGGTCGAAGCGGGCGACGCGGCCTTCGGCGCCGATGTCGGCGAGTTCGACGAGGGCGGCAAGGGTGGTGCCGAGGGCGTCGGCGTATTCGCGGGCGCGCTGGACGGCTTCGCGGACGGCTTGCTGCCGCGCCTGGGCGTGGATGGGCGAGGTGGGGCGCAGGGACCACCAGGGGCCGTCGACGCGGGTGAGGTCGAGGTCGGCCAGGCGGGTGGTGAGTTCGCCGAGTGCGGTGAAGTCGGTGAGTTCGGCGGTGATGTGGACGCGGCCGTGGTAGGTGCGGATGCGTTCGCCGCGGCCGTGTTTGGTGAGTTCGGGGGTGATGGAGAAGGTGCCGGTTTCGAGTTTCTCCACGGCTTCGCCGTAGGACTTCACCAGATTCAGGGCGGTCGTGTTGCGGTGGGTGAGGTCGTCGAGGGCGGTGCGGCGGTCGGTGCCGCGGGCGGTGACGGTGATGCCGATGCGGGCGAGTTCGGGTTCGGCTTCGAGGTGGGCTTCGCCGCGGACGGCGATGCGGGGGGCCTGTGGTGTGCCGTAGGGGACGGCGGTGGTGTCGGTGTTCGGGTCGTCGTTGGCCATGGGTCCACTGTCGCACCGGGCCGTGGTGCGGTCCGGGTTCGACGTCAGGTCACCTGATCGAAACCTTCCGGGTCTGGTTTACGGCGGCTGGAGGGGCCAGAATCTACGCGCGTTACATCTGTTGTCGAGCGTTGCTCCAGGGGAGATCCGCGATGCCGTTGAACCGCCGTAAGTTCCTTTCGAGATCCGCCGCGACGGGCGCGGGTGCCGCGCTCACCGGTGCGGTCGTCGCACCGGCCGCCGAGGCCGCTCCGGCGCACAAGCCGAAGAAGCGGAAGCGGTACTCGTTCACGGTCATGGGGACGACGGATCTGCACGGGCACGCCTTCAACTGGGACTACTTCAAGAACGCGGACTACGCGGACGCGGCGGGCAACGCGCAGGGCCTGGCGCGGATCTCGACGCTGGTGGACCGGGTGCGCAAGGAGAAGGGCCGCGGGAACACGCTGCTGATCGACGCGGGTGACACGATCCAGGGCACGCCGCTGACGTACTACTTCGCGCGGGTGGACCCGATCACGGCGGCGAACGGGCCGGTGCACCCGATGGCGCAGGCGATGAACGCGATCGGCTACGACGCGGCGGCGCTGGGCAACCACGAGTTCAACTACGGCATCGACACGCTGCGCAAGTTCGAGTCGCAGCTGCGTTTCCCGCTGCTCGGCGCGAACGCGGTGGACGCGAAGACGGAGCAGCCGGCGTTCCGTCCGTACGTGATGAAGACGATGCGTACGCCGCACGGCAAGGACGTGAAGGTGGCGATCCTGGGGCTGACGAACCCGGGGATCGCGATCTGGGACAAGGCGTACGTGCAGGGGGTGCTGAAGTTCCCCGGTCTGGAGGAGCAGGCGGCGAAGTGGGTGCCGAAGCTGCGCTCGATGGGTGCGGACGTGGTGATCGTGTCGGCGCACTCGGGTGCGTCGGGCACGTCGTCGTGGGGTGACCAGCTGCCGTACGTGGAGAACGCGGCGGCGAGCGTGGCGGCGAAGGTGCCGGGGATCGACGCGATCCTGGTCGGGCACGCGCACGTGGAGATCGCGCAGCAGCTGGTGACGAACGAGCGGACCGGCAGGCAGGTCGTGCTGGCGGAGCCGCTGTGTTACGCGGAGCGGCTCGCGCTGTTCGACTTCGAGCTGGAGTGGGACAAGGGCCGGTGGACGGTGGTGTCGGCGTCGTCGAAGCTGCTGAACTCGAACTCGGTGGCGGACGACCCGAAGATCACGAAGCTGCTCGCGGATCAGCACGCGCTGGTCGTGACGTACGTGAACCAGGTCGTGGGCCGGGCGACGACGACGCTGACGACCGTCGATGCCCGCTACAAGGACGCGCCGATCATCGATCTGATCAACAAGGTGCAGGCGGACGTGGTGACGGAGGCGCTGAGGTCGACGGAGTACGCGTCGCTGCCGGTGCTGTCGCAGGCGTCGCCGTTCTCGCGCACGTCGGAGATCCCGGCGGGCGATGTGACGATCCGGGACCTGTCGGGTCTGTACGTGTACGACAACACGCTGGTCGCGAAGTTGCTGACGGGTGCGCAGGTGCGGGCGTACCTGGAGTACTCGGCGGAGTACTTCGTGCAGACGGCGGCGGGTGCGGTCGTCGACGTGGAGAAGCTGACGAACGCGAACGACCGGCCGGACTACAACTACGACTACGTGTCGGGTCTTTCGTACGACATCGACATCGCGCAGCCGGCGGGTTCGCGGATCAAGAACCTGATGTTCCAGGGTGCGGCTCTGGACGACGCGGCGAAGTTCGTGTTCGCGGTGAACAACTACCGGGCGAACGGTGGTGGCGCGTTCCCGCACGTGGCGTCGGCGCAGGAGCTGTGGTCGGAGTCGACGGAGATCCGGACGCGGATCGCGGAGTGGGTGACGGCGAAGGGCGTCCTCGACCCGGCTGATTTCGCTTCGGTGGACTGGAAGCTGACGCGGGACGGGACGCCGGTGTTCGCGTAGGCGGCTGCCTGTCGACCGCGCCGGGGCGGTTGAGTGGGGACGGGTTCCGTGTGGCAGCTGCCGCATGGAACCCGTCCCCCAACTCCGGCCTTTCGTCATGCCGTTGGGTTGCTGTTGCCCCTAGCATGTTGTGTGCTGCGATCGCACGGACGGTACGGGGGTTCCGATGGCGGAAGAGGTTCCCGAGGAGGAGCCGGAGGCGGTGCCGGACGAGGTGCCGCCCACGTACTCGGTGGTCACTCTGGGACCTTCCGGTGCGGGAAAGACGGTTTTTCTCGCCACGCTGTGGGCGCAGTTGCAGGCGAACCCCGACTTCCAGCTCACGCTCGCGAACCGGCACCAGGCCGACACACTGATCAGAGCCTTCGAGGAGGTGGCCTCGCCGACCGAGGGCTGGCCGTCGCCGACGGACGGATCGACCAACCCGACGTGGGAGTTCGGCTGCCGGGTCAGCGGCCCGTACGGGCAGTTCGAGCCGATGCGCGTGCAGTACGTCGACTACTCCGGGGAGCGGCTGACAAAGCCTCAGCTGGGGAGTGCGGAGCAGGAGGAACTGGAGTACACCTTCAGGAATGCCGATGCGCTGCTCGGACTGCTCGACGGGCGGAAAGTGCTCGCGATGATGCGCGGCGACCGTCAAGAGCTCGACAAGGACCTGCCGCACATGCTGAATCTGATGTACGGCTGTCAGGGTCCGATTCATTTCGTCATCACGAAGTGGGACCTGTTGCAGGCCGGGGCCGAGCCGTACAGCCTCGCGGCGGTGAAGGAGAGGCTGCTCCTGCACGACGGGCTCCGCGCTCTCGTGAACAGCCGGAAGCAATGGGACACGCACGGGCTGCGCGTGCCGCCGGGGCGGATCCGGCTGATCCCCGTCAGCTCGGTCGGGGACGATTTCGCCGTCCTCGACAGCGGGGGCACCGTTCGCAAGCTGGAGAACAGGACGCCCAAGCCGTACAACGTCGAGGTGGCGTTCGCCGCGGTTCTGCCGGATCTGCTCGCGCGCGCGCACTACATCCTGCGGGAGCAGAACAGGCAACGGCGGCGGAGCCGGTCGTCGGGTGGGGCGGCCTCCTCGGACGTGGCGCCCCAGACGGGTCAGGGGGCCGGTCCCAGCAGCTTCGGGCAGTTCATCAACGCTCTGCTCCAGAGCGTCGCGGACCACATCACGACGACGAGGGCTCTGCCTCGCTTCACCATCCCGGTGAGCCTCGGCACCGCGATCGTCGCCCTCAGGCTGCCGAGATTCAGGAACAGAGACGTCTCATGGCGACGTCTGCGACATGCCAGGAAGCTGCAGCGCAGAATCCTGGCTTTGAAGATCAACGCGGTGCGCGATGACGAGTCGGCCGCGCACTTCATTCTGTTGCGGCTCGTCCAGAAGCTGCGGAAGTTCGAGGAGACCCAGGGACATGACGCCAGCCGCCTCTCCTGACGGTGACTCCCCCGAGGAGGAGGCCTTCTGGCCCTTTCTGATCTGCCGGGGTCACCGCGTCGGGTTCACCGTCGTGGCGGCACCGGACTTCCTGGTCGCCGCTCGACTGCCGGGGCTCCTCTTCGACGTCGCGGGGGGCGACCCCACGGGGGCGGGACGAGCGCGGTACAGGCTGGTCACCGGGACGCCGGTCGGTGATCTTCTCGTCATGTTCACGGTGCGGAAGGCGAATACGTCGCACCTCGGGGTGGATGCGCCGCCGGGTGCGCCGCTGCTTGACGAACACTCACGCCAGGTGCCCCTGATCGAGGGCGTCGTGGGGCGGGCTGCCGGTCTCGCCCCGGACTCGGGCGATGGGCCGCTGATGGCGGGTCGTGACGTGTGCCTGCCGCTGTTCGTGGACTTCTGGAACGCCGACACCGAACAGGAGCCGACGGCCACGGAGACGTTCCGGATGGACCGGCGGGCCGGGGCCGCGGTGGACTGGGAGTCACGAGATGCCGGCCCGCGGGTCCCGCGCGCTTCGCCCCGCAGGACGGAGACTTCGGTTCCGAAGGGGCCTGCGGCGCCACCTCCTGCCGTCCGTGACGCGGGGCCGCTCGGGCGACTGCTGCGGAAACTGTTCGGGTGGGCCCTGAAGGACTAGCTCCCGCGCGGCCACCGGCGTGGAGGAGGAGCCGGCCGGGTGGCGGACTCCCTCTCAGTCGACGAGCCTGACGAGTTTGCTGCGCTCTCCTGCCTGGTGCTGTCCGGGCCGGGGGCCGCGGTCTTCGTGTCCGGTGAGGCCGAAGGTGGTGAAGGCGGTGCGCCGGGGCTGGGGGTAGGGGTCCTTGCCGGTGAGGGTGTTGAGGATGGTGGCGCTGCGCCAGGCGGCGAGTCCGAGGTCGGGGGCGCCGACGCCGTGGGTGTGGCGCTCGGCGTTCTGTACGTAGACGGCGCCCTGGACGCTGTTGTCGAGGACGAGGCGGAACTGTTCGTCGATGCGGGGGCGTTCGGCGCTGTCGCGGCGGAGGTAGGGGTCGAGTCCGGCGAGCATCCGGCCGAGGGGGCGCTCCTTGTAGCCGGTGGCGAGGACGACGGCGTCGGTGGTGAGGCGGGAGCGGGTGCCCTGGCGGCGGTGCTCCAGATGGAGTTCGATCCTGGTGGTGGCGACGCGTCCCGCGGTGCGGACGGCGACGCCGGGGGTGAGGGTGGCGTCGGGCCAGCCGCCGTGCAGGGTGCGCCGGTAGAGCTCTTCGTGGATGGCGGCGATGGTGTCGGCGTCGATGCCCTTGTGGAGCTGCCACTGGGCGGGGACGAGGTGGTCCCGCTCGCTTTCGGGCAGCTGGTGGAAGTAGTGGGTGTAGTCGGGGGTGAAGTGTTCGAGGCCGAGCTTGCTGTACTCCATGGGTGCGAACGCCTCGGTGCGGGCGAGCCAGTGGATCTTCTCGTGGCCCGCGGGGCGGGCGCGGAGCAGGTCGAGGAAGATCTCGGCGCCCGACTGTCCCGAGCCGATGACGGTGACGTGGTCGGCGGCGAGGAGGCGGTCGCGGTGGGCGAGGTAGTCGGCGGAGTGGATGACGGGCACGGTGGGGGCGTCGGCGAGGGGTTTGAGCGGTTCGGGGACGTAGGGCTCGGTGCCGACGCCGATGGCGATGTTCCTGGTGTAGGTGCGGCCGAGGGCTTCGGCTTCTCCGTCGGTGTCGAGCTGGGTGAAGTCGACCTCGAACAGGCTGCGTTCGGGGTTCCAGCGGACGGCGTCGACCTGGTGGGAGAAGTGGAGTCCGGGGAGGTTCTCGCTGACCCAGCGGCAGTAGGCGTCGTACTCGGCGCGCCGGATGTGGAAGCGCTCGGCGAAGTAGAAGGGGAAGAGGCGCTCGCGGGTCTTGAGGTAGTTGAGGAACGTCCAGTGGCTGGCCGGGTCGGCGAGGGTCACCAGGTCGGCGAGGAACGGGACTTGGAGGGTGGCGCCGTCGATGAGCAGGCCGGGGTGCCAGTGGAAGGCGGGGCGCTGGTCGTAGAAGGCGGTGTCGAGTTCGGTGAGGGGGTGGGCGAGCGCGGCGAGGGAGAGGTTGAAGGGGCCGATGCCGATGCCGACGAGGTCGCGGGGTGCTTCGGTGGGCGGGGTGGCGGGGTGCGGGCCGGACGCGGCTGCCTCGGGCTTCATCGGGGGGTGTGTCCTTCCACCAGTTTCAGGAGCGCGGCGAGGTCGCCGGGTTCGGTGTGCGGGTTGAGCAGGGTGGCCTTGAGCCAGAGGCGGCCGTCCATGCGGGCCCGGCCGAGGACGGCGCGGCCTTCGGTGAGCAGGTCGCGGCGGATGGTGGCGACGGTGGCGTCGCTCGCGCCGGTGGGCCGGAACAGGACGGTGGAGAGGGTGGGGGTGTCGTACAGCTCCAGTGCGGGGTGTGCGTCGACGAGGCGGGCCAGGTGGTGGGCTGCCGCGACGACGTGGTCGACGAGGGTGCCGAGTCCGGTGCGGCCGAGTGCTTTGAGGGTGACGGCGGTCTTGAGGACGTCGGGGCGGCGGGTGGTGCGCAGGGAGCGGCCGAGGAGGTCGGGCAGTCCCGCTTCGGTGTCGTCGTCGGCGTTGAGGTAGTCGGCGGTGTGGGTGAGGGCGTGGGCCTCGGTGTGGTCGCGGACGGCGAGGAGTCCGGCGGCGACCGGCTGCCAGCCGAGTTTGTGCAGGTCGAGGGTGACCGTGTGGGCGCGGGTGAGGCCGTGGAGGCGGGCGGCGTGGCGGGCGCTGAAGAGGAGGCCCGCGCCGTAGGCGGCGTCGATGTGGAGGCGGGCGCCGTGTCGTTCGCAGATGTCGGCGATCTCGGGGAGCGGGTCGATGAGGCCCGCGTCGGTGGTGCCGGCGGTGGCGGCGACGAGTCGGGGGCCGGGGAGGTCGGTGAGGGCGTCGTCGAGGGCGGCGGGGTCGAGGGTGCCGGTGGGGGCGGGTACGACGAGGGGTTCGGGGAGGCCGAGGAGCCAGGCGGCGCGGGCGAGGCTGTGGTGGGCGTTCTCCCCGACGAGGAGTTGGACGGCGCCGTGGCGGCCGGTGGCGTCGTGGGTCTCGCGGGCGAGGAGGACGGCGAGTTGGTTGGCCTCGGTGCCGCCGGTGGTGACGAGGGCGTCGGGCCGGCGGGCGTCCGGGTAGGTCTCGCGGGCGAGTGTGCCGGTCAGCAGGGCTTCGAGGGCGGAGGCGGCGGGGGCCTGGTCCCAGGAGTCCATGGAGGGGTTGAGGGCGCTGGCGGCGAGGTCGGCGGCGGTGGCGACGGCGAGCGGGGGGCAGTGCAGGTGGGCCGCGCACAGCGGGTCGGCGGGGTCGGCGGCGCCTTCGGCGACGGCGGTGACGAGGGTGCGCAGCGCGTCGTCCGGTCCTGTGCCGTGCTCGGGCAGCAACGTGCCGACGCGGTCGTGGAGTTGTGCGGTGACGGCGTCGGGGCCGCCGGCCGGGAGGGGGCCGCCGCGTCGTGTGGCGCCTTCGTGGAGTGCGTCGAGGACGGTGGCGAGCAGTGGCCGCAGGGCGTCGGGGCCTTGGGCGCCTCCGGCGAGGGGCGGCAGTGTGCTCATGCGGGTCCTTCGGGTACGGGTGTGCGGGCGCACGGGCATGCGGGCGGCCGTGCTGCACCAGCCTGGTCTTTTGTCTGCTGGTGCGCCCGATGTACCAACGAAGGGAACCCGAAAGGGGTACGGATGGGTGGGGTGTGCGGGTTCGCGGTGGTGGGGGTGGTAGGGGGTCGGCGCCCCCGGGGGTGCGGGTCGGGCCCGCGCCCCGGGAGGCGCCTTCCGGGGGTCAGGCTCCGCGGACCTTCAGTGCCCTGGCCAGGTCGTCGAGCTGGTCGGCGAGCTTGCGGCGGAGGGCGGGGGTGGGGGTGCCTTCGGTGAGGCACTGGTTGCCGAGGCGGAGGGTGTCGGTGTCGATGGCGTGGACGGGGAACGCGTGGCGGCCGGCGGCTTCGGCGATGGCGGGGCCGCGGCGGGCGGCCAGCGCGGTGGCGTCGGTGAAGTAGCGGGGGACGTAGCCGCGCAGCAGGTCGCCCTGTTCGGGCTGCCAGAAGCCCTGGGCGGTGGCGGTGAACAGGTAGTTGGAGAGTTCGCGGTCGGGGTCGGTGGTGAACAGGGCGTCCCAGGCGGTGGCCTTGGCCTGCGGGTCGGGCAGGGCGGCGTGGCAACGGGCGGCGCCTTCCTGTCCGGTGGCGCTGGGGTCGTGGGCGAGTTCGGCCTCGATGACGGCTTCGTCGACGGCGCCGAGGACGCTCATCCGGCCGAGGATGCGCCAGCGCAGCTCGGGGTCGAGCTCGGGGCCGCCGGGGACGGTGCCGGAGTCGTACCAGCCGCGGATGACGTCGGCGTACTGGGCGGCGTCGATGAGGTGGCGGACGGCGGTGAGGCGCAGGCCGGGGTTGCTGCCGTCCTCGGTGCGGCGGAGCAGGTCCTCGCACAGGGTGGTGAGGAGGGTGAGGGCGGCGGGCCGCTCCGCGGGGGTGCTGAAGCGGTCGGCGACCTGGGTGTGGGCGAAGGTGAGGACGCCCTGGACGAGGGCGAGGTCGCTCTCCTCGGCGAGGTGGGCGCCGGCGGTCTCCAGGTAGGCGGCGGGCTCCAGTTGGCCGTCGCGGACCATGTCGCGCAGCGTGTTCCACAGCAGGGCGCGGGTGAGCGGGTCGGGGATGCCGGAGAGGCCGCGCAGGGCCGCTTCCTCGGAGGCGGGGTCGAGGCGGATCTTGGCGTAGGTGAGGTCCTGGTCGTTGGGGACGATCAGGGCGGGGCGGGGGCCGTGGAAGGTGCGGGGCCCGGTCTGTGGCACGTCGACGTCGAGGCGCTCGCGCAGGACGAAGGCGCGGCCGTCGGCGGGGTCGCGGTCGTAGAGGCCGACGGCGATGCGGTGGGGGCGGCTGCCCTGCTGGTCGACGGTGAGGGTCCAGGTGGTGTCGGTGTCGGTGACCCGGGCGGTGAGGGTGTCGACTCCGGTGGTGCGCAGCCAGGCGTCGGCCCAGGCGTGGACGTCGCGGTCGGCGGAGGCGCCGGAGGCCAGCGAGTCGATGAAGTCGGCGAGGGTGGCGTTGGCGAACTTGTGGCGCTGGAAGTGGATGTTGATCCCGGCGAGGAAGTCCTTCTCGCCGAGCCAGGTGACGAGCTGGCGCAGGGCGGAGGCGCCCTTGGCGTAGGAGATCCCGTCGAAGTTGAGGAGGGCGGAGGCGGTGTCCTCGACGGCTTCGGGGGCGACGGGGTGGGTGGAGGGGCGCTGGTCCGCGTCGTAGCCCCAGGCCTTGCGGGCGACGCCGAAGTCGACCCAGGTGTCGGTGAAGCGGGTGGCTTCGGTGAGGGTCTGGTAGCCCATGTACTCGGCGAACGACTCGTTCAGCCAGATGTCGTCCCACCAGCGGAGGGTGACGAGGTCGCCGAACCACATGTGGGCCATCTCGTGGGCGACGACCATGGCGCGGGTCTGCCGCTCGGTGTCGGTGACGGCCGAGCGGTAGACGAACTCGTCGCGGAAGGTGACGAGTCCGGGGTTCTCCATCGCTCCGGCGTTGAACTCGGGGACGAACGCCTGGTCGTAGGAGTCGAAGGGGTAGGGCTCGGTGAACTTCTCGTGGTAGCGGTCGAAGCACGCGCGCGTGATGTCGAGGATCTCCTCGGCGTCGGCGTCGAGGTGGGGCGCGAGGGAGCGGCGGCAGTGCAGGCCGAAGGGGAGTCCGCGGTGCTCGGTGCGGACGGAGTGCCAGGGGCCGGCGGCGACGGCGACCAGGTAGGTCGACAGGAGCGGGGTGGTGGCGGCCTGCCACTTCCCCTCCCCCAGGTGCTCGGTGACGCTGTTGGCGAGGACCGTCCAGCCTTCGGGCGCGGTGACGGTGAGGTCGAAGAGCGCCTTCAGGTCGGGCTGGTCGAAGGCGACGAAGACGCGCTGGACGTCCTCCATGAACAGCTGCGTGTAGACGTACGTCTCGCCGTCGGTGGGGTCGGTGAAGCGGTGCATGCCCTCGCCGGTGTGCGAGTAGCGCATGGCGGTGTCGGCGACGAGCTCGTGCGGGCCTTCGGTGAGGCCGGTGAGCGGCAGTCGGTTGCCGTCGAGGGCGGTGGGGTCCAGGGGCTGCCCGTCGAGGGTGACGGAGCGCAGATCGGCGGGCTTGAGCTCGACGAACGTGTCGCCTGCGGCGCGCGCGGTGAACCGGATCACGGTGCGGGAGTCGAAGGTGTCGGCGCCGCGGGTGAGGTCGAGGTCCACGGTGTACCGCTGGACGTCGATGAGTCGGGCTCGGGTCTGCGCTTCGTCGCGCGTCAGTACGGGCATGGGTTCATGCTGCCTGATGGCACTGACATCGGGACAGGGCTGCCCCCGGCCCGTGGGGTCAGCGTCTGGTGTCCTCGGCGATCTGCTCGTGGTGGCGGATGACCTCGCTGATGATGAAGTTGAGGAACTTCTCGGCGAAGGCGGGGTCGAGTTTGGCGTTCTCGGCGAGCTGGCGCAGGCGCTCGATCTGGCGGGCCTCGCGGGCCGGGTCCGCCGGGGGCAGTGCGTGGTGGGCCTTGAGGTGGCCGACCTGCTGGGTGCACTTGAAGCGCTCGGCGAGCATGTGGACGACGGCGGCGTCGATGTTGTCGATGCTGTCGCGCAGGCGGCCGAGTTCGGCGCGCACCTCCGGGTCGACGGCCGGCTGTTCCTGGGGCGGCTTGCTGGTGGTCATGACGGATCAGCCTACGTGGAGCATGGGCGGGTCGTCGGGGTCGGGGATCTTGTCGGACCAGCCGCCGGGTACGGCGCGGCCCTGCTGTTCGCGGAAGCGGACGGGGGCGGTGCCGACGCGGCGGGTGAAGAGGCGGGAGAAGTAGGCGGGGTCGTCGTAGCCGACGCGGCGGGCGACGGCGGCGACGGGGAGTTCGGTGGCGGCGAGGAGTTCCTTGGCGCGGCCGAGGCGGATGCCGAGGAGGTAGTCCTTGGGGCTGCAGCCGGCGCCGCGGCGGACGGCGGTGCGCAGTTCGGCGGGGGTCATGCCGTGCCGGGCGGCGTGTTCGGCGACGGACAGCGGCTGGAAGGCGTCGCGGGCGAGGGCCTGGAGGACGGGGTCGCCGTCGGGGGCCATGTCGGCGCGGGCGCGGCGCAGGGCGACGAGGAGTTCGTGGACGGCGGCGCCGGTCTCGACTTCGAGGAGGGGGTTGCCGCGGCGGGCGGCGCGGGCGATGCGGCCGACGGCGGCGCGGGCCTGGGCGGCGTCGGAGAGGGGCACGACGGGCCGGTCGGGTTCGATGTAGCCGAGTTCGGTGTACGTGGTGGTGGCCGGGCCGGTGAAGTCGACGAAGCACTCGTCCCAGCCGGTGTCGGGGTCGGGTCCGTAGTGGTGGGGCCGGCCGGGGGTGAGCCAGATGAGGGCGGGTGCGGTGACGGTGGTGCGGCGGCCCTGGGCGTCCTGGTACCAGCCGCCGCCCGCGGTGACGACGACGGCGACGTGGTGGTCGAGGGTGCGCGGTCCGACGGTGGGCAGCAGCCCGTGCTGGAGTCCCACGCCGAGGCAGACCAGGCCGAGGCGGTGGTGGACCGGGCTGGGTGTGAAGTACCGCATCCAGGTGTGGTACGTGGACATGTGTCCCCTCCCGTGGTGTTTCGTGTCGGCGTCCCCGTCCAACACCAGCCGATCTTTGTCCATGGACCCCGTCGCCCGCCAGAGGTGATGGTGGCGACCGGTGGGTGATGCGCCCGTCAGGCAAAGAGGAGCACGTAGATGGCCGAGTTCAGGGTGGGCGAGGACGACTTCGAGGTGGACGGGCGGCCGGTGCGGCTGTTGTCGGGTGCCTTGCACTACTTCCGGGTGCACGAGGAGCAGTGGGCGCATCGGCTGCGGATGCTGAAGGCGATGGGTCTGAACTGTGTGGAGACCTACGTCCCGTGGAACCTGCACGAGCCGCGTCCCGGTGAGGTGGCCGACGTGGCGGCGGTGGGCCGGTTCCTGGACGCGGCGCAGGAGGCGGGGCTGTGGGTGATCGCCCGGCCGGGTCCCTACATCTGTGCCGAGTGGGAGAACGGTGGGCTGCCGCACTGGCTGACGGGTCCCCTGGGGTCGCGGATCCGTACGCGTGACGCGGAGTTCCTCGCCGCCGTGGAGCGCTGGTTCGGGGTGCTGCTGCCGTACATCGTGGAGCGGCAGGTGGACCGGGGCGGCCCGGTGATCATGGTGCAGGTGGAGAACGAGTACGGCAGTTACGGCTCGGACCATCTCTACCTGCGGGCGGTCGCCGATCTGCTGGTCGAGCTCGGGGTGACGGTGCCGCTGTTCACGTCGGACGGGCCCGAGGACCACATGTTGTCGGGGGGTTCGGTGCCGGGGGTCCTTGCGACGGTGAACTTCGGCTCCCGCGCGCGCGAGGGCTTCGCGACGCTGCGCAGGCACCGTGCCAAGGGTCCGCTGATGTGCATGGAGTTCTGGTGCGGCTGGTTCGACCACTGGGGTGCGGACCACACCGTGCGGGACGCGGCGGAGGCGGCCGACGCGCTGCGGGAGATCCTGGAGTGCGGTGCGTCGGTCAATCTGTACATGGCGCACGGGGGGACGAGTTTCGGGGGCTGGGCGGGCGCGAACCGGGGCGGCGGGGCGTTGCACGACGGACCGCTGGAGCCTGATGTGACGTCGTACGACTACGACGCGCCGATCGACGAGTTCGGCCGGCCCACGGAGAAGTTCTGGCTGTTCCGGGAGGTGCTGGGCCGCTACGCGCAGGAGCCGGTGCCGGAGGTTCCGCGGGCGCCCGCGGTGCTCGGGGCGCCGGTGGAGGCCGAGCTGACGTCGTTCACGCCGCTCGACGGGGTCCTGGCGGCGCTGGGCGGCCCCGAGTCGGAGTCGGCGACGCCGCCGTCGTTCGAGGCGCTGGACGTGGACCGTGGTCTGGTGCGGTACGCGGTGACGGTGCCGGGACCGCGGCAGGCGTATCCGCTGCGGGCGGCCGGGCTGCGGGACATCGCCGTGGTGTACGTCGACGGGGAGCGGGCCGGTGTGCTCACGGAGGCGGAGCCGGAGCTCGCGGAGCCGGTGGCGGGGCACGCGCGCGTGGAGCTGTGGGTGGAGTCGCTGGGCCGGGTCAACTACGGGCCGCGTACCGGGGAGCCGAAGGGCATCACGGGCGGTCTGCTGCACGAGCGGCAGTTCCTGCACGGGGTGCGGGCGCGGGGGCTGCGTCTGGACGCGTTCGTGCCCGAGCGGGTGGCGGCGCTGCCTTCGGAGGGGCCGGGCGAGGGGCGTGCGGGCCTGTACCGGGGTTCGTTCGAGGTGGCCGGCGCGGGGGACGCGGCGCTCGGGCTGCCGGGCTGGGCGCGGGGGTTCGTGTGGGTGAACGGGTTCTGTCTGGGCCGCTACTGGTCGGCGGGTCCGCAGGAGGCGTTGTACGTGCCGGGTCCCGTGCTGCGGGAGGGGACGAACGAGGTGTGGGTCCTGGAGACCGACCGGGCGGCGCGGGAGCCGTGGGTGCGGTTGCGTTGAGTGCCGGGCCCTGAGGGGTCGCGGGTACGAGGAGGGGCCGGTCCCGGGTCGCGGGACCGGCCCCTCGTGTTGTTCGGTGGGGTCAGTCGAGTCGGTCACGGTGAACCGGTCGATGACGACCGCGCCGCCGTCGGAGGCGTTCGGGGTCGGTCCCACCCACGCGTCGCCCTGTTCGGGCGCCGTGAACTCGTAGGTGAACTCGGCGGTGCCCGAGGTGGTCCCCGGCAGCCCGTCCGGCGCCCTCCACCCGCCCCCCCGAAGGGCCGGTGACCCGACGGCCGCGGGCGCGGGGGCCGTCCCCGGCGGTCGCTCAGCCTGTGGTGACCTCGGTGACCTCGAAGGCGTCCAGGGCGAATTCGGCGGTGCCGTGGTCGCCGGTCTTGCGCAGCCCCACCCAGGCCTCGCCCTCCTCGGGTGCGGTGAACTCGTAGGCGAGGGTGGCCGGTTGGGTGGCGACCGGCAGGTCCGTGCGGTCCAGCTCGCGCGGTCCGGGTGCGTCCACCGCGGTGATCCAGGCGTACTGGCCGGCCAGCTCGCACTCGTAGCGCAGGCGGACGCGGTACCGCTTGCCGGGGGCGAAGCGCGCGGTGTGCGGGACGGTGCGGTAGACGAGGCCCGTGTTCTCGCCGCGCGACTTCAGGGACTGGGTGCCGTCGATGACGTCGTCGATCGCCTTGCCGTTCCAGCCGCGCTGGGTGAAGGGCGCGTGGCGTTGCGCGATGTGGGTGCGCGGGTCGGTGGCGCCGCCCGCGTCGCCCTTCACGAAGGGGCCCCAGCCCTGCGGCACGTGCTCGAAGTCCTCGCTGACCAGGGTTCCCCGGGGCGTGGTGGGCCTGTCGGCCCGCACGATGCGCACGTTGTCGAAGCGGACGCGGGGCCGGCCGGCGGCGGCGCGCAGGGCGAGGGTGACGGGGCCGCCGCCCTCGGGGACGGTGAAGTACGTGAAGAGGCGCTGGAAGCGGGTGCCGTGCTTGCGGTCGGCGGCGACGTAGTTGCCTGCGGTGGACGTCTCGGTCCGGTTGGCCGCGGTGACGCCGTCGGCGGTGCGGACCTCCAGGGTGGCCGTGCGGGTCTCCCCCGCTTCGGCGCCGACCTCGACCTGGACGGACGCGGCGTAGTCGCCGGGCGCGAGGCGGGCGAGCCGCTGGGAGACGGAGGCGGCGGAGCCCGCGCCGATGACGAGTTCGTGGTCGCCGAGGGCGCTGCGTTCGACGGTCGCGGGCCCGGAGACGGTCCAGCCCTTCAGGGAGCCGGAGTTGAAGCCGGGGTCGTACAGGGGCGTGCCCTCTCCCCACTGCGGCGCGCGGTCCAGATCAGTGCGCGTCTTGTAGACGACGTAGGGCTGATCGGCATCGGCGTCCAGCGTCACCTTGCCACCCACCACCGACACGTAGGAGACGAACACCCGCCCCTGATCGGTGAGCCGGTACAGGGCGACCCGGTTCCTGCTGGCCCACGCGCGCGGAAGGGCCCAACTCGTCGTGCCGCCCTTGGGGTTGTAGTGGTACAGCTTCGCCGGATCGGTGGCCTTGCGGGGCTCCCAGGGCAGCAGGTAGGTGCCGCCGTCGTACACGAGGCGGCTGTCGGTGGTGATGCGGCGGGTGCCGTCCGCGTCGCTGACGCTGGTCCTCGTGGCGCCGGAGAACGTGATCTCGTGCTCGCCCCACGTCTTGACCGGTTGCGCCTGGAGGTACTTGGCGGGCAGCGAGTCCGTCCAGATGAGGCGGTAGAAGGACGACCAGTCGGTCTTGCCGGTCCAGCCCTCGTAGTTGCCCATGCGGGCGATGCCCAGGAGGGTGGGCCACTTGTCGGCGAAGACGTCCTTCTGGTGGTGGCGGATGAAGCGGATCAGTTGCGAGTTGATGCCGCGCGACGTGTCGGGGCCGTAGTCGGTCTCGGTGGCCCAGTGCGACCACAGGGCGGACCGCTCGAAGCCGTGGCCCCATTCGGTGGTGACGTTCCAGCCCTGTTCGCGGAAGGTGCGCTGGAGGCGGTCGGAGGTCCAGCCGGACTCGCGGAACACGTCGATGTAGAGGGTGTTGAGGCCCGGGTCCGTGTCGCGGCGCAGGTCGGCGAAGCGCTTGACGATGTCGCCGGAGACGAGGTCGCGGCGCTGGTCGATGCGGTAGCTCTGGTCGAGCCAGTCCCACTGCTCGTTCGTCTTGTCGACGAGCGTCTCGGAGAAGGCGTGCGCGACGGGGTAGGACTCGGTGGCGTTGACGTGGACGCCGAAGTCGCTGTTCCACTTCCTGCCCGCGCGGACCAGGGTGTTGAGGTCGTCGAGGCCGCCCGCGCGCGTGTTGTAGTTCCCGGCGTAGTCGGGGTGCGCGGAGTCGTGGCCCTCGGACTGGTAGCCCTTGAGGAGCGTGTACTGGCGCAGCCCGTCGGTGGCCAGGTGGATGCGCTTGACGTCGTCGAGGGTGGCCAGGAACGGGTTGGTGGCCTGCGAGGCGAAGTTGAACGGGATGTGCGGGACGACGCGCAGATGCTGTTCGTCGGCGCCGAGCGGGGTGTGGGCGATGTCGCGGAAGGCGATCGCGGCGTCCTGCCAGTCGACGACGCCGTCGCCGTTCCGGTCCCGCGTGATGATCACCTTCGCCCAGGGCAGCGGCTCGGTGGCGTCGACCGGGGCGGTGGCGGCGCGGTGGGTCCACTCGCCGGGCGTGAGGCGGGCGGCGGTGTGACCGTCGGCGCGCACGGTCTCGCGCCACAGCCTGCCGTTGTCCCAGGTGGTGCCCGCGGCGCTGTCGGGCTTGTCGTAGACGGTGTTGGTCTCGATCGCGCCGCCCAGGGCGTCGTGGGCGACGACGGCGTAGGCGCAGCCGGTGGGCGGCTCGGCGGGACTGTCGGCCCGCGGGGTCACCAGGGTGTCGCCGCTCTTGGCCTTGTCGAGCTGCACCTTGGCGCCGAGCAGAGCGGCGCCGGGCTGGTCGCTGCGGACGGACAGGAGGGCGAGGCCGGGTATGCGCAGGGTGCCGACGCGCAGACCGGGGGTGTCGGTGATCTTCGTGACGCGCCAGTCGACGCGGTGCCCTTCGACCGAGATGCGGACGTCGACGGTGGTGCCGCCGGTCAGGGTGAGCCGGTAGTCGGCCCGGTCGGCGGCGAGGGTGGAGGTCACCTTCGGGGTGTGCTCCGTGCCGTCGATCAGGACGGTCGTGACGGGGTCCGGCTGCGCGTGCAGGACGGCACCCGTGGCCCGGTCCGTGTAGGAGACGACGGCCGGGAATCCGGTGGCGACGCGGACGTCGAGGTCGCGCGAGCGCAGGACGGCGCCGTCCGCGGGGCGGCCCGCGGCCGTGGCCGTCCCCGTGGCACCGAGGCCGAGGGCGGCGCCCGCTCCGGCGACGGCACCGGCGGTGACGACGGACCGGCGGCTCGGTCCGGCCACGGGCTCCGCCCCGCCCGACGATGCGGTGGACGGGGCGCGCTCGGCGACCTTCCGGCTGGGCCCTGCGGGCTGCACGTGCACGGCGCACTCCTTCTCACGGGGGCTTGGCTCGTCGATCACGATGCGCCGGGCGGGGCGAAGGCGCCCATGGACAAAGGAGCGAGAGGTGTTGGACTAATGACGGTGGGGGTGGGCGGGGTAGTTGGGGCCGTCGGGGCGGTTGGGGTCGTCGGGACAGTCGGGGCGGCCGGGGCCGGGGGCGGCGTGGGCCCGTGCCGGTGCCGGTCCCGGTGGAGTGTGTGTGACATCTGTGGGTGGGCGTGCGCTGGGGAAGTGGCGGGACCCGCCCCTCCCCTCCGGCTCCGCCCGGGACCGGTGGGGCGAGGTCGCGCGTGCTGTCCCGGTGAGGCCGGGCCGCCGTACTCTGAAAGCGCCGGGTCCGGGGGCGGACCCCGGGGGGACACGGCCCGGCGGCCCCAGGGGGTGCGCGCGTGGCGAACGGCGGGCCGGTGGTGCACGGCTATCCGCATCTGGAGACCGTGCGGTCGGCGATCACCGCGCTGTACAAGCGCCTCTCCTACGACACGGTGCACACCTTCGCGACGAGCGTCGCGCCGGTGGACGTCGCCTTCTGCGACCAGGACGACCTGTACCTGGGGGCGCAGCGGGTGGCGCGCGAGCTGGTGCGGCACTACCACCTGCCGGACGCCCGGATGATCATCGGGTTCCGGGAGATGCAGCACGCGGCGAGCGTCGAACTGGCCGCGGGGCCGGAGTACTTCATCGAGCTGAACGACCGGTTCCGCACGCACCGGCGGGACATCGGGGCGGCGCTCGCGCACGAGATCATGCACGTGTACCTGCACCGGCTGGACCTGTCGTTCCCGGGGACGCGGGACAACGAGATCCTGACCGACGTCGCGGCGACGTACCTGGGCGCCGGCTGGCTGCTGCTGGACGCGTACCGGGAGGACGCGGCGTCGTCGCAGAAGCTCGGCTATCTGACGCCGGAGGAGTTCGGGTACGTGCTGGCGAAGCGGTCGCTGGTGTTCGGCGAGGCGCCGGAGACGTGGTTCACCAGCCCGCAGGCGTACACCTCGTACACGAAGGGGCTCGCGCAGGCGCGGCGCGACGAGCAGCAGCCACCGCTGGTGGCGGCCGGCTGGGCGGGCCGCCGCCGGTACGCGAAGGACCGCCGGTACGCGCAGGACCACGGCGCCGGGGCCCCTGCTCCGGCGGGCCCTTACGCGTTCACGGCGGAGGGGCCGCAGGGCCGGTCCGGGCTCCGGGTGACGTTCCCCTGCCCGACGTGCCACCAGCGGATCCGGGTCCCGGTGCGCGGCCGGGTGCGGGCGCGGTGCGGGCTGTGCCGGACGGTCCTGGAGTGCGACACGTAGGTCGTCGGCCGCGGTGGTGCCGCCCCTGTCGAGGGTTCCAGGCGAAGGCTCCAGACGAAGGTTCCAGGCGAAGGTTTTGCCCCGTCGGGTCCCAATTGCGTTGCGTACGAGGGGTCCGCGGGGTGAGGGTCGAGGCATGGACGACGAGCTGAAGGCAGGTGTGTCCGGCCTGTTCGACGCGGTGCACAGCGGTGACGAGGACGCGGTGGTGCGCGTGCTGCGCACCGGGGTGCCGGGTGACGTGTGCGGCGAGGACGGCCAGAGCGCCCTGTACGTGGCGGCGGTGGGCGACGAGCCGGCGATCGTACGGCTGCTGCTGGCGGCCGGGGCCGATCCGGACCGGCTCAGCGGGGGTACGGACCTCCCGTTGTGCGGGGCGGCCTGTGGCGGGCACGCCGAGGTGGTCCGCGCGCTGCTCGGGGCCGGGGCGAGAGTGGACGCGGTGGAGGAGTTCGGGTTCCGGGCGTTGACGTGGGCGGTGCAGCGCGGGCACGAGCGGACGGTGCGGGCGCTGCTCGACGGTGGCGCGGACGCCCGGCTGCCGGGCGCGGGCGGCGAGTTGCCGCTGGTCGCGGCCGCGCGGCGGGGGTCGACCGGATGCGTGCGGGCGCTCCTGGAGCACGGGGCGCCGGGGCGGGCGGAGGCGTTGGCTGAGGCGCGGCGGTGGCTGGGCGTGGACGTGGCCGAGTGGTTGCGGGCCGGGCTGGCCGAGTCGGCGGTCGGCGGGGCGGACCGGGAGGCGGTGACGCAGCGGTTCCCGGAGGACGGCGGGGTGACGGTGGTCGTGGAGCTGCTCGACGAGGCGGGGCGTCCGACGAGCGGCAACGACCAGCAGACCGGCCACGCCGCGATCGCCACGCTCCTGGAGGCCGAACTGGGAATCCCGACGTCCCCGGGCGAGCTCGCGGACCGGGCGGTGCGGCGCGGGGACCCGGACGACGACGACTGGGTGGAGGCGATGGCGGTGCTGCGGCGGCGGGGCGACGACGCGACGTTCCGTGCGGCGGTGGCGTGGTGCGTGGACCGGGATCCGTTGCGGCGGGCCTTCGCGGCGGACGTGCTGGGCCAGTTGGGGGTGCCGGGTCCGGACGGGTCGTACCCGTTCGCCCGCCGGGCGTTCCCGTCGCTGCGGAGGATGGCGCGGGGCGCGGAGGCCGGGAGCGGCGCGGTGGCGGCGGGCGACAGGGTGGGCCTGGCGGCACGTCTGGGCGCGAGCGCCGACCCCGCTCCGGGCTCCACTCATGGCTCCACTCATGGACTCGCTCATGGCTCCACTCATGGACTCGCTCATGGCTCCACTCATGGACTCGCTCCCGCAGTCCCGGACTGGGTCGAACTCCGCTCCGTCATCGGCGCGTTGGGCCAGGTGAACGATCCCGCCGCCGTGCCGGAGGTGGTCCGGTTCGCGGGGCATCCGCATCCCGAGGTCCGGCGTGCCGTCGCTCTCGCCCTGCGCGGGTCGACCGGTGGCATCGGTGGCAGCGGCCGCAAGGCCATTACGGCCGGTGAGACCGGTGAAGGCACCCGCGACGGGGACGGGGACGGCGACACCGTCACGGTCGCCACCGCCACCGCCACCGCCACCGCCACCGCCGTCAACGCCCTCCTCACGCTCACGCGCGACACCGACCCCGACGTCAGGACATGGGCCGCGGCCGCACTCGCCGGGACCGGTGCGGACACCCCGCAGATCCGGGCCGCGCTGGCCGCCCTGCTGGGCGACCCCCGGGACGACGTCGCGGCGGAGGCGGCCCGTGGGCTCGCCGTCCGGCAGGACCCGCGCGCCGTGGACGCGCTCGCGAAGCTGCTCGCCTGCACGCCACCCGGCGACTACGCCCGTGACGTGGCACTGGACGGCGCCCGCGCCCTGGGCGACGTACGGGCCAGGAACCGGCTGGAGTGGACGTTCCCGCGCGGGAGTTGAACGCGACCCCGCAACCCCGCCGAGCAGAGGTCGAAGGCGGTCGCGCGTCCCCACCGAGACGGGGCGCGAGCAGAGCGCGTCGACAATCATGTTCCACACGGCCGTCGCCGCGTCCCAGGGCCTGAACCCGACCGAGTCCAAGACGCTCGACCTGCTCAGGAAGCACGGCCGTGCGCCGGGTCAAGCACGCCACGGACAAGCGGCGCTTGGTCATCGAGCTGGACCGGGGCAGGATCGCCGAGCTGACCGCGTTCTTCGTCGACTGGGCGCGGGACGTGGTCAGGGTGTGCGAGGACTTCGACGCCGAGGAGCTGCGGACGGTGACGCGGTTCCTGGCGGCGACGGCCGAGTTGCAGCGCGACGCCGCCGCCCGGCTCTCGCGCTGACGGGCGGCGGCGCTCCCCCGGTACTGCCGTCTCAGGCGGACAGCCGCCAGTCGTACGTCACTTGGTAGTGGCCGCCGTATCCGCGGAAGTCGGCGGTCGTTCCGGCGCAGGCCGTGCGACCGTCGGGCCAGCGGGACGTGTGGGCGGGCACCGTGGCACGGAGCGCGACGGGCCGGAACGTGTCGTCGCCGTGGCGCCGGCGCAGCCGGTCGAAGAGTTCGCCGACGACCACGCACGCGGCGGCCGGCACCCGCGGGTCGGCCGGGCCGAGCAGCGCGCCCACTTTGCGGCGGGCCAGGGCCAGGAGCCGAGCCACGTGGTCGACCAGCGCGTCACCGTCGCGCGCGTCGCGCGGGTCCTGCGTGGACAGGACGAGCAGCCCCAGGTACGCGTCCGGGCCCATCGGGACCCGCCCCGCGGCCACGGCACGATCGACCACCTCACCTGGATCACCTGGATCGCCCGAATGGGCCGGATGGGCCGGATCCGCGAGGGTGAAGCGGTGCAGGGGCCTGGGCGGGCCGTAGGCGACGGTGTCGCCGCTGTTGAACCGGCCCCCCTCCAAGAGGTCGGTGCGGTGCGCGGCGCCGTCCGGGCCGACGCAGACGGCCGCGATCCTGACGGGGTCTGCGCCCCATTCGTCGGTCTCGTCGCGGCACACCACGTGCTGTACGCGGAGTTCCAGGTGGTGCAGCGGCGGGGCGGTGCTCGGGCCCACCGGTTCCGGCAGGCCGCCTGCGGACCGGACGGCCGACACCCTTACCGGCAGGGCCAGTTGAGCGGGCAGCGGCAGGCGGCTCACCTGCGCCTCCACCGACACGCGGGAGCACAGATCGACCCGGGCCAGGCCGCCGAGGCGGGCCACGCGGGCCGCTCCGTCCGCCCGTTCGGCGAGCACGGTGGCCGCGGCCCGCTTCTTGCGGTCGTCCGGCACGTCGTAGAACCGCTCGGCGAGGAGTTGCTCCGGCGCCGAACGGTCCGTGGGCATCGGATACTTGGCGGGATCCGCGTAGTGCGCGGCCACCTTGTCGGCGGCGAGGGCGAGCTCGCGGACGACGTGGTCGACGGCGGCCCTGCCCCGGGCGTCCGGGACGGTGGTGATGGTCTCGTGGCGGGCATCGTGGGTGTGGTGGTCGTGATGGTCGTAGTAGTCGTAGGAGGTGTGCTGCGACGGCCGGGTGACCGCGCACGTCCGTGACAAGGTTCGATGTGGCATCTGTGCATTCCCCCGTGCTGTTCCCCGTGCTGTTCCCCGTGCTGTTCCCCCGTGCTGTTCCCCCGTGCTGGTTCTCTGCCGTCCGCGCGGACGACGTAGAGCACCGTAGGACGCGGGGGCGGCCGGGTGCCCCAGGGTGCGGCCTAGGGGTTTCCCCGGTCCGCGCCGGAGCGGGCGGCGCGGAGCGGGTCGCTGCCGTCGAGGCGGGCGGCCAGGCGGGTGCGGGAGTCGACGCCGAGCTTGGCGTAGATCCGGCCGAGGTGGTACTCGACGGTCTTGACGCTGATGACGAGTTCGCGGGCGACCTGCCGATTGGTGAGGCCCGAGGTGACCTGGCGGGCCACGGCGAGTTCCTGCGGGGTGAGCAGGGCGGCGCCCCCGCCTGTACGTTCCCGGGGGCCGGCCGGGTCGAGGCCGCAGGCCGCCAACTCCCGTGCGCAGCGCGCCAGATCGGGCCCGGCACCGAGCCGGTCGAGCAGCTCCCTGGCCCGGGTGAGCTGCTCGGCCGCGCGGGTCCGCTTGCCGGTGCGGCGCAGGAAGGCGCCGTACGCGAGATGCGCCAGGGCCCGGTCGAACGGGGCCTCGACGTACGGTGCGTGCTTGAGGGCGGCGCGGTGGGCGCGGTCGGCCGCGGCGGTGTCGCCACGGGCCGCCTCCAGGGTGCCGCGGGCCCGGGCGGCGCGCAGCAGGGCACCATGGTGGCCGCGCTGCACGGCGAGCACCTCGTACGGGGCGAGGGCCTCGGCGGCCCGCTCGCTCTCGCCGAGCGCGCTCCACGCGTCGGCCAGCACGTCCCGCCACGGTGTCAGGCCGGGCTCCTCGATGTCGCCGCGGCGGGCGAGGGCGGGCAGCGGCTCCAGGGCGAGGACCACCTCCTCGGGGCGGCCGCGGGCCCGGGCCAGCTGCGCCTGGGCGAGCGCCGCCCACAGGACGGGGTTGGTG
The DNA here is from genome assembly GCF_030766975.1 of Streptomyces sp. KL116D. Lineage (NCBI taxonomy): Bacteria > Bacillati > Actinomycetota > Actinomycetes > Kitasatosporales > Streptomycetaceae > Streptomyces > Streptomyces sp. KL116D. The sequence goes on along the minus strand of NZ_JASERH010000016.1, from coordinate 9,810 downwards.
TGGCCCTGGCGCGCGTACTCGGCGACGACCCTGGCGTGCGCCTCCGCACGCCCGAACGCGCCCCGTGCACTGTGGAGTTGGCCCGCGATCATGCGGCAGTAGAGAGCGATGTGCGGCTGGTCGGTGTCTGCGGCGAGGCCCAGGGCCTGGTCGGCGTGAGCGAGTGCGTCGTCCCAGGCGCCGATGCGGTGTTCGGCGGAGGCGAGGGCGGTGGCCGCGACGACGCGGAAGGATGCGGCGCGGGTCCTGGCCGCCGCGTGCACACCGGTCAAGTCCCGTACGGCGCCGGTGAGATCGCCCCTGATCTCGCGCAGGGTGCCGCGGCCGAGCAGCTCCTCCAGCTGGGCGGGCGAGGCCACGGCGGGGTCCGGCAGCGGACCGAGTCCGTCGAGCGCCTGCTCCGCGCGCCCGCCGAGGGCGAGTCCGCTCAGCCGCAGGTAGCGGATCATGTCGGTGGCGGTGTCCGCGGGGGCGAGGCGCAGTGCGAGCTCCGCCCATTCGGCCATCTCCGCGCCGCGTGCCGTGCTCCCGTACAGGGCGGCGAACTGTGCGGCGATCCTGGCGCCGAGTACGGGGTCGCGGCCGGGGTCGCAGCGCTGCCAGGCGTCCGTGAGCAGCGCGCGGGAGCGGCCGATGTCGAAGAGGAAGAGCCGGCCGAGCAGGTAGCTGCGCCAGGCGCTCGGTTCGAACTCGCCTATGCGTGCGGCTGCTTCGGCGACGTCGGGGACGTCGCCGGCCAGCAGGCCCGCCTCGACGGATTCCAGGGTGTAGCGCTCGCGCAGTGCCCTTCGGGCGGTGAGGCGGGCGGCGTCGGCGAGTTGCCGGGTGGCGCCGGACCAGGCTCCGCGTGCCGCGAACTCCCTTCCTACGGTGGCCAGTTCTGCGGCGAGGGGTTCGTCGGTGCCGGGGGCGGCGAGCGCTCTGTGGCGGAGTGCTGCCGCTCGGTCGTCGGTCAGGTTCGCTGCGGCGCGGTGCAGCGAGGCCCTCCGGGCGGGGCCCAGTCGGTGGTAGGCGGCGGCGTGTACGAGGGGGTGGGGGAAGCGGAAGGTGCCGGTGGCCGGCGGGGCCGTGAGGAGGCCTGCGGCTGCGGCTGCCTCCAGGGCGTGGAGGGCGAGGTCTGTGGGTGGGGGTGGTCCGTTGCCGGGTGCGTGTTCGTCGTGGCTTGTCGCGCAGTTCCCCGCGCCCCTGTCGGGGCACGTGCCATCGGCCCCCTGCCCGTTCGACGCCGGCCCCTTCCCCGCCATGCCCCCGTCGGCGCCCCTCCCACTCGGCGCCAGATCCTCCCCCGCCTCGCCCCCGTCGGGACCCGTCCCGCCGAACGCCAAGGTCTCCGCCGCCGCGAAAGAGCCGTGTGAGCCCAGCACGCTTGCCGCGCTCACCAGGGCTTCCGTCGCCGCGTCGCACGTCGACAGGCGGGACAGGACCAGGGCCGTGAACGACTTGGGGGCGGGGGGTGTGACGTCGGGGCGTTCCAGTGCCTCGATCAGCGTCCGTCCTTCCTGGTCGAGGAGCGCCAGGGCGTGCAGCGGGTTGCCGGAGGTGTGGGCGTGCAGACGGGCCGCCGCACGCGCGGTGAGCCGTACCCCGCCGACCCGCGCCGCGAGGCTCCGCAGTTCGTCGGGGCCCAGCCCGTCGAGCCCGATCCGCACGGCCCCGGCCGACGTGAAGAGCCGCCGCACCCCGGCCGGCACCCCGGCCTGCTGGGCGTCGCGGGCCACGGTCACCGCGACGACCCGGTCCGCGCGCAGCCGCCGGACGGCGAAGGCGAACGCGGTCAGCGAGGCGGGATCGGCCCATTGCGCGTCGTCGACGACCAGCGCGACGACGCCCCGGCCCCCGGCCTCCCGGTCACCCGTGGCCAGCTCACCCTCGCCCCGGCTGCCCCTGCCCCGCTCACCTGCGGCCCGCCCACCTCCGCCCCGCTCACCCATGGCCAGCTCACCCTCGCCCCAGCTGCCCCTGCCCCGCTCACCCGCGGCCCGCCCACCCCCGGCCCGCTCACCCGAGGCCCGCTCGCCCGCGCCCCGCTGCCCCGCGGCCCGGTCCGCCGCGGACTGTGCCTCGTCGATCGCTTCGAGGAGCGCGGCCCCGGCCTCGACGGGGTCGGTCCAGGCGCGCCCGGCCCGCCCGCCGAGGAGCTGCTCCACGACGCCGAACGCGAGCCCGCTCTCGGCCTCTTCCCCGCTCGCGTACAGGACCGCGCCGACGTCGTCGAGGAACCGGTGGACCAGTGCGGTCTTGCCGACCCCGGCCGCGCCCTCGACGAGCACCCGCTGCGGCACACCGCCCCCGGCGGCCCGCCGCACTCGCTCCAGTACGGCGAGCGCGTCCCCACGCCCCACGAACAGCTCGGCGTCCACGCCCTCACGCTAGGGCGGAACGGCCGGGTCCGGCCCACCCGGGCGCCAGGAAGCCCACGCCGGACGGCCGCAGGAGAAGCCCGCCCCACCGGGCCGTCAGGAAGCCCCGTACACCGCCCCCGGTGCCTCCGCCCGCCCCACCAGCTCCCGCGCCGCGTCCCCCGCGCCGGACGGGGTCCACCGCTCGCCCTTGTCGACGGTCGGGCCGGGGCGCCAGCCCTCCATCACGGTGATCCGGCCGCCCTCCACCTCGAAGACCCGCCCGGTCACCCCGTCGCTGGCCGCGCCGGAGCCGAGCCACACCACAAGAGGTGAGACGTTCGCCGGGTCCATCGCGTCGAAGGCGCCCGCCTGAGGTGCCGCCATCGTCTCGGCGAACGCGGCCTCGGTCATCCGGGTGCGCGCGGCCGGCGCGATCGCGTTGACCTGCACCCCGTACCGGCCCATCTCGGCGGCGGCCACCAGGGTCAGGCCGAGGATCCCGGCCTTGGCGGCACTGTAGTTGCCCTGTCCGACCGAGCCCAACAGGCCTGCTCCGGACGAGGTGTTGACGACGCGGGCGACGGGGGTTCGGCCCGCCTTCGCCTCGGCGCGCCAGTGGGCGGCGGCGTGCTGGAGCGGCAGGAAGTGGCCTTTGAGGTGGACCCGCAGCACGGCGTCCCAGTCGTCCTCGGCGAGGTTCACCAGCATCCGGTCGCGCAGGAACCCGGCGTTGTTCACGAGCGTGTCGAGCCGCCCGAAGGTGTCGACGGCCGCGGCGACGAGCGAGGCGGCCCCTTCGGTCGTCGCGATGTCACCGCCGTGGGCGACCGCCTCGCCGCCCGACTCCCGTATCTCGGCGACGACTTGGGCGGCCGGACTGTCGGGGGCGGGCTGTCCGTCGAGGCCCACCCCGAAGTCGTTCACCACGACCCTCGCCCCTTCGGCGGCGTACGCGAGGGCATGGGCGCGGCCCAGGCCGCGCCCCGCCCCGGTCACCGCGACCACGCGCCCCGCGCACAGACCGCCGCCCGCCGGCGCCACACCCTGATCCGTGTCCGTGTCCGTCATCTCACGCCTCCTTGTTGACCGTTGCCGCGTCGAGAAAGGCGGGGCGCTCCCCGCCGCCGTGCACGAGCAGGCTCGCCCCGGTGATGTACGAGGCGGCGTCCGACGCCAGGAACACCGCCGCCTCACCGACCTCGCGGGGCTCGGCGAGCCGCCCCAGGGGCACGGTCGCGCCGACGGCGGCGATGCCCTCCTCGTCCCCGTAGTGCAGCGCCGAGAGTTCGGTGCGGACCATGCCGAGGACCAGGGTGTTCACCCGGATCTCCGGGGCCCATTCGACGGCCATCGACCGTGCCAGGTTCGCCAGGCCCGCCTTCGCCGCCCCGTACGCCGCGCTGCCCGGCGAGGGCCGGGTGCCGCTGACGCTGCCGATCATCACGATCGATCCGCGCGCCGCGGCGAGCCGCTCGCGGGCGGCGAGGGACGCGGTCAGCGGCGCCGTCAGGTTCAGCTCGATGACGCGGGCGTGCCGCTCGGCATCGCTCTCGCCGAGCAGCCGGTACGACGTGCCGCCCGCGTTGTTCACCAGGACGTCGACCCGGTCGAGGCTTGCGAAGAAGTCTCGTACGGCGGCGCCGTCCCGCAGGTCGAGAGAGACGAACTCGCAGCCTTCCAGGGGCACTTCGGGCGGTCTGCGGGCGCAGACCACGACGCGCGCCCCGGCCCGCGCGAAGGCGCCCGCGATCCCGGCGCCCACTCCCCTGGTGCCGCCCGTCACCACGACGACCCGTCCCGTCAGATCCATCGCGCGCCCCCGCCCCCGTGCGCCGCCCGGCTCGCTCCCCGACCCATTCCGCCGACCTCCGTCGCCTGCTACGGTCATGCACTACCAAACAAACGTTAGGTGGAAAGGTAGCTGAGCGCCATGGGTGTCTCCACCTCATCGCCCGAAAAGGGGATCGCCGTCGTCACGGTGGACTTCCCTCCGGTCAACGCGCTGCCGGTGCAGGGCTGGTACGACCTGGCGGACGCCGTGCGCGCCGCCGGCCACGATCCCGACGTGCGCTGCGTGGTGCTGACGGCGGCGGAGGGCGGCCGGGGGTTCAACGCCGGGGTGGACATCAAGGAGATGCAGCGCGAGACGGCCTCGGCGAGCGGCGGGCACCGAGCGCTGATCGGCGCCAACCGCGGCTGCTACGAGGCGTTCTCGGCGGTGTACCGGTGCGAGGTGCCGGTGGTGGCGGCCGTCGCCGGGTTCTGCCTGGGCGGCGGCATCGGGCTGGTGGGGAACGCTGACGCGATCGTGGCGAGCGACGACGCCACGTTCGGCCTGCCCGAGCTGGACCGGGGCGCCCTCGGCGCGGCCACGCACCTGGCCCGTCTGGTCCCCCAGCACCTGATGCGCACCCTCTTCTACACCTCGCGCACCGTGACCGCCGCCGAGCTGCACGCGCACGGGTCGGTGTGGAAGGTGGTGCCGCGCGAGCAACTTCTGGCGTGTGCACTGGAGTTGGCCCGGGACATCGCACGCAAGGACGGCTATCTGATCCGGCTCGCGAAGGCCGCGCTGAACGGGATCGACCCCGTCGACGTGCACCGCAGCTACCGCTTCGAGCAGGGCTTCACCTTCGAGGCGAACCTCAGCGGCGTCGCCGACCGGGTCCGCGACACGTTCGGACAGGAGGACGAGTGACCATGACCGACCAGGGCAGGGCCGACCGGAGCACGACCGGCCGGAGCATGACGGACAAGACCATGACGCCCGACGAGGTGGTCGCCCGGCTGCGCAGCGGCATGACCGTCGGCATCGGCGGCTGGGGTGCACGCCGCAAGCCGATGGCGCTGGTGAGGGCGTTGCTGCGGAGCGACGTGACGGACCTGACCGTCGTCTCGTACGGCGGCCCGGACGTCGGACTGCTCGCCGCGGCCGGGAAGATCCGCAAGCTGGTCGCCGCGTTCGTGACGCTCGACTCGATCCCGCTCGAACCGCACTTCCGGGCGGCGCGCCAGCAGGGCGCGTTCGAGCTGGAGGAGGTCGACGAGGCGATGTTCATGTGGGGCCTGCACGCGGCGGCGAACCGGCTGCCGTTCCTGCCGGTGCGCGCGGGCATCGGCTCGGACGTCATGCGGGTCAACCCACGGCTGCGGACGGTCACTTCGCCGTACGAGGACGGGGAGACGTTCGTCGCGATGCCGGCGCTGCGCCTGGACGCGGCGCTGGTGCACGTGAACCGCGCGGACCGGCGGGGCAACGGACAGTACCTGGGCCCCGACCCGTACTTCGACGACCTGTTCTGCGAGGCGACCGACGCGGCGTACGTCTCCTGCGAGCGCCTGGTCGACGGCTTCGGGAGCGACGTCGTGCCGCAGTCGCTGCTCGTCAAGCGGCACGCGGTGTCGGGCGTCGTCGAGACGCCGAACGGCGCGCACTTCACGTCCTGCGTGCCCGACCACGACCGCGACGAGGCGTTCCAGAAGATGTACGCGACGACGCCCTGGCCCGAGTTCGCCGAGCGGTTCCTGCCGCCGGACGGCGACGAGAAGCAGTACCAGTCCGCCGTCCAGGCCTGGCACGAGGAGCAGAAGTGACCCCCACGACCCCCGGCACGGCCACCGGCACCACGGCCGGCACGACAGCCGGTACGACCCGCGCCGAGTACTGCGTGATCGCCTGCGCCGACGCCTGGCGCGGCGACGGCGAGGTGCTCGCCAGCCCCATGGGCCTGATCCCGGCCGCCGGTGCGCGGCTCGCCAGGCGGACCTTCTCCCCCGATCTGCTGCTCACCGACGGCGAGGCGATGCTGGTCGGCCCCGACGGCGCGGCCGAGGGCTGGCTCCCGTACCGCCAGCACCTGGCGATGGTGACCGGCGGCAAGCGGCACGTGATGATGGGCGCCAGCCAGCTCGACCGGTTCGGCAACCAGAACATCTCGTGCATCGGCGACTGGGCGCGGCCCGACCGGCAGCTGCTCGGCGTGCGCGGCGCGCCCGTCAACACCCTGAACAATCCGGTGAGTTACTGGGTGCCGAGGCACAGTCCGCGGGTCTTCGTCGAGAAGGTCGACATGATCAGCGGGGTCGGGTACGACAGCGCGGCCGCGGCGGGCCCGTCGGCGACGCGCTTCCACCGCATCCCGCGCGTCGTGACGAACCTGGCGGTCCTGGACTTCGAGACGCCCGGCCGGTCGATGCGGCTCGCGTCCGTGCACCCGGGGGTCACGGTCGAGGAGGTGCAGGCGGCGACGGGGTTCCTGCTCGCGCTGCCGGAGGGCGGCGAGGTGCCGTTCACCCGTGAGCCCACGCCCGAGGAGCTGCGGCTGATCCGGGAGGTCGTCGACCCGAAGGGGACGCGGGAGCGGGAGGTCCCGTCCGCATGAGCAGCGACGCCGCGTTCACCCTCAGCACGCCCCTGACCAAGCTCGTCGGCGTGCGCCACCCCATCGTCCAGACCGGCATGGGCTGGGTCGCGGGACCCCGGCTCGTGTCGGCGTCGGCGAACGCGGGGGCGCTCGGCATCCTCGCCTCCGCGACGATGACGGTCGAGCAACTGCGGTCCGCCGTACGGGAGGTGAAGTCCCGCACCGAGGAGCCCTTCGGGGTGAACCTGCGGGCCGACGCGGGCGACGCGCGGGAGCGGGTCCGGATCATCGTGGACGAGGGCGTGCGGGTCGCCTCGTTCGCGCTGGCCCCGTCGCGCGAGCTGATCGCCGAGCTGAAGGACGCGGGCGTCGTCGTCATCCCGTCGATCGGGGCGCGGCGGCACGCCGAGAAGGTCGCGGCGTGGGGCGCGGACGCGGTGATCGTGCAGGGCGGCGAGGGCGGCGGCCACACCGGAGAGGTGGCGACGTCGGTGCTGCTGCCGCAGGTGGTGGACGCGGTCGACATCCCGGTGATCGGCGCGGGCGGCTTCCACGACGGGCGCGGCCTGGTCGCCGCGCTCGCCTACGGGGCGGCGGGCGTCGCGATGGGGACGCGGTTCCTGCTGACGTCCGACTCCACGGTGCCCGACGCGGTGAAGGCCCGCTATCTCGCGGCGTCGGTGAAGGACGTCACGGTGACGCGGGCGGTGGACGGTCTGCCGCACCGCATGCTGCGCACGGACCTCGTGAACTCCCTGGAGAACGCGGGGCGTTCGCGCGCCCTGCTGCAAGCGGTGCGGCGCGCCGCCGGGTTCCGCAAGCTCTCCGGTCTGTCCTGGCCGCAGCTGGTCAGGGACGGGCTCGCCATGAAGCACGGCAAGGACCTCACGTGGAGCCAGGTACTGCTCGCCGCCAACACCCCGATGCTCCTGAAGGCGTCCATGGTCGAGGGCCGCACCGACCTCGGCGTGATGGCGTCGGGCCAGGTCGCGGGGCTCATCGAGGACCTGCCCAGCTGCGCGGAGCTCGTCGACCGCGTGCTGGCGGAGGCCCGGCACGTGCTCGGCACCCTGCCGACACCAGGGTGATCCACAGGCCGCCGACCGGCCGCTTCCGCAGGGGAGTTCACGTATGCCAGCCACGAACAGAGCAGTCTTCACGCGACGCCGGGCGCTCGGTGCCGCCCTCGGCACGGTGACGGCCGCGGCGCTCTCCCCGGCCGCCACCGCCGCCGCGTCCGCCGCCCCGCCGAACCGGCAGATCCGGCAGATCCGGCAGATCCCGCTGCAGGGAGCGGTGAACGTCCGCGACATCGGCGGGTACCGGGCCGCCGGCGGCGGCCGGGTCCGGTACGGGCTGGTCTACCGTGCCGACGCCCTGAGCAAGCTCACCGACGCCGACGTGACGACGCTGGACGAACTGAGTGTGCGTCAAGCGGTGGACTACCGCGTGCCGTTGGAGGTGCAGTACGACGGCGCGGACCGGCTGCCCGCGGGCGTCACCGGCGTGGCCCGTCCGGTCAGCGACAACGGCCTGTACGCGCACATCCTGACCGCCATCGCCTCGCGGGACCCGGTGCGGCAGGAGGAGATGCTGGGCGGCGGCCGGGCGGCGGCGTTCATGCGGAGCGTCTACCCGATGTTCGTGACCGGCGCCGACAACCGCGCCCGGTTCGCGGCGACCCTGCACGACATCGCGTACGGCGGCCGCGGCGCGCTGCTGTACCACTGCACGTCCGGCAAGGACCGCACCGGCTGGACGACGTACGTCCTGCTGCGGCTGCTCGGAGTGTCCCAACGGGCCGCCGTGGACGACTACTTGGCGTCCAACACCTTCCGCGCGGCCTACGACGCGAAGCTGCGCGAGAGCCTCGCCCAGTCCGGTGCGATGCGGAATCCGGATCTGCTGGTCCCGCTCCAGGAGGTGCGCACCGACTACCTCACGGCCGCCCTCGACCAGGTCGTGACCGACTACGGCGGCCTCCACCGGTACGTCACCGAAGGACTCGGCGTCGACCGGCGCACGGCGGCGCTGCTGCGGGCCCGGCTGGTGTGCTGAGGCGGGTCCGTTTGCCTTGGTGTGCACTCCAGCACCTAGCGTGCCGCGGCATGACCAGCACAGCGCAGCAGCACAGGATCGGCAGCGGGTTCGGGGCGCACAGCACGGCCGCCGACGTGATCGCCGGGGTGGACCTCACCGGCCGGACGGCCCTCGTCACGGGCGGCTACTCGGGCCTCGGCCTGGAGACGACGCGCGCGCTCGCCGCGGCGGGAGCGCGGGTGCTCGTGCCCGCGCGCCGCCCCGACGCGGCGCGCGCGGCGCTCGACGGGATCAGCGGGACGGAGGTGGGCGCGCTCGACCTGGCGGATCTGGAGAGCGTGCGCGTCTTCGCCGAGGGTCTCCTCGACACGGGCCGCACCCTCGACCTCGTCATCAACAACGCGGGGGTGATGGCGGCCCCGGAGACCCGGGTCGGGCCCGGCCGCGAGTACCAGTTCGCCACGAACCACCTCGGGCACTTCGCCCTCGTCAACCGGCTGCGCCCGGCGCTCGCGCCGCACGGCGCCCGGGTCGTCGCCCTCACCTCGTCCGGTCACTTCCTGACCGGCGTCCGCTGGGACGACATCGACTTCCGCACCGGGTACGACCGCTGGCTCGCCTACGGTCAGGCCAAGTCGGCCAACGCCCTGTTCGCACTGCACCTCGACCGGCTCGGCGCCGGCCACGGGCTGCACGCGTACGCCGTGCACCCGGGATCGATCCTCACCCCGCTCCAGCGGCACATCCCGCGCGAGGAGTGGGCGGAGCGCGGCTGGGTCTCGCAGACCGGTGCGCCGCGGCCGGGGTTCAAGACGCCGCAGCAGGGTGCGGCGACCACCGTGTGGGCGGCCACCTCACCCCTGCTCGACGCGCACGGCGGCGCCTACTGCCAGGACTGCGACCTGGCCGAGCCGGTGCCGGACGACGCCGACGACATGCTCGCCGGCGGGGTCAAGTCCTGGGTCCGCGACCCGGAGGCCGCGGCCCGGCTGTGGACCCTGTCGGCGGAGCTGACCGGCGTGGACGCCTTCGCCTGAGTTACGCGGCGGCCTTGCGGGGGCCCC
>NZ_JASERH010000015.1:0-92356 GCF_030766975.1 Streptomyces sp. KL116D | reverse complement strand
GCCGCTCTCGCCGGACACGGTCGCGGCCCTGCGGGAGCGGCTGCCGGCCGGGGCGGGCACGGCCAACCCGGTCGACCTGGCCGGGGCCGGCGAGGCGGATCTCGCCGCCTACGCGCGCGTGGCGGACGGTCTGCTGCACAGCGGCGACGCGGACGCGGTGGTCCTCACCGGCTACTTCGGTGACTACGCGAGCGCCAACCCGGCCCAGGCCGAGGACGAGTGCCGGGTCGCGCACGACCTCGCGGACGCCTCCCTCGCCGCCGGCCGCGCCCTGGTCGTCCACACGATGGCCCGGGACACCCCGGCCCTCGCCGTCCTGCGCGAGCGCGGCATCCCGGTCTACGAGCGCATCGAGCAGGCGGCGTCGGCCCTTGCCGCCGCGGCCGGAACGGCCGCCGCCGCACCCCGGCCGCCGGCCCCGCACACCGCGCCCACGGCGACGTACCCGCTCGGCGACGGCGGCTACGAGAGCGTCCGCGAGCTGCTCGCCTCCTACGGACTGGCCTTCCCCGCGGCCGAGTTCGTGACGGACGCGGACGCGGCCGTCGACGCGGCGCACCGCACGGGCTACCCCTTGGCGCTCAAGGCGATGGGGCTCGCCCACAAGACGGAGGCCGGCGGCGTGGCGCTCGGGCTCGGTGACGCGGGGGCGCTGCGCGCCGCGTTCGCCCGGATGCGGGCGGCCACCGGCGCGGCCCGCTACGCGGTCGAGGCGATGGCCACGCCCCCGTACGCGCGTGAGCTCATCGTCGGGGTGCGGCGGGACGCCTCGTTCGGGCCTGTGGTGATGGTCGGCGCGGGCGGGGTCACCGCCGAGCTGCACGCCGACACGGCGCTGGCGCTCGCCCCGCTCACCCCGGCACGCGCGCGTGCGCTGCTGTTGGAGCTGCGGCACGCGCCGCTGCTCACCGGGTGGCGCGGTGCTCCCGCGGTGCACCTGGAGGCGGCCGCCGCGGCGGTGTGCGCGGTGGCCCGGGCGGCCGCCGACCATCCCGAGCTGGCCGATCTGGAGGTCAATCCGCTGCTGGTGCATCCGGGCGGGGCGATCGCCCTGGACGCGCACGCGGTGCCAGTGCGCTGAGCCGCTCCGCGGTCTCCTCGTCGAGCGGCAGGAAGGCCTCCAGGCGCAGTTCGGCGAGGGTCACGTCCACCGCGGTGCCGAAGTGCGTGAGCGTGCTCAGCAGACGCAGTTCGCCGACCCGGGACCGCAGTCGCAGCGGCACCGCGAAGCCGAGGTAGTCCGGTCCGGCCCGCAGCGGCCGGCCCGGCACCAACTCCTCCAGTTCCGCCAGGAGTTGCGCCGTGCGCGGGTGCGGATTGCGGGCGGCCTGGTCGCGCAGCGCAGCGACGATGTGCCACCCCCACTCCTCCAGGTTCCCGATGCGCGGCGCGAGCCCGCGCGGATGCAGCAGCACGCGCGCGACGTTCACCGGCTCCGCCAGCAGCCGCGCGTCGGCCCCGGCGATCAGCGCGTGGAAGGCGTCGTTGGCGGCGACGAGGTCGGCGCCCCGGTCGATGATGACGGCCGGATACGGATGGTGCGCCTTCATGACGCGTTCCAGTGCCGTGCGGACCGGCGCCAGGTGCGGGTCCTCGAAACGCGTCTCCTTGTAGGCGGGTGCGTAACCTGCCGCGAGGAGAAGGGCGTTGCGCTCCCTGAGGGGGACGTCCAGCGCCTCGGCGAGGCGGACGACCATCCCGCGTCCGGGCGCCGAGCGGCCGCTCTCGATGAAGCTCAGATGGCGTTGCGTGGTGCCCGCGCGCGTGGCCAGCTCCAGCTGGCTGTACCGTCGCCGCGCCCGCCATGCGCGTACGGCTCCGCCGAGTTCCGCCCGTCGCGTCGTGTCCGTGGTCACCGGCCCGTGTCTACACCCCCGGACTCCCGATCGGCCATTCCCCAGGGGGAATTGAGGCCATGCCGGGCCCGGCGGCACAGTCCTGCCGTACCCACCCGACCGAGCCCGACCGAGCCCGACCGAGCCCGACCGAGCCCGACCGAGCCCGACCAAGGAGGAACCATGCCGCACATCGACGCGCGGGACCTGGCCGACCGCTACGCCGCCGTCTGGAACGAGGCCGACCCCGACCGGCGCCGCAAGGCCGTGCAGGACCTGTGGGCGCCGGACGGGGTCCATGTGCTGCAGCCGCCGCAGGAGATGCGCGCGGAGGCGGAGCGGCTCGGTTTCGCGGACGCGGCCCTCGTGGCGCGCGGCCACGACGAGCTGGAGGCCCGGGTGGCGCGCTCCTACGAGGAGTTCGTGGCGACGGGACAGTTCACGTTCCGGGCCGCCGGGGACTCCTCGGCCGCGCTGGAGGACGTCGTCACGTTCCGCTGGGAGGCGGTCGCCGTGGAGTCCGGTGAGGCCGCGGGCGGCGGGCTCGAGTTCGTGACCGTGGGCGAGGACGGCCGGATCATCCGCGACTACCAGTTCCCGGCGCTGTGACACCGGCGCGCGAGCGGCGCCGCGCACCCGCCCCGCACGCGTAGAAGACCAGCCCGACGCCGATGAACAGGGCGAGCGGCAGCACCTGGCTGAGGGTGTACTGGAGCCGCTCGCCGGCGAACGAGGCGGGCAGCGAGTCCGCCGCGCTGCCCGCCGTGCCGAACCAGCCGACGCCGAAGCCGGGCCAGATCAGCACGATCACGGTGAACGCCACGAACCCGGTGGCCAGCAGGCTGACGATCCACGCGCCGGTCCGGCCGCCGGGGACGGCGTAGGGGCGTGGCTGGTCCGGGTACGTGCGGCGCAGCACGGCGAGGCTCGGGAACGTGATGACGTACGAGATGAAGGTGGTGCAGATCGTCAGGCCGAGACCGGCCGCGAAGTACTTCTCGCCGTTGCCGCCGGTGAGGTTGAGGGCGACGACGAAGAGGACCGAGGCGAGCACGGCGGACAGCAGGTTCACCCGCACCGGGGTGCCGTGCTTCTCCGAGATGCGTCCGAGCCACGCAGGGCCCGCGCCGTCCGCGCAGGCCACGGCCTGGGCGCGGTGGGCGCCCATCGCCCAGGTGACGCCGGAGGTGAGCAGGCCGATGATCAGCCCTGCCGCGGCGACGCCGCCGAACACGGAACCGAGGCCGGTGAGGGTGACCGTGCCGTCTGCGGCGACGGACCCACCGTAGACGGTGAACACGGCCTTGCAGGCGTCGATGAAGCCGCCGAGGCTGCCGATCTCCCGGCCGGGCAGCACGAAGAGGATGCCGAGGATGGGGCCGCCGTACAGGAGCACGGCCGCGACGCCCGAGCGCAGGATGGACAGCGGGATGTCGCGGCGCGGGTTCTTCATCTCCTCGGCGGCGGAGCTGGGCAGTTCGAAGCCCACGTAGTTGAAGATGAGGACGGGGACGAGGGCGACGAAGCCCGCGTACGTGGGCGCGAACTCGCCCGCGGGCAGGGTGTGCACGCCGTGCTCGGCGGCGAAGACGACGACGGACACGAGGAAGAAGCCGAGCAGCACGATGCGGGCGACGGCGCCCGCGATGGGCACCCACTTGCCGATGCGCACGGACTGCACGACGGCGAGCGCGCCGCCCCAGATGAAGACGAGTCCGGCGAGGTACTTCCACGCGCCGGGCAGCGGTGTGAAGAACTCCTCCCAGGTGGTGAGGGCGATGATGCAGAGGCTGCCGCCCACCCAGACCGGGTTGGAGATCCAGTAGAGGAGCTGGTTGACGCCGGCGACGAGCCGTCCGAAGGCGAGCCGGGTCCACACGTAGGGGCCGCCCTGCACGGGGAAGGCGGAGCCGAGTTCGGCGACGAGCAGTCCGTAGGGCAGGAAGAAGACGAGGGCCAGGATCGCCATCCACGTCAGGCCCTCGGGGCCCTGCGCGGCGACGGAGCCGATGGTGTCGAGGCCGACGAGGGTGCAGATGAGGAAGAACAGCACGTCGAGGCGGCGCAGGTCCTTGCGCAGCCGGGAGCGTTGCTCGCCCCATCCTGCCGAGAGGTCGGGGGCGCCCGCGGCGGGCGGGGTCGGAGGTACGGGCGGCGCTTGGGTCACGGCGTGCTCCTGGCGGCGGGACTGCTCCGGCGGGGACGGCCCCTCCACCGAGTCGCCGGACCACGGCTATTGACTGAACGGCCAGTCAGTAGAGGGGGATGGAAGGGACTGTGGCGCGTGCGCCGAGAGGGTGTCAAGGGTCGTGCACGAAGCGGCTGCGGGGACCGCGCGCACGGCCCGGGGCGGCACGACGCGGCACGGGCGGCGGCCCGGCTGCCGGGTGCGGACGGGAACAACTAGGGTTGCGGCGTGACCAGAGTCCGGTTGAGCGTGGCCGAGCGGCGCGAGGAGCTGCTGCGGGCCGCCATCGAGCAGATCGAGGCGCGCGGTGTCGCCGCCGTGCGCATCTCCGACGTCGCATCGGCGCTCGGCGTGAGCAACGCGCTGGTGCTGTACCACTTCTCGACGAAGGAGAAGCTCGTCGCCGCGGCGTTCACGTACGCGGCCGAGGACGATCTGGCCCATCTGCGCAAGCTGCTCGGCCGCCGCACGACGGCCCTGAAGCGGCTGCGGGCGGCGGTGCGCTGGTACGCCCCGACCGGTCAGGCCAAGGGGTGGCGGCTGTGGATCGAGGGCTGGGCCGCGTCGCTGCGCGAGCCCGCGCTGCGCGAGGTGACGCGCGACCTCGACAAGCGGTGGAAGGCCGCGCTCGCCGAGGTCGTCGCGGAGGGGGTGGCGGCGGGCGAGTTCAGCTGTCCCGACCCGACGGCGGCGGCGCTGCGCCTCACCGCGCTGCTCGACGGCCTCGCGGTGCAGATGACGACGTACGACGGCGCGGTGTCGCGGGCCCGCACCCAGGAGTGGGTGGACGAGGCCCTCGCTCGCGAACTGGGCCTGGAGCGGGCGGAGTTGACGGGGACGGGCAAGTAGCCGGACGCGGCGCAACGGGCCCGCCCCCACGGCGCCGGTCAGTTCGGCTCGTACACCACCGTGACGGTCACCTCAGCTCGCAGATCGCCGCGCGTCAGTTCAGCTCGTACACCGCCGTGACGGTCACCTCGTCCTCGATCTCGCCCGGCGCCACCGGCACCTTCCCCGCCGACTCGTCGAAGGCGACGGCCGGGACCGGCACCGGGCGCGGCCGGCCGCCGGCGCTCTCGTCGAGCGAGACGAGCCTGCCGAGCCGGTGACCGCTCAGCCGGGCGTACTGGACGGCCTTGTCGTGCGCGTCGGCGTGTGCGGCCGCGCGGGCGCCGGCCCGCAGGGCGGCCGGATCGGCGACGTCGAAGACGATCCCGTGGATCCGGCCCGCGTCACCGGTCGCGTCGACCACGGCCTGGATGACGGCACCGGTCCGCCCCAGGTCACGGACCTTCACCGAGAACGTCTGCCCGGCCCGGTAGCCGGTGACCTTCGGCGCCGCGTCCGGCTCGGACCCGGTCGTGTACACCGGGGACAGGGAGAGGCTCTCGGTGCGCACGTCCCGGTCGGCGACCCCGGCCCCGCGCACGGCGGCGAGCAGCGCGTTCGCCGCGGTGTTCTGGGCGGCGAGCGCCGCCTTCGAGGTGGCCCCGGTCACCTCGACGCCCGCCGTGACGACGGCCGTGTCGGGTGCGGCGCTCGCCCGGCCCTCGCCGGTGACGGTGACGGTCGCGGGCCGGGGCGCCACGGCCGCGGTCGCGGGCGGGGCGCCCTGCGCGGCGACGGCGGGTACCGCGGGCAGCCCGACGGCGAGCAGGGCCGCGGCGAGGGCGGCGCGGTGGCGGATGCGTACAGGCATGGGATCGGGGTCCTTCCCGGTCGGCCCCGCCGGACGGCGGGCAGCCGACATCCCAGCACCCGGGCGGCGCGCCGCCGCCCACGCCACTCCGGCCGGTCACCTCACCGGCGCACGGACGGCGCGGACGCGCCGTTCAGGAGGCGGACTCCAGGTGTGCCTTGACCAGATGCGCCTTGATGAGGTGCGGGTCCACGAAGCCCTTCGCCTCGACCCGGTCCCCGGAGGACTCGCCGCGCAGCCGCCGCCCGATCCACGGCACCAGGAACTCCCGGGCCCAGTGGATGTCGTCGCGCCGCACCTCGAAGGTGCCGCGCGGCGGCAGCGGGGGCCAGGCCTGCTCCGGGTCGGCGGGCACGTCGATGCCGAGTGCCTGGCCGGCGCGGAGCGCGACGCGGGTGTGCCCCTCGGCCGAGAGGTGGAGCCGGTCGTCGTCCCAGGCCCTGCGGTCCTGGATGGACTTGAGGGACCACAGGTCGAGCATCGCGCACCCGTGCCGGTCGGCGATCGCGCGCACGTGCATGTTGTACGTGGCGATCTTGCCGCGCAGGTGCTTGAGGACGGCCACGTCGCGGGTGTCGAAGCCGGTGGCGACCATGACGGTCCCGGCGGCCTCGGAGAGCCGGACCACGGCCTTCTCGAAGCGCTCGGCCACGTCGTCCGGGTCGGTGCCCGGGCGGATGATGTCGTTGCCGCCGGCCACGAGGGTCACCAGGTCCGGGGCGAGTTCGATCGCGCGCGGGAGCTGGTCCTCGACGATCTGGTCGATGAGCTTGCCGCGCACGGCGAGGTTCGCGTACTGGAAGGTGTCCTCGGGAACGCGGTCGTCCAGGAGGACGGCGAGCCGGTCGGCCCACCCCACGAAGCTGCCGTCGGGTCCGGGGTCCCCGACGCCTTCGGTGAAGCTGTCCCCCACCGCCGCGTAGGACCGAATCGTGCCGCCGCTGAGTGATCTCGATTCGTTTGCCACGACCACACATCTTTCACCCTGGGATGTGACCTACGCGACCGTAACCAGGGGTTGACGAGTGGTGACAAAGCCCACTCGGCACCCGGGGAATAACCGGGTGCCGAGGGATCACAGCAGTTCGGGCGGGGTCAGACGGTGACGCCGTGCTCGCGCAGGTAGGCCAGCGGGTCCAGGTCGGAGCCGTAGCTCGGCGAGGTGCGGATCTCGAAGTGCAGGTGCGGGCCCGTGACGTTGCCGGTGGCGCCGGACAGGCCGATCTGGGTGCCCGCGCCGACGCTCTGCCCGGCGGAGACGCCGACCGAGGAGAGGTGGGCGTACTGCGAGTACTTGCCGTCGGCGTGCTTGATGACGACCTCGTTGCCGTAGCTGCCGCCCCAGCCGGCCGAGACGACGGTGCCCGCGGCGATCGACTTGACGGCGGTGCCGGTGGCGACGGTGAAGTCGGTGCCCGTGTGGTAACCGCTGGACCACATGGAGCCGTTCTGGTGGTACGGCGTGCCGACGGAGGCGTCGACGGGCTTCACGTAGGAGCCGGTGGCCGTCGTGGTGCTCGCCTGGGTGACCGTCGCGGTGGACGCGCCCGCCCCGGCCTTGAGCGTGAGCTTGGCGCCCGGCTTGATGTAGCCGGCGTCGGAGCCGATGACGCCCTTGTTGGCCTGGTACAGCTGCTTCCAGCCGCCCTCGACGTGCTGCGCCTTGGCGATCTTCGAGAGCGTGTCACCGGCCTTGACGGTGTACGTCGTCGCGCCGGCGGTGGCGGCCTGGGCGCCGGTGGCGCCGATGAGAGGCAGGGCGAGTGCGGCCCCGCCGACCGTGGCGACGGCGGCGGCCCGGGTGACGCGCTGGGACTTCGGACGGCGGTGCTTTCCCTTGGCGGGCATGGCGGATTTCCTCTCCGTCGCCTGCGAGGTGAGCTGTCGGGTTCGGACTGGAGATGTCCGGCCGGGCCCGCTGCACGAGCCCGGCTCCACCCCGAGCCGCATGGGGAATTCCCTCGGCGGCATGGTGCCTGTGGGTCCCCCGCTCCTGCCGTCACGGGTCGTTGTTCGGAGTCCGGGCGGTGGCAGGACTAGGCGTTCCGTCCGGATTGATTGGTGACCGTAAAGCAGGAGGAAAGGCGGCGACAAGCGCCGAATTCGCTTTTACCGGCGCTTTCTTGATCGTCTGGGAGTTCGCTGTGTCACCCTGCGTCGACCGTGCCGCTTTACCGGCGCCATACCTTCGGGAATTCCCCGGAGAGGAATGCCCGGCGACCGCCACGGACCGTCACCGCTATGAGCCTGCTCACGCACGTACCGGCAAACACCCTTGAACTGCGGACAGTTGACCCCGAAAACCCCAAATCGGACAGATGGTTGCCTCGGAAACCCATGTCGTATCGTCGGGAGCGCGACCGCCCGCGAGCAACGCGGGCGAACCGACCGGGAGGAGCCCCCCGTGACGCAGCACGCCCCGTCCACCGAGCCCGAACTCACCGGAGTGCGCAACTTCCGCGACGTGGGCGGCCTCCCGACCGTGGACGGTCGGCGCGTGCGCCAGGGAGTGCTCTTCCGCAGCGGACACCTCGCGCACGCCACGGCCACGGACGCGGCGTTCCTCTCCGGGCTCGGACTGCACACGATCTTCGACTTCCGCAACGCGGCCGACCAGAAGCTGGAGGGCGCCGACGTCGCGCTGCCCGGCGTCCGCAACGTGAACCTGCCGCTGACCGACCCGGCCGACGGCGCCGAGTTCTGGGAGATGGTCCGCGACGGCGACATAGAGCAGCTGCGTTCCCTACTCTCCGAGGGCCGCGCGGCGGACCGCATGATCACCTCGTACCGCACGATCATCAGCCAGCGCACCGCCGAGCACAGCCGGGTCCTGCACGCGATCGCCGAGGACAGCGTGCCCACGCTCATGCACTGCGCGGCGGGCAAGGACCGCGCGGGCCTGTCGATCGCGGTGACGCTGCTCGCGGTCGGCGTGGAGCGCGACGCCATCGAGGCGGACTACCTGGAGTCGAACGCGAAGCACCGCCGCTACCGGGTGCACCGCAACAACAACACGGCGTCCGACGCCTACTCCCCCGAGGTCATGGAGCTGCTCAGCCCGCTCTTCGACGCCCGCGCCGAGTATCTGCACGCGGCCTTCGAGACCATCGAGCAGACCTGGGGCAGCACCGACCGCTACCTCGCGGACGGCCTGAAGCTCAGCGCCGCCACCCGGGACCGGCTGACCGAGCGCCTGCTCGGCTGACCGCCGGCCTGCGCTACTGGCCCCCGCCCAGCGTGAACAGCATGTAGATGAAGGCCGCGAGGGCGTGTCCCGCGAAGACGTAGACGAGGACGCGGACCCAGATGCCGCGCGGCAGCTTGTCCTCGATGTCGCGCCGGGCGGACCGCCCGGCCGGCTCGACGTGCTCGGTCGTGTCGCTCATGTCGCTCATCTCGCTCATGTCAGGCCTCCCGGATCGGGCCCGCGGCCGGGCCGAGGCAGAGCGCCGCGGTCGGGCTCTGCAGCAGGGTGTGTACGAAGAGGAGCTCGGCCCCGCTCTCGTCCGCGGCGGCGATCCGGTGCGGGGTGAGCGAGTCGAAGTGGGCGCTGTCCCCCGGGTCGAGCCGGTAGGACGTGTCGCCGAGGCGCAGCCTGAGCCGTCCTTCGAGGACGTAGAGCCACTCCTCGCCGGGATGCACGCGCACGATGTCGCCCTGGGAGCCGTACGGCACGTGGACCCGCAGGGCCTGCATGCCGCGGCCGGGGGCCCCGGCC
This sequence comes from Streptomyces sp. KL116D, assembly GCF_030766975.1. Lineage (NCBI taxonomy): Bacteria > Bacillati > Actinomycetota > Actinomycetes > Kitasatosporales > Streptomycetaceae > Streptomyces > Streptomyces sp. KL116D. Next base: position 82,916 of record NZ_JASERH010000015.1, on the reverse strand, counting down.
TGGAAGTACGTCCAGCCGCCCGCCTCGGTGGCTTCCATGGTCCGCGCCCTGACGACGGACTCGCGGTCGGCCGGCGTCTCGCCGAGGAGTTCCGAGACCGTCGTACCGTAGATACGGGCGAGGGCGAGCAGCATCGGCAGCGAGGGCTGGCGCTGGCCGGTCTCCAGGCGGGACAGATGCGCCGGGGAGAGACCGGCGGAGCGGGCCGCGACCTCCAGGGTGAGGGAGGCGCGGCGGCGCAGGGCGCGCAGCTGGGGCGCTACGGCGGGCAGCTCCGGGGGTTCCGGAACCTCCTCCGGGAGGGCAGGGCTCATGCTCTCGATTCAGCCAGAACCCTGCCCCAGCGGCAAATTCTTTGCCTCAGAGGCAAACCGCCTCGTCGTCGCTCAGCGGTTGGCCACCGCCTGCTTGATCAGCGTCTTGCTGAAGTCCCACATGAGCCCGCCACCGCTGTGCGCGTCGTCCATGACGGCGGTGAACGCCTCCACGAATCGTGCCACATCGGCCTCGTCCACGACGAGCGGCGGGATCAGCTTGATCACTTCGAGGTGATCGCCGGAGACCTGGGTGAGGATCCGGTGCTTCTGCAGCAGCGGCACGACGACCATCTGCGCGAACAGGCCCTTGCGCGCGGCCTGCAGCATCGTCCAACGACTGCGCAGCTTCAGGGACTTGGGCCTGCCGAACTCGATGCCGATCATCAGGCCGCGGCCCCGCACGTCGCTGAGCAGCTCGTAGCGGTCGACGAGCGCGGCGAGCCGGGACCGCAGGAGGTCGCCCATGGCGCGGGCGTTCGCGACGGTCTGGTCGTCCTCCATGACCGACAGGACGGCGAGCCCGGCGGCCATGGCCTGCGCGTTGGACCCGAAGCTCGCCGAGTGCACGAGGACCCGGTCCATGGACGAGTAGACCTTCTTGAAGATCCAGTCCTTGCCGAGCGTGGCGCCCACCGGGACGTAGCCGCCCGACAGCGCCTTCGCCACGCACACCAGGTCAGGCTCGACGCCGTCCTCGTGCTGGTACGCGTAGAAGTCGCCGGTGCGGCCGAGCCCGGTCTGCACCTCGTCGGCGATGAGCAGTGCCTTGTGCTTGTGCAGGAGTTCCTGGGCGGCCCGCAGATAGCCGGGCGGCGCCTCGTGCACGCCCTTGCCCTGGATCGGCTCGACGATCAGACCGGCGACGTCGCCCTTCTTCAACTCCCGTGCCAGGGCGTCGAGATCGCCGAGCGGGACGGCGGTGTCGGGCAGCAGCGGGGCGAAGCCGTCGCGGAACCCGTCCTCGCCGTTGACCGACAGCGAGCCGGTGGTCAGGCCGTGGAAGGCGTGCACGCAGTACAGGACCCGCGGCTTCCCGGTCGCGTACCGCGCGAACTTCAGCGCCGTCTCCACGGCCTCCGTCCCGCTGTTGCCGAAGAACACCCGGTCCAGGTGCGGGCTGTGCGCGATCAGCTTCTCGGCGAGCAGGCCCGGCAGCGGCTGGCAGTCGAACCGGGTCAGGTCCGCGAGCGAGGCGTCGAGGACGTCGTGCAGCGCCTTGCGCACGACGGGGTGGTGACGGCCCAGGCCCATGACGCCGAAACCGGCGAGCATGTCCAGGTAGTCGTTGCCGTCCGCGTCCCAGAAGTGCGCGCCCTCGGCCCGCTCGTAGACCTTGTCGAAGCCGATGGTGTGCAGCATCTTCGGCAGCTGGTGGTTGAGGTACCTGGCGTGCAGCTCGTACCGTTCGGCGCCGCGCTCGGCCAGCAGCGTGCCGAGGTCGAACTCCTTGCTCATGCGTCGTTCTCCTTGCCGGCCCTGCGGCCGAGACTCGTACCGATCCGCCCCGCGATCTCGACGGGCGTCAGACCGATGTCGGCGAGCACCTCGCCCCGTTTCGCGTGCGCCAGGAACTGCTCCGGGATGCCGAACCGCCGTACGGGGACGTCGACGTCGGCCTCCCCCAGGGCGAGCGCGACGGCCGAACCGACGCCTGCCGCCTTGCTGTTGTCCTCGACCACGGCGACGAGGTCGTGCGCGGCGGCCAGCGGCGCGAGGTCCGGGTCGACCGGCTTGACCCAGCGCGGGTCCACGACCGTGCAGCCGATGCCGCGCGCCGCGAGCAGCTCGGCCGTCTGCAGACAGACCGGGGCCATCACGCCGACGGACACCAGCAGCACCCGCGGGTCCTGGCCCCGGTGCAGCACGTCCATGCCGCCCACCCGGTCCACCGCCGGGATCGCCGGGCCGACCGACTCCTTCGGGAACCGCAGCATGGTCGGCGCGTCGTCCACGGCGACGGCCTCGCGGAGCTGGGCGCGCAGCTGGTCGGCGTCGCGCGGCGCGGCGATCCTGAGGCCCGGCACGACCTGGAGGACGGACATGTCCCACATGCCGTTGTGCGAGGCGCCGTCGACGCCGGTCACCCCGGCCCGGTCGAGCACGAAGGTCACCCCGCAGCGGTGCAGCGCGACGTCCATGAGCAGCTGGTCGAAGGCCCGGTTGAGGAAGGTCGCGTAGACGGCGACCACGGGGTGCAGCCCGCCGGTCGCGAGCCCGGCGGCCGAGACGGCGGCGTGCTGTTCCGCGATGCCGACGTCCCACACCCGGTCGGGGAACTCCTCGGCGAACCGGGTGAGACCCACCGGGTGCAGCATGGCGGCCGTGATCGCGACGACGTCCTCCCGCTCGCGCCCGATCGCGGCGATCTCGTCGCCGAACACCGAGGTCCAGGACGGCCCGTTGGACGGCGCGAGGGGCTCGCAGGTGAGCGGGTCCATCACGCCGACGGTGTGGAACCGGTCGGCCTCGTCGGCGAGCGCGGGTTCGTAGCCGCGCCCCTTCTCGGTCAGACAGTGCACGAGCACCGGCCCGTGGAAGCGCTTCGCCCGCCGCAGCGCCGACTCGACGGCTCCGACGTCGTGCCCGTCGATCGGCCCCACGTACTTCAGGCCCAGGTCCTCGAACATGCCCTGCGGCGCGAACGCGTCCTTGAAGCCCTTCTTCGCACCGTGCAGCGACTCGTACACGGTGTGCCCGACGACCGGGGTGCGCAGCAGCACGTCCTTGCCCCAGGCCAGCACCTTCTCGTACGAGTCGGTGGTCCTGAGGGTCGCCAGGTGGTTGGCGAGGCCGCCGATGGTCGGCGCGTACGAGCGCTCGTTGTCGTTGACGACGATGATCAGCGGCCGGTCCTTGGCGGCCGCGATGTTGTTCAGCGCCTCCCACGCCATGCCGCCGGTCAGCGCCCCGTCGCCGATGACGGCGACGACGTGGCCGCGCTCCCCCTGCACCTGCCGCGCCTTGGCGAGGCCGTCGGCCCAGCCGAGCGCCGTCGAGGCGTGCGAGTTCTCGACGATGTCGTGCTCGGACTCCTCGCGGGACGGATAGCCCGACAGGCCGCCCTTCCCGCGCAGCTTGCTGAAGTCCTGACGGCCCGTCAGCAGCTTGTGCACATAGCTCTGGTGGCCGGTGTCCCAGACGAGCCGGTCCACCGGTGACTCGAAGACCCGGTGCAGTGCGATGGAGAGCTCCACCACGCCCAGGTTCGGTCCGAGATGGCCGCCGGTCCTCGCCACCGCGTGGATCAGGAACTCCCTGATCTCCGCGGCCAGTTCGTCGAGCTCCTCCTCGCTCAGCGCTTTCAGGTCGCGCGGCCCCCGGATGGTTTCCAGAATCGTCACGCTCGAGCCCCCTTCCCGTCCGTCCTCAAGAACTCAGCTCACGGTGACGTCGGGCGGGCCCGACGCGACGCCGTCCTGCTCCATCTGCTCGGCGATCCTCATCGCCTCCTCGATGAGCGTCTCCACGATCCTCGACTCGGGCACGGTCTTGACGACCTCGCCCTTCACGAAGATCTGCCCCTTGCCGTTCCCCGACGCGACGCCGAGGTCCGCCTCGCGCGCCTCGCCCGGACCGTTCACCACGCACCCCATGACGGCCACCCGCAGCGGCACCTCCATGCCGTCGAGCCCGGCGGTCACCTCGTCGGCGAGCTTGTACACGTCGACCTGGGCCCGTCCGCACGACGGGCAGGACACGATCTCCAGCCGCCGCTGCCGCAGCCCGAGCGACTCCAGGATCTGGATGCCGACCTTGCACTCCTCGGCGGGCGGCGCCGACAGCGAGACGCGGATCGTGTCGCCGATGCCCTCGGACAGCAGCGCCCCGAAGGCGACGGCCGACTTGATGGTCCCCTGGAACGCGGGACCGGCCTCCGTGACCCCCAGGTGCAGCGGATAGTCGCAGGCGGCGGCGAGCTGCCGGTAGGCGTTCACCATCACCACGGGGTCGTTGTGCTTCACCGAGATCTTGAGGTCGCGGAAGCCGTGCTCCTCGAAGAGCGACGCCTCCCACAACGCCGACTCGACGAGCGCCTCGGGGGTCGCCTTCCCGTACTTCTGGAGCAGCCGCCGGTCCAGCGAGCCGGCGTTGACGCCGATCCGGATCGGGGTGCCCGCGTCCGCGGCGGCCCGCGCGATCTGCTTCACCTGGTCGTCGAACTTCTTGATGTTGCCCGGGTTCACCCGGACCGCCGCGCACCCGGCGTCGATGGCGGCGAAGACGTACTTCGGCTGGAAGTGGATGTCGGCGACGACCGGGATCTGCGACTTGCGCGCGATGGTCGCGAGCGCGTCCGCGTCGTCCTGCGTGGGGCACGCCACCCGCACGATCTGACAGCCGGCGGCGGTCAGTTCGGCGATCTGCTGCAGCGTGGCCCCGATGTCCGAGGTCCGCGTCGTCGTCATCGACTGCACGGACACCGGTGCGCCGCCTCCCACGGCCACCGGTCCGACCTGGATCTGACGGCTGACCCGCCGTTCTGCGATCGGTCGGACCGGTACCTCGGGGAGGCCCAGTGAGACGGGCTCTCCGGAACTCATGACGTGGTCACCCGCGATTCGACGCGACGGTCTCGGTCATGGCCCGCAGCGACTCCTTGAGCGAGCCCATGGTGGCGAGGACGGCGGTCGGCTCGTAGCCGCAGTGCGCCATGCAGTTGGCGCAGCGCGGGTCCTTGCCGCGACCGTACGCGTCCCAGTCGGTCTTCTCGATGAGCTCCTTGTACGTGGTCACGTACCCGTCGCTCATGAGGTAGCAGGGCTTCTGCCAGCCGAACAGGGAGTAGTTCGGGATGGCCCACGCCGTGCACGGGAAGTCGACCTTGCCCTCGAGGAAGTCGAGGAACAGGGGCGAGTGGTTGAGCCGCCAGCGCCGCCGGTTGCCGCCCGCGAAGGCCTTCTTGAACAGCTCGCGGGTCTGTGTGACCCCGAGGAAGTGCTCCTGGTCGGGAGCCTTCTCGTAGGCGTACGCGGGCGAGATCATCATCTCGTCGACCGCGAGGTCGTCGTTGAGGTAGTTGAGCACCTCGACGATGTTCTGCGGGGTGTCCGTGTTGAAGAAGGTCGAGTTCGTGGTGACCCGGAAGCCGCGCCGCTTGGCCTCCTTGATCGCCTCGACCGCCTCGTCGAAGACGCCTTCCTTGGCGACGGACTCGTCGTGCCGCTCCCGCATGCCGTCGATGTGCACGGTGAAGGCGAAGTACGGGGACGGCTTGAACTTGTCCAGCTTCTTGCGCAGCAGCATCGCGTTGGTGCAGAGGAAGACGTACTTCTTCCTGGCCACCAACTGCCGCACGATCTCGTCGATCTGAGGGTGCATCAGCGGCTCGCCGCCGGCGATGGACACCATCGGCGCGCCGGACTCGAGGACGGCGCCGACGGCCTGCGCGACGGGCATGCGCTGCTTGAGCACCCCGGCCGGGTGCTGGATCTTTCCGCAGCCCTCGCACTTCAGGTTGCAGGCGAAGAGCGGCTCGAGTTCGACAATGAGCGGAAACTTGTCCCGCTTGCGGATCTTCTGTTCAGCGAGATATGTCGCAACCTTGATGGACTGACGCAGCGGCATGGCCATCTGGGCTCACCTCCGAGGGAGCAGCAAAGAACGGTGCCATTCGAAAAAAGCGGGAAGGACGGCACGAAGGACACGGAAAGCCGATAGTCCACCGCGAAACGTGCCGATCCGGACGAGTTCATGTTCTGGAGCGTCCACGACCACCCGGACGGCCGCAACAGGACGGCCCTCCTGCGCGGCGGCCGTGCGCAGCGTGGCCGCCGACTCCATGTCGACCGCGATCGCGCCGGTCGCGAGCAGGTCACCGCGCTCGTGACCGCGCACGACGTGGTCCGAACCGGTGAGCGGGCCGGTGTGCACGGTTCTCCCGGGCACGGCCTTGACCAGCTCCTTGACCAGGAGTTCCGTACCGGCGCACGGCGTGCTGCCGTGCGCGTCGCGGGTCTCCTCGGCCACGACCAGGTCACCGGGGTGCATGCCGGGCGCGAGCCCGGCGCAGAACCCGGTGGCGAGCACGGCGGCGTCGCTGAGCGCGGCGTCGCCGAGGGCGCGCGTCATGGCCCGTTCGGCGGCCCTGGGACCCATGCCCGTACGGAGCAGGGTCACCGGGGTCCGCGCACCGGCACGGCTGCCGGTGCGCAGCGCGAAGTGCTCGATGCCCAGCGCGCAGGCGACGAGCAGTGGCGCGGTCTCCGGCGGGCGCGGGCCCGCCGGGTTGCCGGTCATCAGCTCCCCTTGGCGGACACGTCGGCGGACACGGTGGCGGACACCTTGGCGGAGACGTTGGGTCCCTGGGCGCTGAAGGGCTCGCCGTGGACGTACCGGCCGAGCGCGGTCAGCGGGAACACCTGCCGGTACAGGTGGTAGTTGATCGAGAAGTCCCAGGGGAAGCCGGTGCCGGTGAAGTACGGCTCGTCCCAGGTGCCGTCCTCGGTCTGGGTCTCGACGAGGAAGGCGATCCCCCGCTCGACGGCCTTGGAGTCCCGCTCGCCGGCCGAGAGCAGCGCCATCAGCGCCCACCCGGTCTGCGAGGCGGTGGAGACGCCGTGGCCCTTCCAGTCCTCGTAGCGGTACGAGCGCAGGTCCTCGCCCCAGCCGCCGTCGTCGTTCTGCACCGACTCCAGCCAGTCGACCGCGCGCCGGATCGCGGGGTGCGAGGCGGGCAGCCCGGCCGCGACGAGCGCGGGCAGCACCGATCCGGTCCCGTAGACGTAGTTGACGCCCCAGCGGCCGAACCAGGCGCCGTTCGGCTCCTGTTCGGCGAGCAGCCACTCGATGCCGCGGCGGGTGCGCGGATCGTGCGACATGCCCTCGACGGCGAGCATCTCGACGACGTGTCCGGTGACGTCGGCGGACGGCGGGTCGATGACCTCGCCGAAGTCGCAGAACGGCAGCCGGTTGGGGAACGGGCTGGTGTTGTCGACGTCGAAGGCGGCCCACGCCCCGTTCCTCGACTGCATCCCGAGGTTCCAGCGCACCCCCCGCTCGATGGCCTTCTCCATCCGCACCGTGTCGGGGTGCCGGACGCGGCGCAGGGCGAGCACGACCTCCGCCGTGTCGTCGATGTCGGGGTAGTTGTCGTTGTGGAACTCGAACGCCCAGCCACCGGGCTCGACGCGCGGCTTGCGCACCGACCAGTCGCCGGGCCGGTCGATCTGCTCGTCCAGCATCCACGTCGCGGCCCTGATGAGGGCCGGGTGGTCGGCGGGCAGCCCCGCGTCGGCGAGCGCGATCGTCGCGAGGCAGGTGTCCCACACCGGCGACTGGCAGGCCTCGATCATCCGGGCCCCGTCCTCGCGCCACACGGCGAACCGGTCCAGGGACTCCAACCCGGCCTTCAGGACCGGGTGTTCGAGGTCGTAGCCGAGCAGGTGCAGGGCGATGACCGAGTAGACGGCCGGCGGCTGGATGCCGCCCCAGCAGCCGTCGTTCTCCTGCCGTTCGATGATCCAGCGGGCCGCGGAGTTCATGGCGGCCTTGCGCAGCCGCTTGAGCGCCACCTTCTGGTAGCCGTGCATGAGCTTGTCGAGCCGCTGGAACGCGCCGTCCCAACTCGCCACGGGGGCGAGGGGTTTGACGGGGTTGGGGTTCCGGGCGTCGGCGTGCAGCTCGTCGAGCGGGAACGGTGCGGGCCGCACCGGGCGTTTCGCGGACACGATGGTGAGCGGCACGATGGTCTGCCGCGCCCAGCATCCGAAGTCGTAGATGTTGAGCGGCATCCACTTCGGGAAGTAGATGAGCTCCGGCGGGAGTTCGGGGAGGTCGTCCCACTTCCACCAGCCGAACAGGGCGAGCCAGATCCGGGTGAAGACGCGGCTCGCGGCGATGCCGCCGCGCTCGCGGATCCAGGCGGAGGCCCTGGCCATGTGCGGGTCGTCGGGTGCGTCGCCGGCCAGCCGCAGGGCGACGTACGCCTCGATGGTGGTGGAGAGTTCGCCCGGTCCGCCGTGGAAGGTGGCCCAGGTGCCGTCGTCGCGCTGCTCGCCGCGGATGAAGAGGGCGGCGGCGGCGGTGGTGGCCTCGTCGCGGATGCCCAGGAACTGGCGGAGCAGCAGGTCCTCGGCGTCCATCGTGACGTTGGTGTCGAGGTCGCCCTTCCACCAGCCCCGGTCGTCCTGTCGGGCCAGCAGGAAGTCCGTGGCGCGCTGTATGGCCCGGTCGGCGGCGCCGTGCGTCCCGGCCGCCTCGGGGGTCGTGTCGGTCAGTGGGGCAGTGGTGGCCGAGGTCGCTTCGGGAGCTACTGCTCCGGTGCTTCCGTCGGTCGTCGCTGTCATGGCTATCCCTTCATGCAGTGGTGCTGATGCTGGGTAACCGTCGGCCGATGCCCTGGAGGGACACCGGCCGGCGACGCGAGTCATATGCGGCCGATAGTGATCATCTCTTCCGTACGACGACGAAGTCGGCGAGCGCCGCGAACTGGGCGCGCACCGTGGCTGGCATCTGGACGGAGTCCAGCGCTTCGAGGGCGACCGTGTGCTGGCGCCTGGCCTCCTCGGCGGTCCACTCGCGCCCGCCGGCCTCCTCGATGAGGGCGGCGCGGGCGGCGAAGTCCGCCTCGGTGAAGGTGTCGAAATCGGCGTTCTTGGCGTCCTCGGCGAGGATCTCGCCGAGCCGCTCGGAGGCCGGGCCGCCCGCGCCGAGCGCGGCGACGACCGGCAGCGACTTCTTGCGCTGGCGCAGGTCGCTCCAGGTCTGCTTGCCGGTGGACTCGGGGTCGCCCCAGATGCCGAGCAGGTCGTCGACGGCCTGGAAGGCGAGACCCAGGTGGTAGCCGTACTTCTCCAGGGCGTCGGCCGTCACGTCGTCGGCGCCGCCGAGGACCGCGCCGATGGAGGAGGCGCAGGCGAGCAGGGCGCCCGTCTTGTTGCCCTCCATCTCCAGGCACTCCACGACGCTGACGCGCTCGCGGTGCTCGTAGGAGATGTCCTGCGCCTGTCCGTCGATGAGGGCCCGGGTGGCCGTGGTGAGCCGGCGCGTGGCGCGGCCGGCGTCCACGGACTCCAGTTCCAGCAGTATTTCGTTGGCGAGGGCGAACAGGGCGTCGCCCACCAGGATCGCCTGGGCCGGGCCGTGCACCTTCCACACGGTGTCGCGGTGTCGGCGCTGCTCGTCGCCGTCCATCAGGTCGTCGTGCAGCAGCGAGAAGTTGTGCACGAGCTCGACCGCGACGGCGCCGGGGACCCCGACCTCGGGGGCGGCACCCGCGGCCTGCGCGGAGAGCACGGCGAGGGCCGGTCGCACGGCCTTGCCGCCGTCGCCGTCCGCCGGGTTGCCCTCGGCGTCGATCCAGCCGAAGTGGTAGGCGGCGACGGTGTCCATGGGCGGTGCGAGGCGGTCGACCGCCTTCTTGAGGACCGGTGTGGCCAGGGTTCGGCCGCGCTCCAGAAGCGCGGTCACGTCCACCGCGTCGGCAGCCTGCTCGGCCGAGGGCACAGGTGGCACAGTCTCTCCTTGATATGGCGTTCCAGCCGGTGTCGGCGTTCCTACCGTGGGAAGTTCGATGCTCACGCCGCCTCCCGGTACAGATGGCCGCGCGGGCGGCCGAGTGCGGCGAGCGCCGCGTCCGCGGCGCTGACACCGCTGCGGACCGCGCTTTCCATGGTCGCGGGCCACCCGGTGGCGGTCCACGCGCCGGCCAGGTAGAGGCCGGAGGCTCGGGTGCGGGCCGAGGGCCGCAGGGCGCCGACGCCGGGGGTCGGCGCGAAGGTCGCCGTCCGCTCCCGGGTGACGAAGAAGTCGTGGATCTTCGCGCCGCGCGCGGCGGGCAGCAGCCGCTCCAGCTCGGGCAGGTAGCGCTCGCGCAGCACGGCGACGGGCGCGTCGATCTCGTCCTGGGCGGCCGACTGGGAGACCGCGAGGTACTGGCCCTCGGTCAGGCCGGAGGCGTCGGTCCGGTCGAAGACCCACTGCACCGGGGAGCCGAGCGCCGTGAAGAAGGGCCGCTTGAGGACCTTGCGGTCGTAGACGACGTGCAGGTTCAGGATCGGCGCGGTGCCGATCCCGAGCAGCCGGTCCTGATCGTCGAGCGCGCCGTCGGGCAGCAGGTCGTGGGTCTCGCGCTGCGGTACGGCGAGCACGACGGTGTCGGCCGTGACGGTCCGGCCGGCCCCGTCCGGTCCCTCGGGAACCTCGACGGCCCAACGCCCGTTCTCCGTACGGGAGATGGAGGTGACGCGTGTACGGAGTTCGGTACGCACGCCCGCGGTGTCGAGCGCCTTGCGGGCGAGAGTGTCGTGGAGTTCACCGAGGGGTACGCGGGCCCACCCGATGTCGGCGGCACCGGGGTCGGACAGCAGCCCGGTCTTGAACACCATGGCGGCGAGCCCGAGCGAGGACTCCCCCGCCACCGCGTTCAGGGTCGCGACGCCGACCAGGTCCCACAGCGCCTCGATGGCCCGCTGCGACTGACCGTGCTCGGCCAGCCAGGAGCCGAAGTCCCGCTCGTCGAGCGCCGGATCGGTGAGGTCGAGGCCCTTGAGGGCGAGCGCGGCCCGGCCGACGTTGGCCCGCTCGGCCAGCGACAGATGCGGGTAGGTGGCCAGACTCCTGGCCAGGTGCAGCGGTACGGGCAGTGCCGTGCGCCGCAGCCGTCCGAGCCGGTTCTTCTCGGCGTCCAGCACCGGCACGTCGAGACGTTCCTGCAGGGGCGCGAGCGACGTGGCGTCGATGCGGTCGAGGAACCAGCGGTAGGCGGTGCAGCAGCGCAGGTACACGTGCTGGCCGTTGTCCACGGTGAGGTCGCCGCGCTTGAAGGAGAAGGCGAGTCCGCCGAGCCGGGGGCGGCCTTCCAGGAGCGTGACGTCCATGCCCCCGTCGGCGAGCGAGAGCGCCGCGGTGACTCCCGCGATCCCGCCCCCGACGACCACCGCGGTGGGCCGTTCGTGGGACGCGGCGGAATCCGCGTCGAGCTCCTCGGGAGCCGTGTTGCCGTGGGTCATGCACCTTCCCCCTCGACGGTGCCGATGGTGCGTACGGCCAGCGTGCGGCGGGGTTCGACGGGTGTGACGAACACGTGACCGGCCGTTGCATGCAGGGACGCCGCGCCACCCCGGAGGGTTGCGCGCCATGTCGCGGCGGTGCCGACATCCCGTGCCCGAATGCCCATCAGGCGCGCCTCCTGAGGGCGGTACGGGAGACGGTGCGGGTGTCGAGGCCGGACAGGCCGCGCACGGCGACGTACGCCTTCTCGCGCCCGGGCAGCGAGACGCGGCCGCGCAGCACGGCCTCGGGCTCGCGCTCGATGCGGTCGAGCAGCCGCCGGTAGATGCCGGCCATCGCCGCGACGCAGGCGCCGGACCTGCGGTCGAGCAGCGGCAGCAGCTGGTAGCCCTCGGCGAACAGGGCACGGGCGCGGCGCACCTCGAAGTGCACGAGCCCGGCGAAGTCCGAACCGGGCGGCGGCGTCGGCCCGTCGAACCCGGCCGAGCAGCCGAACTTGGCGAGGTCGTCGGCGGGCAGATAGGTCCGGCCGTCGGCGGCGTCCTCGCGCACGTCGCGCAGGATGTTCGTCAGTTGGAGCGCGAGCCCGAGCGTGTCCGCATACTCGGGCGCGCGGTCGGCACCGCGCGCCCCCGGTTCGGTCCCGAACACGCCCAGGGAGACCCGGCCGATGGCGCCCGCGACGCACCGGCAGTACACCTTCAGGTCGTCCCAGGTCTCGTACGTCTCACCGCGCAGGTCCATCAGGACGCCGTCGATGAGCTCGTCGAGACCGCCGAGCGGGATCGGGAACCGGTCGGCGGCGTGCGCGAGGGCGACGGCCACCGGATCGGTGTCGTCCTCCTCGACCTTGCCGTCGCGGACCCGCCCGAGCAGGGCTCTGGTCTCGTCGAGCCGCTGCGCCTTCACGTCGGGCGCCAGCGTGCCGTCGCCGATGTCGTCGACGCGGCGCGAGAACGCGTACACCGCCGACATGGCTCGCCGCTTGGCGGTCGGCAGCAGGCGGATCCCGTAGGCGAAATTACGGGCCTGCTGTCCGGTGACGGTCTCGCAGTAGCTGTATGCGGCGAGCACCGGTGCCGACGCGTACTGGTCAGACTCCACGGCCTTGCTCACCCCTCTCCTCGCAGAGTCGCTCCCACCTCGCGCAGCAGCCGCGGCTTGGTGGGCTTGGGCGGTCCAGAAAGTACGTCGTACCGCGCGGCGGTGATCGCGTGGACCGCCGCCTTCCCCCCTGCCACGAACCCGGCCAGCAGCAGCTTCAGCCTGCCGTGGACGCTACCCACGAGGGGGGTGCCTTCATTCAGGAGGCGGAGGGCGCGTTCCGCTTCGAACGCGACCAGGGCGCGCACCGATGCGCCTGCGGTCGGTGCGGTGAGGTCCGACTCCTGGACGTGGAACTGTTTCATGTCCTCGGCGGGCAGATAGATCCGGTCGCGGCCGAGGTCCTCGGCGACGTCCTGGAGGTGCTCGACGATCTGCAGCCCGGTGCAGACCGCGTCCGAGCAGCGGATGCGCTCGGGGGTGGCGGTGCCGGTGATGGCCAGGACGAGACGGCCGACCGGGTTGGCGGACAGCTCGCAGTAGGCGAGCAGGTCGTCGTACGTCTCGTAGCGCGCGACGAGCTGGTCCTGGCGGTTGGCCTCGATGAGGCCGAGGAACGGCTCGGGGGTCAGCGAGCGGTGGCGGACGGTGGGCTGCAGGGCGCGCAGCAGCGGATGCCGGGGTTCGCCGTCGAAGACGCGGCGCAGGTCCGCCTCGAAGGCGTCCAGCATCGCGAGCCGGTCGTCGGCGCGGTCGGGCGCGACGCCGAGGAAGCGGGCGTCCGCGCCGCCGGGGGCGAGGTCGCCGTCGCCGATGTCGTCGACCAGCCGCGCGTACCCGTAGACGGCCATGAGGTCGTCGCGCCAGGCGCGCGGCAGGAAGAAGGGGGCCACCGGAAAGTTCTCGTCGGCGGCCTTGTCGAGGGTGGCGCTCTCCGGGCTCCGAGGGCTCGCGGGGCGCACACGGGAGGTTGCGCTCACCGGGTGCGGCTCGCGTCCGGCACAACGGCGAAAGCCTCGTGGACCTGGAGAGTTTCCGTAGCCATTGCCGTCACATCTCCCGTTCTACACTGCGGACCCAATACATCCTATTTCGGACACGCCGCCCGGCCGCCCGTGCAGCCGACCCTCCCCCACCGGGCCAGGATGCCGCGCATTATCGCCCCACTTGCCGCGAATCGGCACCGGTACAGCTTACGTTGTACAACGATCGCCGCCACGTCGGGGTGTTCCGCACATCACAACAACACACCGATTGACGCCAAGATTCCTTCAGGGCAAGGAAGTTGACCCACCCTTGACCGTGATCGCCAACTAGTTGGTGACTACAGGCATATCAGAGGCCCCACCGAGTGGAGTTCGGTGGGGCCTCATATGACGCCGTCGGAAGCGGGGCGGTTACTTGCCCGTGAACTTCTCGTACTCCTTGAGTACCTCGGCCGTCGGACCGTCCATACGCAGCTCCCCGCGCTCCAGCCAGAGCACGCGGTCGCAGGTGTCGCGGATCGACTTGTTGTTGTGGCTCACCAGGAAGACCGTGCCGGCCTCCTTGCGCAGCTCGCGGATGCGGGCCTCGGAGCGCTTCTGGAACTTGCGGTCACCGGTGGCGAGCGCCTCGTCGATCATCAGCACGTCGTGGTCCTTGGCGGCCGCGATGGAGAACCGCAGGCGCGCCGCCATGCCGGACGAGTACGTGCGCATCGGCAGCGTGATGAAGTCGCCCTTCTCGTTGATCCCCGAGAAGTCCACGATCTCCTGGTAGCGCGCCTTGATCTCCTCGCGGGACATGCCCATCGCGAGACCGCCGAGGATGACGTTCCGCTCGCCCGTCAGGTCGTTCATCAGGGCCGCGTTCACCCCCAGCAGCGAGGGCTGGCCGTCGGTGTAGACCTTGCCCTTCTCGGCGGGGAGCAGGCCCGCGATGGCCCGCAGCAGCGTCGACTTGCCCGAGCCGTTCGAGCCGATCAGGCCGATGGCCTCGCCCCGGTAGGACGTGAAGGAGACGCCGCGCACGGCGTGCACCTTGCGCACGCCGCGCTCCTCGCCGCGCTTGACTATCCGGCTGAGCGCCGAGGTGGCGCTGCCCTTGCCCGTCTTCGCGCCGTTGACGCGGTAGACGATGTGCAGCTCGTCGGCGATCACCGTCGGGATGCGGGCGTCGTTCTTGTCGAGCTTGTCGAGATCAGCCACGGCCGTACCGCTCCTCGGACTTCCAGAAGTAGACGAAGCCGCCGGCGGCGACCAGCACGGCCCAGCCCAGCGCGACCGCCCAGACGTGCGGGGGCAGGTTCTCCGCGCCGTAGCCGTCGATCAGCGCGAAGCGCATCAGGTCCATGTAGATCGCGGCCGGGTTCCACTGGAGGACGTCCGCGATCCAGGTCGGCTTGTCCTTGAGCATGATCGGGATGGAGAACATCACGCCGGACGCGTACATCCAGGTGCGCATCACGAACGGCATCAGCTGCGCGAGGTCGGGCGTCTTCGAGCCGGCCCGCGCCATGATCAGCGCCAGTCCCATGTTGAAGAGGAACTGCAGCAGCAGGACCGGGATGATCAGCACCCAGGACAGGCTCGGGAAACTGCCGAAGGCGCACGCCACGATGAACAGCACGATCATCGAGAACAGCAGCTGCTGGAGCTGCTGGAGCGCGAAGGAGATCGGCAGCGAGGCGCGCGGGAAGTGCAGCGCGCGCACCAGGCCCAGGTTGCCGGAGATGGCCCGCACGCCCGCCATGACGGAGGACTGCGTGAAGGTGAAGACGAAGACACCCGTCACCAGGAACGGGATGTAGACCGACTTCTCCATCCCCCGGTTGGCACCGAGGATCAGGCCGAAGATCAAGTAGTAGACCAGCGCGTTGAGCAGCGGCGTGGCCACCTGCCAGAGCTGGCCGAGCTTGGCCTGGCTGTACTGGGCCGTCAGCTTCGCCTGCGAGAAGGCGATGATGAAGTGCCGCCGGCCCCACAGCTGCCGTACGTACTCGAACAGGCCGGGGCGGGCACCGCTGACGGTCAGACCGTACTTGGCGGCGAGCTCGGACGCGGAGAGCCCGTCGTCGGGCGACGGGGCCGCGCTCACCGCGACACCGCCGTCGTGCGTTGTCTCACTCACAAGGGGAACTTTCGTCTTCAAAAGCGCAGCCTGGTCGGGCATAGGCGGGAGCCAGGGACCGGGTTCGGCCCGATGCTCTCAGACACGAGCTTGTCAGATGACAGGAGGTCGGCCCAGTCGGGTCAGGCGCCACACCGTACGCCACTTCATGGGACGCCTCGGGCCGCAAGGCGTCGTCCAGCCTTCCTTGAATCCGCCGAACCAGGCCTTGAGGGCCGGGCCCGAGGGACGGCGGGCCAGCGTCAGGAGCAGCCAGACGCCCAGGTACACGGGGACCAGGGGCGCGGGCAGGTTCCGGCGGGCCAGCCAGACCCGGTTGCGGGCCACCATGCGGTGGTAGACCGCGTGCCGGGACGGCGCCGTGGTGGGGTGGTGCAGCACCATGTCGGCGCGGTAGTCGATCATCCAGCCCGCGTCGAGGGCACGCCAGGCGAGGTCGGTCTCCTCGTGGGCGTAGAAGAACTCGGCGGGCAGCGGTCCGGCCTCGGCGATGACCCGGGTGCGGACGGCGTTGGCGCCGCCCAGGAAGGTCGTCACGCGCGAGGAGCGCATCGGGTCGGCGGCGCGCAGCCGCGGCACGTGCCGGCGCTGGGTCTCGCCGGTGTCCGGGTCCGCGATCCGGAAGCTGATGATGCCGAGCTTCGGGTCGGCGGCGAAGGCCTGCCGGCACAGCTCGGCCGTGTCGGTGAGCGGCAGCAGGCCGTCGTCGTCGAGGAACAGCAGGATGTCGACGCCGGAGCCGGAGGGCCCGAAGGCCTCGATGCCGACGTTGCGGCCGCCGGGGATGCCGAGGTTCTCCGGCAGTTCGACGGTCCGGACGCCCTCGGGGACGTCCGGCACCGGCGAGCCGTTGCCGACGACGACCACCTCGACCGGGTCGCCGTCCTGCTTGGCGACCGAGTCGAGGAGGGCGCGCAGCTCGGCCGGCCGGTTGCCCATGGTGATGACGACCGCGCCGACCTTCGCCGAAGGTGTCCGCGTACTCACTTGAGCCTGCTCGACGCGAGGATCGACACGAGGTGCAGCAGGGTCTGGAGGAGCGCGATGCCCGCCAGGACGGCCACACCCAGGCGCGAGAAGAACAGGTCGCCCCGGATCTGGTCCACGATCGCGAGGACCAGGATGAGGAGCGTCGCCTCGATGCCGAGGATGAGCCGGTGGAACTTGAACGCGGCGGCGGCCCGGCGGGCCAGCGCCATGCCGGAGGAGCGCATCTCGGACGCGGACTCCTTGACCTGCTCCTTGCCGGTCGCCGCGCGGGCGAGGCCGACCAGGTCCGTCTCGGCCTTGATCATGATGGCGCCGAGCGCGGCGAGCGTGCCGAGGAAGGCCCACAGCCAGTCGATCCGGCCGTCGCCCCACAGGTCGGCGGCGCGCAGGCCGAAGCCGACGAGCACGGCGGCGTCGGTGAGGTACGCGCCGACGCGGTCCATCCAGACGCCGGCCAGCGAGTACTGCTTGCGCCAGCGGGCGATCTCGCCGTCGACGCAGTCGAGCAGCAGGTACAGCTGCACGGCGATCACCCCGAGGACCGCGCCCCAGATGCCCGGGACGAGCAGCGCGGGGGCCGCGAGGACGCCGCAGACGGTCATCAGGTAGGTCAGCTGGTTGGGCGTGACCTTGGTGTTCACCAGGTGGCGGTCGACACGCAGCGAGACCTCGCGCATGTAGAGCCGGCCCATCCAGTGCTCACCGCTCCTGCGGTCCTTCACCCCGGCGGGGTGAACGACCGGGCGGAGTTCAGCTACCGATGGCTTTTGCATAGTCGGCGTAGGCGTCCCTGATCTGGTCGGTGGACAGGTCGAGGTGTTCGAGGATCGTGTAGCGGCCGGGCCGGGTCTGCGGAGCGAACTCCACGACCTTGACGAACTCGTCCACGGTGAAGCCGATCTCCTCGGGCGTCACGGGCAGGCCGTGGCGGCGCAGCACCTCGACCATGAACGCGGACTCGTCGCGGGCACCGCGCAGGTGCATCGCGAACGCCGCGCCCAGGCCGCACTGCTCGCCGTGGCTGGCGGCGCGCTTGGGGTGGAGGAGGTCGAAGGCGTGGTTGATCTCGTGGCAGGCGCCGGAGGCCGGCCGGGAGTCGCCCGACACGGACATGGCGATGCCGGTGAGGACCAGGCCCTCGGCGAGCACCTGGAGGAAGCCGTCGTCGCCGACGCCGCCCGGGTGCCGCATGACGGCCTCGCCGGCCTGGCGGGCCATGGCGGCCGCGAGCCCGTCGATGTCCTCGCCGCGCTCACGGGCGGCGAGCTCCCAGTCCGCGACCGCGGAGATGTTGGACAGGGCGTCGCCGATGCCGGAGCGCACGAAGCGGACCGGTGCCTCACGGATGATGTCGAGGTCGATCACGACGGCGATCGGGTTCGGCACACCGTAGCTGCCGCGGCCCGCGTCGTTGTCGAGGGTCGCGACCGGGGAGCACAGGCCGTCGTGCGACAGGTTCGTCGCGACGGCGACCAGCGGCAGTCCCACCCGGGCCGCGGCGAACTTGCCGCAGTCGATGATCTTGCCGCCGCCGAGGCCGACGATGGCGTCGTAGCGCCCCGCCTTCTTGACCTCGTCGGCGAGCTTGATGGCGTCGTCGAGCGTGCCGCCGCCGACCTCGAACCAGTCGGCGCGGGGCAGCGAGGGCTCGAGACGGGCGCGCAGGGCGGCGCCCGAACCACCACTGATCGCGATGGCCAGGCGCCCCGTGGACGACGAGATCCTCTGGTCGGCGAGGACCTTGGCCAGGTCGTCGAGCGCCCCCGGCCGGATGTCGACGACGACCGGCGAGGGAATGAGCCTCGTCAGTACTGGCACGCGATCTCCCGCCCCTTGGCCAGGTCGTCGTGGTTGTCGATCTCGACCCACGGGACGTCGCCGATGGGCGCGACGTCGACCTTGAAGCCGCGGTTCACGAGCTCCTGGTAGCCGTCCTCGTAGTACAGCTGCGGGTCGCGCTCGTACGTCGCCTTCAGGGCGTCGGCCAGCTCGTCGGCGGCCTCGCCCTCGATGAGGGTGACGCCGATGTACTCGCCGGTCGCCTCGGCCGGGTCCATCAGCTTCGTGATCTTGCGGACGCCCGTCTCGGGGTCCACGACGACCTTCATCTCTTCCTCGCCCAGGTTCTTCACCGTGTCGAGGGCGAGGATGATCTTCTTGCCGTCACCACGGGCGGCCAGCAGCGTCTTCTCGACGGAGACCGGGTGCACGGTGTCGCCGTTGGCGAGGATCACCGAGTGCTTGATCGCGTCGCGGCCGCACCACAGGGAGTAGGCGTTGTTCCACTTCTCGGCGATGTCGTTCTCGATCAGCGTCAGCTTCAGGCCGTACTTCGCCTCGAGCGCCGCCTTGCGCTCGTAGACGACCTCCTTGCGGTAGCCGACGATGATGCCGACCTCGGTGAGGCCGATCTCGGCGAAGTTCTTCAGGGTGAGGTCGAGGACGGAGAGCTCGTTCTCGGTTCCCTCGCCCACTACGGGCACGAGCGCCTTGGGAAGCGTCTCGGTGTAGGGGCGGAGCCGGCTGCCGGCGCCGGCGGCCAGGACGAGGCCGATCATGCGGGTTCTCCTTCATCGTGTACGGCGGGTGCTCCAGCAGAGACCCAGAAGCGGATGCTCTCGGCGAGCACCACAAGTGCCACGAGCACGGCGCAGACCGTGAGCGCGACGGTGAAATCTGTGTTTGTGAACAGCGCGGCCAGCACCGTGACCACCAGCGTTCTGCCTTCGTGCCCGCCGATCGCCCGCACCAGCCAGTGCGGGGGCGCTCCGGTGCCGCCGCGAATGCGGTACACCGTGTCGTAGTGATGGTAGGCGACGGCGGCCACCAGCCCGAAAGCCGCGGGCAAGGCCCCGTTCACCTCCGAGCGGGCCGCGAGGACCAGGATCGTCAGGTACTCGGAGGC
Source organism: Streptomyces sp. KL116D (assembly GCF_030766975.1). Lineage (NCBI taxonomy): Bacteria > Bacillati > Actinomycetota > Actinomycetes > Kitasatosporales > Streptomycetaceae > Streptomyces > Streptomyces sp. KL116D. The sequence continues at coordinate 63,599 of NZ_JASERH010000015.1, read as the reverse complement.
CCGGAACAGAGGGGGAACGAGCCAGTCGAGCGCGCCCTTCAGGGGGCGGGCGACGGCGAGGCCCGACGTGACGCAGTACACGAGCGCGGCCACGATCGGCCAGCCGCTGCCGACGTCCGTGAGAGCACTCACAGTGACGACGACCACGCCGCCGAGGGCGGCGACGACGGGGGCCATGACGCCCTTGCCGGTCTTCGCGACGGCCCGGGCGATCGGGCCGGAGTCGGCGAGGTCGGCGAGGGCCTGGGCGGCCCGGTCGGTGCGGCGGGCCTTGCGGGTCAGCGAGCGGAGCAGGCGCCCCGCGGTGGTGTAGCAGGCGGCCAGCGCACAGCCGATGAGCAGGACGACGAAGGTGATGCGCGGGGTGGTCAGCGCGGTGAGGATCGCGATCAGCGCCCAGCGTTCGCCGATCGGCAGCACTATCATCCGGCGCACCCAGACCGTCCAGCCGACGCTGTCGAGCTTGTCCGAGAGGGCGGCGGTGGGGCTGGCCCCGGCCAGTTCGCCCAGTGCGCTCGCGTCGTGGTTCGCCTCGTTGAAGGAGAAGTCGACGACGTGGCGGCAGGTCTGCAGGACCATCGCGCCGAGGGCCAGGGCCCACACGTCGTCACCGTTCGCGTTCGCCGCGCCGAGCGCGAGGCCCGCGTAGTACGCGTACTCCTTGGCGCGGTCGAAGGTCGCGTCGAGCCAGGCGCCGAGCGTCGAGTACTGCAGGGAGTAGCGGGCGAGCTGCCCGTCCGTGCAGTCCAGGACGAAGGAGAAGAGCAGCAGCAGACCGGCGGCGACGAAGCCGGGCCGGGTGCCGGTGGCCGCGCAGCCCGCCGCGATCAGCGCGGTGAGCAGCGACGCGGTGGTGACCTGGTTCGGGGTCAGACCGCGCCGTGCGCACCAGCGCGCGATGTAGCGGGAGTACGGGCTGATGCAGTACGTCGTGAAGAAGCCGTCCCGCGCCTTGACCGCCGTGCGCAGCCGGATCGCCTCGTCGTCGACGGCGGCGACGGCCTGCCGGGCCTCGTTGCGGGCCTGCGGGTCGGCGGGCACCGCGGCGACGAGCTCACCGAGCTCGGGGCGGTGCACATCGGTGCCGGCCGCCTCGATGCTCTTGGCCACGGCGTCGGGGCCGGTGCCGGCCTCCTCGACCGCGCGGTTCAGGGCCGGGCGGGCGGAGGGCAGCACGGTCGTCGCGCCGGGGATCGCCGAGGCGTGGAAGCGGGGGTCGGTGAGGCCGAGCCGCAGGGCGTGGACGTGGCCCACGAAGGCGGCGTCGACGAGCGCGACCCGCTGGTCGCCCGGGACGGCGGCGAGCGCCGCTTCGGCGTCCGCGGCGCCCGGGGCGAGCCGCACGTCGAAGCCGAGTGCCCGCAGATCGCCCTCCAGGGACGACCCGGGCACCGGCTGACCGGTGACGATGGCGGTCGACAGACGAACTCACTCCTCGGGTGCCGACGCGAGCGCGCCGGGCTCATGCATGACGGGATGCCCTGGTCCGACGGAGGCGGCCGGGCGGCATGTCGGCAGAGGCTATCGGATGATGAGAAGCGGACGTTCACCGCCCGTTTACGGCCCGATTGACCCCTGTCCCACACGGTCTGCGTGGGCGGGACCGCCCGTTCATCATTGTCGATCAAGGCCCCGGGCCACAAACCAGCGACCGGCCCCGGCCCGCTTAGGGTGGTGCGTCATGAGTTGGCTGATCACCGGCGGAGCCGGATACATCGGGGCACACGTGGCACGCGCGATGGCGGGCGCCGGGGAGCGCGTCGTCGTCCTCGACAACGTCACGTCCGGGGTGCCGGACCGGCTGCCGGCCGGCATCCCGCTGGTGCGCGGCTCGGCCCTGGACGCCGATCTGGTCCGCCGGGTCTGCGCCGAGCACGCGGTGACCGGTGTCGTGCACCTCGCCGCGCACAAGCAGGTCGGCGAATCGGTGGCGAGGCCCGAGCTCTACTACCGGGAGAACGTCGGCGGTCTCGCCACGCTCCTGGAGGCCGTCGCCGCGGCGGGCGTGCGGCGCTTCGTGTTCTCGTCGTCGGCCGCGGTCTACGGGAACCCCGACATCCCCGTCACCGACCTCATCACCGAGTCCACGCCGTGCGCGCCCGTGAACCCGTACGGCGAGACCAAGCTGGCGGGCGAGTGGCTGGTGCGGGCGGCCGGGCAGGCGCACGGGATGGCGACCGTCTGCCTGCGGTACTTCAACGTGGCCGGCGCCGCCGAGCCCGCGCTCGCGGACACCGGCGTCTTCAACATCGTGCCGATGGTCTTCGACCGGCTGACCCGGGGCGAGGCCCCGCGGATCTTCGGCGACGACTACCCGACCGAGGACGGCACCTGCGTGCGCGACTACGTGCACGTCTGCGACCTCGCCGAGGCGCACCTCGCGGCGGCCCGCCGGCTGGCCCGGCCGGACGCCGGCGGCGACCTGACCCTGAACATCGGCACGGGCCGGGGCGTCTCGGTGCGCGAGCTGGTCGACGTGATCGCCGAGGTGACCGGGGACCGGACGCCCGCGATCGTCGAACCGCGGCGGCCCGGGGACGCGCCGCGCGCGGTCGGCTCCTCGGCGCTGGCCGAGAAGGAGCTCGGCTGGACGGCGAGCCGCGGGGTACGCGACATGGTCGGGTCGGCCTGGGCGGGCTGGTGTCTGCGGCACCCGGAAGCGGCGTCCCGCTGATCGTCGAAGCGCCCTGACCTGCGGACTCGCAGACGTTCATGGAAGCGTTCGTTTCCGCAGGTCAGGGCACATGACAACGGTGTTCAGTGCAGTGTTTGCAGATACCCCCTCCCCGTAGTTCACTGTGATCGCCGCCCTGGACCGGGGCGGCACGGCGAACCGATACGGAGGGCGGTTTCGATGGGGGCCGGACACAGCCACGACCACGGGCACGGGCCCACGACCGGGACGGCGGCCGCCGCTCACAGGGGGCGGCTGCGGATCGCGCTCGGCATCACGCTGACCGTGATGGTGGTGGAGATCGTCGGCGGGGTCGTGGCCGACTCGCTCGCCCTGATCGCGGACGCGGCGCACATGGCGACGGACGCGCTCGGACTCGCGATGGCGCTGCTCGCGATCCACTTCGCGAACCGCCCGGCGAGCGAACAGCGCACCTTCGGTTTCGCGCGCGCCGAGATCCTGGCCGCGCTGGCCAACTGTCTGCTGCTGCTCGGCGTCGGCGGCTACGTCCTGTACGAGGCGATCCAGCGGTTCATGGAGCCGGCCGAGACGGCGGGCGGGCTGACGATCGTCTACGGCCTGATCGGCCTGACCGCGAACATGATCTCGCTGTCGCTCCTCGTGAAGGGCCAGCAGGAGAGCCTGAACGTGCGCGGCGCCTTCCTGGAGGTGGCCGCGGACGCGCTCGGATCGGTGGCGGTGCTCGTCTCGGCCGTGATCATCCTGACCACGGGCTGGCAGGCCGCCGACCCGATCGCCTCGATCGTCATCGGCCTCATGATCGTGCCGCGCACGGTGAAGCTGCTGCGCGAGACCCTGAACGTGCTCCTCGAATCGGCGCCCAAGGGCGTCGACATGGCGGAGGTCAGGTCCCACATACTGGCGCTGCCGGGCGTCGAGGACGTGCACGACCTGCACGCCTGGACGATCACCTCGGGCATGCCGGTGCTCTCCGCGCACGTGGTCGTCAGCCCGGACGTACTGAGCGCGATCGGCAACGAGAAGATGCTGCACGAGCTGCAGGGCTGCCTCGGCGACCACTTCGACGTCACCCACTGCACCTTCCAGCTGGAGCCGAGCGGGCATGCGGAGCACGAGGAGAGGCTGTGCCACTGATCACGTTCCGTGCTACCTTGGCCATTGATCTTTGAGGAGGTGGGTTGATGACTGTCGTCGCGGTGACCGCTGCCGTGCGCAGCGACAGGTGCATCCCCACGTCCCGGGCCGTCTTCGGCTGAGCGACCTCTCGCCGGCCGGGCCCCTTCACTCAAAGGCTCATCACGTTGACCGACGACAACGTCGTACATGATTCCGTTCCCCGTCCCACGGACGGGTGGACCACCCGACCCGAGACGGCCGCCGACCGCGCGGCCGTGCACAAGGTCAATGCCACCGCTTTCCCGACCGCGGCCGAGGCCGACCTCGTGGACGCCCTGCGGCTCGACGAGGACGCGTGGCTGGAAGGACTGTCGTACGTCGCCGAGGCGCCGGACGGCAGTGTCGTGGCACACGCGCTGATCACCCGCTGCACCGTGGACGGACGGCCCGCGGCCGCCCTCGCCCCCTGTGCCGTACGTCCGGAGTACCAGCGCACGGGCGCCGGATCGGCCGTCGTACGCGCGGTGCTGGACGCGGCACGCACACGCGGGGAGCGACTCGTCCTGGTTCTCGGCCACCCCGAGTACTACCCGAGGTTCGGCTTCACGCCCGCCTCGGCGTACGGCATCAGGCCCTCCTTCGAGGTACCGGACGAGGCGATGATGGCGCTCGTGCTGGACTCCGGCGGCGGTTCCTGGCAGGTCCCGCGGGGCACGATCTCCTACCCGGCCCCGTTCGGCGTCTGACCGGCGCCTACGGTGGTCCCGCCCGGCCGCGCGGCCGGGCGGGACATGCCAGGGGTGCGCGGCCGTGCGAAGACTGTCCGTTCTGTACGGCAGACTTGGGGCTCGAGGACCGAAGCGAAGGATGGGTATGCCGACCACACCTGCCACCGCGGCGAACAGCTCGTCGAACGGCACCGGAGAAGCGATCTTGCTGGAACTCGTCGACGAGGACGGCAGGACGATCGGCACCGCGGAGAAGCTCGCGGCCCACCAGCCGCCGGGGCAGCTGCACAGAGCGTTCTCGGTGTTCCTCTTCGACGAGCAGGGCCGGCTCCTGCTCCAGCAGCGGGCGCTCGGCAAGTACCACTCCCCCGGCGTCTGGTCGAACACCTGCTGCGGGCACCCGTACCCGAGTGAGGCGCCGTTCGCCGCCGCGGCCCGGCGCACCTTCGAGGAGCTGGGCGTCTCGCCGTCGCTGATGGCGGAGGCCGGCACCGTGCGCTACAACCACCCGGACCCGGCGTCGGGCCTGGTGGAGCAGGAGTTCAACCACCTCTTCGTGGGCATGGTGCAGGCGCCGCTCGCCCCGGACCCGGAGGAGGTCGGCGAGACGGCGTTCGTGACGGCGGGCGAGCTGGCCGAGCGGCACGCGAAGGACCCGTTCTCCGCGTGGTTCATGACCGTCCTGGATGCCGCGCGCCCCGCGGTCAGGGAGCTGACCGGTCCCGGCGCGGGCTGGTAGCCGAGCGCTCAGACGCTCGCGGGCTTGAGGGGCAGGGCGGCCCAGATCACCTTGCCCCCGCTCGCGGTGTGCTCGACGTCGCAGACGCCGCCCGCCTCACCGGTGATCTCCCGGACGAGCAGCAGACCGCGGCCGCCCGTCTGGCCGCTGGTGGCCTCCAGCGCCGTGGGGCGGTAGGGGTGTTCGTCCTCCACGGAGACCCGCACCCACTCCGCCCCGACCGCGACCTCCACGGCGAGCATCGGCGAGAGCAGGGCGGCGTGCTTCACCGCGTTCGTGACGAGTTCGGAGACGATCACGAGCAGTCCGTGCACCAGGTCGTCGGAGGCGGGCACGCCCTGCCGGGCGAGCAGTTCGCGCACCGCCCGCCTGGCCTGCGGCACGGAGGCGTCGATCGCCTGGGCGGTGAACCGCCAGACCCCCTCGTACGGCAACGGCCCGCCCGATGGCTGATCGGGGGGCACGCTCCCGTGCTCGCTCATCGTCCGGTCGCCGCCCTTGCGCTCGATTGTCACCACCCTTCGAGTGTTGGGAATCAGCTGGTCCGGACCGGATGACTGACCAGAAGTCAGCGAGTATCGACGGATTTTGACCGCTGCCGTATGACCAGGTCAGCCCTGCGACCGGTCCTGCCCCAGTTGTTCCTCTTTCGGCGGCTCTTCAGCTTGTTCTACGAGGTGGACGATGCGCCGGCCGCCGAGGCCCATGGCCAGCAGGCCCAGGCCGTCGAAGAGCAGGGCGAGCGAGAAGAAGCAGCCCAGGACGTACCGGCTGGACTCCGGCCAGTTGCCCAGGACCAGCACGCCGAGCAGGATGCCGAACGCGCCCTGCACCAGCGTCCAGCCGAACTGCGGCCCCCGCACGACGAGTCCGCCCACGAGCCGGAACACACCACCGGTGAGGAAGAGCAGGGCCGCGAACATGGTGAGGGCCTCGGCGGTGCCCTCGGGGTGGCGGATCACGACGACACCGGCCGCGAGGTTCAGGGCGGCGACCACGACCGCGAGCCAGAAGAAGCTGGTGCCGCGCGACTGGATCGCGTGCAGCAGGCCGACGAGCCCGCCGATCAGCAGCAGCCAGCCGAAGAGCAGCATCGACGTCAGGGTGGCGAACGCGGTGTAGGCCAGGCCGACCAGACCGGCGAGCACGAGCAGCCCGCCGAGCAGGGCGAGCCAGCCGAGGCCGCGCCGCAGTTTCTTGCTCTGTGCTTCGGGCATGGGCGCCTCCCGTCCTGTCGGCACCCCCTTCCCGATCGTACGTTCGCCCGGGGCGGATAGCATCCGGCGCATGTCCGAGCTGCCGCCGCCCCAGATCACGTACTCCGTCGCGGACGGGGTCGCCACCGTCGTCATCGACCATCCGGCCAAGCGCAACGCCATGACCGACGCCATGTGGGCCGCGCTGCCGCCGCTGCTCGCGGGGCTCGCGGCGGATCCGGCGGTGCGGGTCGTGGTGCTCACCGGGGCCGGTGCGACGTTCTGCGCGGGCGCCGACATCTCGACGCTCAGAACCGGTGCGGCGCAGGGGCTCGCGGTGGCGGCCGAGGAGGCGCTCGCGGCGTTCCCGAAACCGACGCTCGCCGTGGTGCGCGGCTACTGCGTGGGCGGCGGCAGCCAGTTGGCGGCCGCCTGCGATCTGCGGTTCGCCGCCGAGGGCGCCCTGTTCGGGGTGACCCCGGCCAAGCTCGGCATCGTCTACCCGGCGTCGTCGACCCGGCGGCTCGCCTCGCTGGTGGGCCCGGCGACCGCCAAGTACCTCTTGTTCTCGGGCGAGTTGATCGACACGGAGCGGGCGCTGCGGTCCGGGTTCGTGGACGAGGTGTGGGCCGGGGCCGAGCTGGACAAGCGGGTCGCCGAGTTCACCCGGGTGCTCGCCGCCCGCTCGCAGCTGACGCAGGCGGCGGCGAAGGAGTTCGCGGCCGGGCGCACGGACCGGGACGCGTACTGGGCCGAGCAGGCGCGCGGCAGCGGCGACACCGCGGAGGGTGTCGCCGCCTTCCTGGAGCGCCGGGTCCCGGACTTCACCTGGACCGTGTGACCCCGCTCCCCGTCACGTCAGGACGAAGCGGCTCTTGGCCCGGAACTCCTCGACGAGGTGGGCGGGCGCCTTCTGCGGGGAGCCCGCGTCGTAGGGCGGCTGCGGGTCGTACTCGGTCAGCAGTTGCACGGCCTGGGCGTGCTCGTCGCCCGCGATCCGGCCGAGCAGGGTCAGCCCCATGTCGATGCCGGACGACACCCCGGCCGCGGTGACGTACTTGCCGTCGATGACGACGCGCTCGCCCGTCGGCTCCGCGCCGAACTGCTTCAGGAAGTCCAGGGCCAGCCAGTGCGAGGTGGCGCGGCGGCCCGCGAGCAGTCCCGCGGCGGCCAGCAGCAGCGATCCGGTGCACACGGACGTCGTCCAGGTGCTGTGCGCGTCGGCCTCGCGCAGCCAGGCAAGAAGTGCCTCGTTCTCCATCTGCGGGGTCTGGCCGGGGCCGCCGGGGACGATCACGATGTCCGGGTGCGGCACCTCGGCGAGGTCCCGGTCGGCGACGAGCGCGAGCGTGCCGGTGTCGCTGCGCACCGGTCCGCGCTCCTCGGCGACGAAGACGAGTTCGGCGTCGGGCAGGCGCCCGAGGGTCTCGTAGGGGCCGACGGCGTCGAGGGCGGTGAAGCGGTCGAAGAGGACGACGGCGATCTGCATGGAGTTCCCTTCCATGGTCGGACGGTCAGCTGGATTTCCGTGGTCGGACGGTCAGAGGGTGGCGCGCGGCGCGTGGAACCGGCGGCGGTACTCCGCCGGTGACGTGCCGAGGGTCTTGAGGAAGGCGCGGCGCATCGCTTCCGGGGTGCCGTAGCCGGTGGACCGGGAGATCTCCTCCACGCCGTCCGTGGTGTCCTCCAGGAGCCGGCGGGCGTGTTCCACCCGGACGCGCTCCACGTACTTGCCGGGGGTCAGGCCGGTCTCGGACTGGAAGGCGCGGGCGAAGTGCCGGGGCGAGAGGCGGGCGCGGGCCGCCAGGGAGTCCACCGACAGGTCGTCGCCGGGGTGCTCGGTGATCCACTGCTGGACCTCGCGGAGCGGCTCGCGGCGGGCTGTCTGGGCGGCGAGCTGGGCGCTGAACTGGGCCTGGTTGCCCGGGCGGCGGAGGAAGACGACGAGGTGGCGGGCGATGGTGAGGGCCGTGTCCCTGCCGTGGTCCTCCTCCACGAGCGCGAGGGCGAGGTCGATGCCCGCGGTGACGCCGGCGGACGTGGCCACGTTCCCGTCGCGTACGTAGATGGGGTCGGGGTCGACCTCGATCTCCGGGTGGTCCTGCGCCAGCTTGGCGCAGTACGCCCAGTGGGTCGTGGCCCGGCGGCCGTCGAGGAGGCCCGCGCGGGCCAGCAGGATGGCGCCGGTGCAGACCGAGACGATCCGCTCGGCGCGCGGGGCGGCCGTGCGCAGCCAGTCGACCAGCCGGGGGTCGGGGGTGCGCGTGCCCTGGCCGCCGGGGACGAGCAGGGTGTGCGGGGCGGGGGCGTCCGCCAGGGCGTGGTCGGGCACCAGCGTCAGTCCGCTCGACGTGCGCACCGCGCCCCCGTCCAGGGAGGCCGTGCGGACCCGGTACCCGGCGGCGCCGGTGGCCGGCCCCGCTCCCGCGAACACCTCGACGGGGCCGGTGACGTCGAGGCTCTGGACGTCGTCGAAGAGGAGGACCAGGACGGTGCGTGGCGGCATGACCTCATTCTTCGACCGGTGCCGCCATGGCCGCAATGACGAGTTCCCCTCCTTTCCTGCCATGGTCGGGTCCCCCGCGTCGCCAGCCGTACCAACCGGTCGGTAACGTGCGGGCATGACTCCTGACCCGCGCCTTCGTGACGCCCGCCGCTGTCACCACGTGCTCAACCCGTTCCACTCGACGCACTACTTCTCGCCCGACCTGGGCAGAGAACTGGCCGCGGTCGGCGTGCCGGACCGCAGCGCCGCCTACCTCGCGGTGCGGTCGGCCCCGATGGGCGCCGTCGGAGCCGGCACGGTCACGGCCACCTTCTACAACTTCAAGCACGACCTGGTCGCGCGGCACGTGCCCGAGGTGTGGAAGGCCGCGTCCCCGGAGACCGTCCTCGCGGCACGCGCGCGTGCCGTGGACGCGACGCTGCGCCGGCTGCTCGGCGACGAGGTGCTCGCCTCCAAGGAGATGGCCGAGGCCGCCGAACTCGCCCTGCGCGCGACCGAGGCGTGCACCCGGCACGCCCGGCCGCTGTACGCGGCCCACGCCGACCTCCCGGTCCCCGAGGCGCCGCACATGGCGTACTGGCACGCCGCGACCCTGCTGCGCGAGCACCGCGGCGACGGCCACCTCGCCGCGCTGCTGGCCGCGGGACTCGACCCGGTGGAGGCCCTGGTCAGCCACGTCGCGACCGGCAAGGGCATGGCCCCGAAGTTCCTGCTCGCCACGCGCGGCTGGAGCCGGGACGAGTACGACGCGGCGGCCGGCCGGCTGCGCGCCCGTGGACTCCTCGCCGCCGACGAGGAGTTGACGCTCACCGAGGAGGGCGTCCGGCTGCGCGCCGAGATCGAGACGCGCACGGACGCCATGGACCTCGCTCCGTACGAGCACCTCGGCGAGGACGGCGTGGCCCGGCTCACCGAGCTGGCCGCCGGGTTCATCGGGGCGGCGCTGGAGAACGGGGCGTTCCCCGCCGATCTGATCGGCAAGGCCGCCTGACGTCTGAGCACGTCTGAGCACGGCGGGGCGCGGTGCCCGGCGCGGGTGACCCGGTCAGCGCCCTGATCCCCCGTTGTCGGTGTCACCTGCCACAATTGCCGCGCAACCTCAGTCGACATAGGCGGTACGGGATCGTGGCGACACCCACTGTTGGGTCCATCGAAGGCAGGATTGCCGAAGAACTCGGCGTACGGGAGCGGCAGGTGAAGGCTGCCGTCGACCTCCTTGACGGCGGTTCGACGGTGCCCTTCATCGCTCGTTACCGCAAGGAGGCGACGGAGTCGCTCGACGACGCCCAGCTGCGCACCCTGGAGGAGCGGCTGCGGTACCTGCGCGAGCTGGAGGAGCGGCGCGCCGCCGTCCTCGACTCGGTGCGCGAGCAGGGCAAGCTGACCGAGGAGCTGGCAGCGCAGATCCGCGCCGCCGACACCAAGGCGCGCCTGGAGGACATCTATCTGCCGTTCAAGCCGAAGCGGCGGACGAAGGCGCAGATCGCCCGCGAGGCGGGCCTCGAACCGCTGGCGGAGGGGCTGCTCGGCGATCCGACGGTCGACCCCCAGGCCGCCGCGGCCGCGTTCGTCGACGCCGACAAGGGCGTCGCGGACCCGCAGGCCGCGCTCGACGGCGCGCGGGCCATCCTCACCGAGCGGTTCTCCGAGGACGCCGACCTGATCGGTGAGCTGCGCGAGCGCATGTGGGTGCGCGGGCGGCTCGCGGCGAAGGTGAAGTCGGGCAAGGAGGAGGCGGGCGCCAAGTTCGCCGACTACTTCGACTTCGCGGAGCCCTTCAAGGAGCTTCCCTCGCACCGCGTCCTGGCGATGCTGCGCGGCGAGAAGGAGGACGTCCTGGAGCTCGTCCTGGAGCCGGAGGAGCCGGCCGACGAGACGTCCGGGTCCACGTCCGCCACGTCCGCCACGTCCTCGTACGAGCCGATCGTGGCCGACCGGTTCGGGATCAGGAACCAGGGGCGTCCGGGCGACAAGTGGCTGCAGGACACGGTCCGTTGGGCCTGGCGCACCCGCATCCTCGTGCACCTCGGCATCGACCTGCGGCTGCGGCTGCGCACGGCCGCCGAGGACGAGGCGGTGAAGGTGTTCGCGGCGAACCTGCGGGACCTGCTGCTCGCCGCCCCCGCGGGCACGCGCGCGACGCTGGGCCTGGACCCCGGTTTCCGTACGGGCGTGAAGGTGGCGGTCGTCGACGCGACGGGCAAGGTCGTGGCGACCGACGTCATCCACCCGCACGTCCCGGCGAACCGCTGGGACGAGGCGATCGCCAAGCTGGCGCGGCTCTCCAAGGAGCACGCGGTCGACCTGATCGCGATCGGCAACGGCACGGCGTCGCGCGAGACCGACAAGCTCGCCGGTGAACTCATCTCCAAGCACCCGGAGTTGAAGCTCACCAAGGTGATGGTGTCCGAGGCGGGCGCGTCCGTGTACTCGGCCTCCGCGTTCGCCTCGCAGGAGCTGCCGGACATGGACGTGTCGCTGCGCGGCGCCGTGTCCATCGCGCGGCGCCTCCAGGACCCGCTGGCCGAGCTGGTGAAGATCGACCCGAAGTCGATCGGCGTCGGGCAGTACCAGCACGACCTGAGCGAGGTGAAGCTGTCCCGTTCGCTGGACGCGGTGGTCGAGGACTGTGTGAACGGGGTGGGCGTCGATGTGAACACCGCCTCCGCGCCGCTCCTCGCGCGCGTGTCGGGCATCGGCGCGGGCCTCGCGGAGAACATCGTGGCGCACCGCGACGCCAACGGCCCGTTCGGCAACCGCAAGGGCCTCAAGGACGTCGCCCGGCTCGGCCCGAAGGCGTACGAGCAGTGCGCGGGCTTCCTGCGGATCCGGGGCGGCGACGACCCGCTGGACGCGTCGTCCGTGCACCCCGAGGCGTATCCCGTGGTGCGGCGGATGGCCACGTCGACCGGGGGCGAGGTCGGTTCGCTGATCGGCGACACGGGGACGCTGCGCTCGCTCAAGGCGGCGGACTACGTGGACGACACGTTCGGTCTGCCGACCGTGACGGACATCCTGAAGGAGCTGGAGAAGCCGGGGCGCGACCCGCGGCCCGCCTTCAAGACGGCCACCTTCAAGGAGGGCGTCGAGAAGATCTCCGACCTGGAGTCGGGGATGGTCCTGGAGGGCGTGGTGACGAACGTCGCCGCCTTCGGGGCGTTCATCGACATCGGTGTGCACCAGGACGGGCTGGCCCATGTGTCGGCGCTGTCGCGGACGTTCGTGAAGGACCCGCGCGACGTGGTGAAGCCCGGCGACATCGTCAAGGTGAAGGTCCTCGACATCGACGTGCCGCGCAAGCGGATCTCGCTGACGCTGCGGCTCGACGACGACGCCGCCTCCGGCGGTCAGCGGGGGCAGCGCGGGCAGGGCGAGCGTGACGGTGGCCGGGGCCGTGGTGGTGACCGGGACCGGAAGCCGCCGCAGCAGAAGTCCCGCCGGGGTGGTTCCGGCGGGTCCGGTGGATCCGGCGGTTCCGGTGGGGGCGGTGGCGGTCGGCCGCGGTCCGCTCCGGCCGCGGCGAACTCGGCCATGGCCGATGCGTTGCGCAAGGCGGGGCTGGCCTAGGCGCCGTAGGGGCTGATGTCTCGCGGGGAGCTGCGGGCCGGTCGTGGCCGGTCGCGCAGTTCCCCGCGCCCCTGAAGGGGCGCCCTCGTCCTGGGCTCGGGCTAGAGTTCCGTCACCTTTCCCTCTGCCACCTCGAAGCGCCTCGTCGTGCGGACCGCGTTCAGCATTCTGCGGTCGTGGGTGACCAGAAGGAGGGTGCCCTCGTAGGACTCCATGGCCGATTCGAGCTGTTCGATCGCCGGGAGGTCCAGGTGGTTCGTCGGCTCGTCGAGGACCAGGAGGTTGACGCCCCGGCCCTGGAGGAGCGCGAGGGCGGCCCGGGTGCGTTCGCCGGGTGAGAGCGTTGCCGCGGGGCGCAGTACGTGGTCCGCCTTGAGGCCGAACTTGGCGAGCAGCGTGCGGACCTCGGCGGGTTCCGTGTCGGGGACCGCCGCGCAGAACGCGTCGAGCAGGGCCTCCGGGCCGTGGAACAGGGCGCGGGCCTGGTCGACCTCGCCGACCACGACGCCCGAACCGAGCGTCGCGTGGCCGTCGTCGAGCGGGAGCCGGCCGAGCAGGGCGCCGAGGAGCGTCGACTTGCCCGAGCCGTTCGCCCCGGTGATCGCGACGCGGTCGGCCCAGTCGATCTGGAGGGTGACCGGCCCGAAGCGGAAGTCCCCGCGGCGCAGTTCGGCGTCGCGCAGGGAGGCGACCACGGCGCCGGAGCGCGGGGCCGCCGCGATCTCCATGCGCAGCTCCCACTCCTTGCGGGGCTCCTCGACCACGTCGAGGCGCTCGATCATGCGCTGCGTCTGACGGGCCTTGGCGGCCTGCTTCTCGCTGGACTCGCTGCGGAACTTGCGGCCGATCTTGTCGTTGTCCGTCGCCTTGCGCCGCGCGTTCTTGACGCCCTTGTCCATCCAGGAGCGCTGCATCTGGGCGCGTCCTTCGAGCGCCGACTTCTTGTCCGCGTACTCCTCGTACTCGTCGCGGGCGTGCCGCCGGGCGACCTCGCGCTCCTCCAGGTAGGCGTCGTAGCCGCCTCCGTAGAGGTTGATCTGCTGCTGCGCGAGGTCGAGTTCGAGGACCTTGGTGACGGTGCGGGTGAGAAACTCGCGGTCGTGGCTGACGACGACGGTGCCCGCGCGCAGTCCGCGGACGAACGACTCCAGGCGCTCCAGACCGTCCAGGTCGAGGTCGTTCGTGGGCTCGTCCAGGAGGAAGACGTCGTAGCGGGACAGCAGCAGCGACGCGAGGCCCGCCCGCGCAGCCTGGCCGCCGGACAGCGACGTCATCGTCTGGTCGAGGCCGACGGTGAGGCCCAGCTGCTCGGCGACCTCCTCGGCGCGTTCGTCGAGGTCGGCGCCGCCCAGGTGCAGCCAGCGGTCCAGACTCGTGGCGTACGCGTCGTCGGCGCCCGGTGCGCCGTCGACCAGGCCCTGGGTGGCCTCGTCCATGACGCGCTGGGCCTCGGCCACGCCGGTGCGGCGGGCCAGGAACTCCCGGATCGTCTCGCCGGGGCGGCGGTCGGGCTCCTGCGGGAGGTGGCCGACGGCCGCGGTCGGCGGGGAGAGCCGCAGCTCGCCCTCCTCCGGGGTGGCGAGGCCCGCGAGGAGGCGGAGCAGGGTGGATTTCCCGGCTCCGTTGGCACCGACGAGCCCGATCACGTCACCGGGGGCGACGACGAGGTCGAGGCCGGAGAAGAGCGAGCGGTCGCCGTGACCGGCGGCGAGGTTCTTGGCTACGAGAGTGGCAGTCATCAGGGCGTCGATCCTAGTCGGCGCCGGTTTCAGAGCAGACCGGCGAGCTTGTAGAGGACGAGGGAACCCGCGACGGCGACGTTGAGGCTGGCGCCGTGGCCGACCATCGGGATCTCCACGCAGACGTCGAGGAGGTCGAGCGCCTCCGGCGGGATCCCGGACTGTTCGTGGCCGAGGACGACGACGGTCGGCTCGCGGGCGGTGGGCAGGTCGGCGAGGCGGACGGCCTCGTCGGCGAGTTCCACGCCGACGATCCGGGCGCCGCGCTCCCGCTGCCGGCCCAGCCACCCCAGGGGGTCGCCGGTCCAGTGCGTGCACAGCGGGCGGCGCAGCGTGTTGCCGCGCGCCAGCGCCTCCGGCACCCACGGGAAGCGGGGCACGGTCAGGCACGCGCCGACCGCGTCGCAGGTGCGGGCGAGCGTGCCCAGGTTGGCGCCGTGCAGCGGCCACAGCGGGGCCGCGTACAGGTGGTCCCAGCAGGAGTGGGCGCGGTTTCGGCGGGCCCGGCGCAGTTCGTCGGGGGTGCGGGGGCGGATCCGCGGGCTCATCGGCCCGTGGAGGCACGCCTCACGGTCTCGGCAGGATGCATCGTCGTACGGCGATCAGCGGCTCGCCGGGGCCGGTCAGGGACAGGGGCAGGGTGGGTCAGCGCGCCATCGGCGCCACCAGCACGCTCCCGGTGGTGCGTGCCACGAGGAAGGATTCCCCCTTGGTCGCCTTGTTGTCGAGCGGAATTCGGTGCTTGCCGGGGTCGAGGACCTCGTCGAAGACGTCGTGGACGTGGGCGCGGTAGAGGCGGTCGAGGCGGTAGGCGGTGAGCTGGACGCGGCAGGTGGAGGTGACCTCGATGCCCGCCTCGCCGTCGGCGGCGACGAGCCGGGTCAGACGGCGCCGTTCCCGGGGGCTGCGGTCGAGGGCCGCCTCGATCTGGGCGACCAGGAGGGGGATGATCGGGGCGAGTCCGTCGACGTACGCCACCTCGGCACCGGCCCGCTCGAACGCCCGGCGCACGGCGTCCCGTTGGGTCTCGTCGACGGCGCGGCCGAAGGCGACGGCACCGTACGCCCGCAGTTCCTCCGGGGGCACGCCGGCGGCGTCGTGGGTGATGTCCGCGCCGATGCCGATGGTGCGCAGCGCGGCGGCGAGTTTCGCGAGGACGGCGACGCGGGCGCCGATGAGCAGCACCCGGCGGCGGGCGGCCGGTTCGGTGGGGCCGGTGAGCAACTGGCCGAGGGCGGCGCGGTACTCGGTGCCGCGGAAGCGGAACGGGCCGATGCCGTGGTAGCCGTTGAGCTCCAGGTCGGCGTGGTCGTCGGTCTGCCAGGCGAAGTCGCGCCAGACGAAGTCGTCGCCGGACCGCTCGATGACGGCGGTGACGGCGCCGCACTCCAGGCCCTCGCACTCGGGGCAGCCGTAGATGACGTAGCGGCCCTGCGCGAGGGGCGCGTCGGCCTCCAGGAGCAGGCTCCTGACGTGGTCGGTGAAGATGGCGGGCGGGATGTCGGCGGCCAGCGGGGAGACCGCGTCGAGGTCGGAGAGCTGGAACAGCAGCGGGCGCCCGTCGACGATGAAGTCCACGAAGTCCCGGTGGACTTGGTAGTCACCGTTGGCGAGAACTCCACCGGCGCGCATCGCCGGTGCCAGGCCGAAGGTCGCGTACTCGGCAGACATGGTGTGAGTATCCCCACCCGACACCCTTGTTGAGCACGGCATGACACATTCCGCTACCGTCCGGGCGTGGACAGTGATGCGAGCGGTGACGTGATCGTGATCGGCGGCGGGGTCATCGGCCTGTCGACCGCCCTGGTGCTGGCGGAGCACGGCCGGCGGGTGAGGGTGTGGTCGCGGGAACCGGCCGAGCGGACCACCTCGGCCGTCGCGGGGGCGTTGTGGTGGCCGTACCGGATCGATCCGGTGGAGCGGGTGGGTCCGTGGCCGGTGCGGTCGCTGCGGCGCTACGAGGAGTGGGCGGGCCGTCCGGAGGAGACCGGCGTACGGATGGTCGACGGCGTGCACGCGGACACCCGGCTTGCCGGGCTCGGGGCGTGGGCCGGGGAGGTGGCCGGGCTGCGCGAGACGGACCGGGGGCTCGCGGCGCGGCTGCCGCTGCTCGACATGCCGGCGCATCTGGCGTGGCTGCGGGGCGAGTTGGCGGCGGCCGGGGTGCCGGTGGAGGTGCGGGAGGTCGGCTCGCTCGACGAGGCGTTCGCGTGCGCGCCGGTCGTCGTGAACTGTACGGGGCTCGGGGCGCGGGAGCTGGTGCCGGATCCTGCGGTGCGGCCGGTGCGGGGGCAGCTCGTGGTGGTGGAGAACCCGGGCGTACGGGACTGGTACACGGCGGCCGATCCGGCGTCCGACGCCACCACGTACTACTTCCCCCAGCCGGGCGGGCTGATCCTGGGCGGTACGGCGGAGGACGGCGCGTGGTCGTTGGTGCCGGATCCCGGCGTGGCGGAGTCGATCGTGGCGCGGTGTGCGGTGGTGCGGCCGGAGATCGCGGGGGCGCGGGTGCTGGGGCATCGGGTGGGGTTGCGGCCCGCGCGGGGTGTGGTGCGGGTGGGGCGGGACGTGGGGGCGGGTGGGCGCTTGCTGGTGCACAACTATGGGCATGGGGGTGCCGGGGTGACGGTGGCTTGGGGGTGTGCGGAGGAGGTGGCCGGGTTGGTCGCGGGGGCCTGAGCCGGGGGGCTGGTGCGGGGGTGTGGCCCGGGCCTCGGTGCTGGTGCGCTGCACCGGGGGTCCTGAGGTTGCGGCGTGGCCCGGGCCCGGGTGCTGGTGCGCTGCACCGGAGGTCCTGAAGGGGCGGCGTGGCCCGGGCCCTGTGCGGCGTTGCGCGGCACCGGGGGCCGCCTTGCCCACCCTGCCGCCCCAGGCGGCAGATTGCCCAAGGCGGGGGCGGGGCGGAGGTTGGAGGCGGGGGGAGGTCGTACGGGGTGGGGTGGGGGGCAGGGGCAGGGGCTGGAGTGGGGGGCAGGGGCTGGGGTGGGCCCCTGCCAGTGGGGGGTCAGGAGTGGTTGTGGGGGGTGTCTTCGTTCTGGGGGGATTCGGGGTCCTGGGCCGTGCCCGGCTCGACCAAGTGGACGCCGATGGGGTCGCCCTCCGTCTCCAGGCTGTCGCCGGGGCCGATCCGGATCTCGAACTCGCCGCCGTACTTCTCGTGGCCCGCGACGACGGCCGCCTCGACGACCTCGATGCCCATGTTCCCGCGGACGATCAGCGGGTCCTGGCGCAGGTCGCGCATGAGGGCCACGCACATGCCGATCATGACGAGGGTGAAGGGCGCCGCGACGAGGATCGTCAGGTTCTGCAGGCCCGTGAGGGCGTTGTCCGAGCCGTCGCCGATGAGGAGCATCACCGCGGCCACCGCACCGGTCACCACGCCCCAGAAGATGACCACGAAGCGGCCCGGTTCGAGCGCGCCCTTCTGCGAGAGGGTGCCCATCACGATGGAGGCCGCGTCGGCGCCCGACACGAAGAAGATGCCCACCAGGATCATCACGAGGAGGCTGGTCGCCGTCGCGATGGGGAACTCGTGGAGGACACCGAAGAGTTGGGCCTCCGGAGTGGTGGCGTGGCCCAGCTGCCCGCGCTCCTGCATCTTCATCGCCGTACCGCCGAAGATCGCGAACCAGAGCAGGCTGACCGTCGACGGCACGAGGATGACGCCGCCGACGAACTGGCGGATCGTGCGGCCGCGGCTGATGCGCGCGATGAACATGCCGACGAAGGGCGTCCAGGAGATCCACCACGCCCAGTAGAAGACCGTCCAGCTGCCGAGCCAGTCGGCGACGCCCTTGCCGCTGGAGGCCTCGGTGCGGCCGATGAGCTGGGGCAGGTCACCGAGGTAGGCGCCGAGGGAGGTCGGCAGCAGGTCGAGGACGATGATCGTGGGTCCGGCGATGAAGACGAAGACGGCCAGGATCAGGGCGAGCACCATGTTGGTGTTCGACAGCCACTGGATGCCCTTCTCCACCCCGGAGACGGCGGAGGCGACGAACGCGACGGTGAGGACCGCGATGATCGCGACGAGCAGACCGGTGTTCGCGTCGTCCATCCAGTTCAGGACCTCGAAGCCGGAGCCGATCTGCAGCGCGCCGAGCCCGAGTGACGCGGCCGAGCCGAACAGCGTCGCGAAGATCGCGATGATGTCGATGACCCGGCCCCACGCGCCGTGCGCGCGCTCCTCGCCGATGAGCGGGACGAAGACGGAGGAGATGGTCTGCCGTCGGCGGCGGCGGAAGGTGCTGTAGGCGATGGCGAGTCCGACGACCGCGTAGATCGCCCACGGGTGCAGCGTCCAGTGGAAGAGCGTGGTCGCCATGGCCGTCTCCATGGCTTCCGCGGCGTCCGCCGGTTCCGTACCGGGCGGCGGCGTCGTGAAGTGCGCCAGCGGCTCGCTCACTCCGTAGAACATGAGCCCGATGCCCATGCCGGCGCTGAACATCATGGCGACCCACGAGACCGTGCGGAACTCCGGCTCCTCGCCCTCCTTGCCGAGGGTGATCTTCCCGTAGCGGCTGACGGCCAGCCAGAGGGCGAACACGACGAAGCCGCTGGCGGCGAGCATGAACGCCCAACCACCGTTGTGGATCAGACCGTTGAGGAGCCGGGTGGAGACGCTCTCCAGGTTGTCGGTGGCGACGGAGCCCCAGACCACGAAGGCCAGGGTGAGCACGGCGGTGACGCCGAACACGATCCGGTCCGTGGCGGGGCTCCGGCCGCCGGTTGCGCCCTCGTCGGGGACGGGCGCGTCGGTGGGTGGTTTCTGAGGGGTTGTCACCCTTTACGGCCTACCACACCTGACGCGCCTCACACCCGTTCAGCAGCTGGTGTCGGGCTCCCCTTCCGTCACGTGGTACGGAGCGCGGCCGTCGAGGAGCAGCGCGACGAGCGCCCGCGCGGACTGCCGCAGCGGCACATAGGCTCCGCTGCCCGACTTCCGGACGGTGATGCCGTGCAGATCCAACTCGTCCTTGAACTCGGCGTACTGGGCCTGGGTGAGGCGGTAGCCGCAGGGCGGGTCCTGGATCGTGTCGGCGGGTTCGGCGGGGTCGTTGTCGGCGCCGCCGACGTAGATCGGCCCGGTGTCCCGGAACCCGGCGGCGCGGGCCGCCGAGGTCGCGGCCTCGATCCGGCCGAGCCGCTCCCCGGTGAACGAGAACAGGCCGCCGAGCGCCGCCAGTTGGGAGTCGCGGCGGCGCCGGTTGTTCAGCGCCTCGTCGGCCTCCTCGGCCGGGGTGCCGGGGTCGACACGGCTCTCGATGAGCAGGCCGAGCGCGTGCTTGACGCCGGACATGTTGCGCAGGATGCGCTCCTGCCCGTCGCCCGCGGTCTGCTTGATCGGGTCACCGGTGACCGGGTCGGTCCAGATGCCGTACGTGCCCGTGGAGTAGCCGGAGCCGTTCGCGGCCGGGCGGACGTAGCCCTCGGACAGGGTCTCGGCCTCGTCGTGGACCTTGGCGTCGGTGTTGAGGTTGCGCGGCCAGAGGTCGAAGAGGTCCTTGTCGTAGTACTGCGGGGTGGCCCCGTACTCGTGCAGGTCGTAGATGACGTCGGGCTTCCGGTCGCGGACGACGGCCGCCATCGCCCGCGCCTCGGCCGTCTGGAGGGCGAGGTGGTCGCGGTTGACGTCGATGCCGTCGGAGTTGCCGCGGGTGTCGGCGGCCCGGCCGTCGGGGTTGGCGGTGGGCACGACCAGCAGGGTCGTGCGGGACAGGAACCGCTGGGTCGCCCTGTCCTTGGCGTACGCGAGGTCGCGGATCTCGGTGAGGCACGCCTCGCGCCCGGACGGCTCGTTGCCGTGCTGGCTGCAGATCAGCAGCACCGTGTTCGCGGTGCGGTGTGCTCCGATCCGGACGAGCTGGACGGGGCGGTTCTGCTTCGTCGTGCCGATGGTCGACACGGCGACGCGGTCGGAGGCCTTGTCGACGGCCGCGAGGAGCCGCTGCTCCTCGGGCTGGCTGGTCCAGCGGGCGCCGTTCGTCTGCTCGAAGCCGGTGCGCGGGACGGTCGAGGTCGCCTGGGCGGGGGCCGTCGCCACCAGGGGCGCGGCGATCGCCGCCGCGGCGGTGGCCAGGGCGATCGTGCGAAGACGCGGGGTCATCGGGTGCTGCCTCCCGGGACGGGGCGGTCCTGGCGGAACGGGCTCACGCCGTCGGCCCCGGTCGAGCGGGGGGCGGCGGAGTGAGCGCCGGCGGTGGCCGCGGCGAAGGCGCCGGCTCCGCCGACGACGGGCACGCGGGCCGCGGAGCGGGACAGGTCGAGCGTCAGGGTCGGCTTCGTCGACGGCGGGTCGATGAGGTCCTTGTCGGTGCCCGCGACGATCAGGGCGAGCCGGTGGCCCTTGGGTACGACGTGGTCGGCGGCCGCCAGCGAGATCGTCAGCGTGTAGGGCTTGCCGGGGGTCAGCGGGCGGCCCTTGTCCGGGTTCGCGTACGTGCCGAGGTCGGCCCAGCCGCGGCTGAACACCGTCGCGTCGACGTCGGTGGTCGCGGTCCGCGTGTTCTTGAAGCAGGAGCTGTCACCGGCGGTGCCGGGGCCCCAGCAGCTGCGGTCGGTGAGCGTCGTGATGCCTTCGCCCGCGCCCGAGTAGTCGCGGATCGTGGCGGGTCCGAGGTCGACGAGGACGGCGCTCAGGTGGGCGGTGGCGGTCGTCGGGGTCGCGGTGACCGTGACCTTCGAGGAGCCGGACAGCCGCAGGTCCTTGCCGAGCGGGCGGCTGATGAAGCCGGCCTTGCCGGGCGTCCCGGTGTCGATCTGGGCGGCCCAGTCGGTCTCGCTCAGCGCCGGGTCGTCGGTGAACGTCTCGGTGCCGGAGCCCTTCTTGAGGCCGAGCGTGCCGACGCCGGCCCGGTCGCCCTGGCCCGGGCGCAGCGCGGTGGTGGCGGTGGTGCGCGGCGGCCAGACCTTGTCGGTCGTCCAGTGGTCGGGGGTGCGCTCGATGTCGGCCATCGGCTCGCGGTCGATGCCGTTGTCGTAGCCGAGGAGTTCGTGGTCGAACCAGCGGTGCAGGGTGTCGACCCAGGCGCCGCGGCGGTAGTCGAACGGGTCGACGTGCCCGGTCTGCGAGAGCCAGATCTTGCGGTCGACGCCGTTCTTGGCGAGCGCCTCCCACCACTGGCCGAAGTGCTTGGCGCGGACGTTCAGGTCCTGCATGCCGTGGACGACGAAGACGCTGGCGCGGACCTTGCCGGCGTCCTTGACGTAGTCGCGGTCCTCCCAGAGGCCGGTGACGTCACCGCTGCGGGGCGCCTCGTCGACCAGTTGCTGCTGGACGGCGGCGCAGCGGGCGCGGGCCTCGGGGCTCTCCACGTAGTCGGACAGCCACTCGGGGCCCGAGTCGTAGAGCGGGGCGCCCTGCTGGAAGTAGTAGTCGTACCAGGAGGAGATCCCGCCGATCGGGACGATCGTCTCCAGGCCCTCGACGCCGGTGGCGGCGACTCCGTTGGCGATCGTGCCGTCGTAGCTCTTGCCGATCATGCCGGTGCGGCCGTTGGTCCAGCTCGCCTCGGCGCGTTCGGTGCCGGTGCGGGTGGTGTAGCCCTTGGCGCGTCCGTTCAGCCAGTCGACGACGGCCTTGCCCGACTGGATGTCGGAGCGGCCGCCGACGTCGACGCAGCCGTCGGAGCGGTTGGTGCCCGCGAGGTCGACGCCGACGAAGGCGTAGCCGCGGGGCACGAAGTAGTTGTCGTAGTAGAGCGGCATCTGGACGACGTTCCCGGCGGCGTCGTACGTCTTCAGCTGGCTCTCGTTGCCGCGCCCGCAGCAGGAGTAGTACGGGCTGGCGTCCATGATCACCGGGATCTTGCGGCCCTGCGCGGCGGGTTCGCGGGGGCGGACGATGTCGACGGCGACCCGGTCGGTCTTCCCGTCGTCGTCCCCGTCGATCCGGGTGTCGACCCAGACGGACTCGCGGATCGCGTTCTCGTAGGAGTAGACGGGCTGCGACTCGGAGGGGGTGGCCGCGTGGACGGCGGCGCCGGGTACGACGAGAACGGCCAGCAGGGCGGCGGTGGCCGTCGCTGCGAACGTTCTCCAGAGGCGGTGGGTGCGTCTGGCAGGTATCGGCATGGCGCGGAAGGTACACGGGTCAACTCCCGCGCGACAGAGGGCCGTAGCGAGGAACGACAGGCCCGTGGGGCGGAAAGGCACATGTCGGCCGAATGGCGATCGTGTGACAGCTGCGGCCATGGACATGACCGGGGCGTGCGGTGCTGAATAGGCTCGCGGACGAGATCAGTCACCGTCCTGTTCCGACGACTTGGAGTTTCCGTGTACCGCAGATTCATCGCCCCCGGCGCACTCGCGGCCTCCCTCGTGCTGGCGATCCCGGCATCGGCGGCCGACTTCCAGCCTGGGGCCTCGGGCATCGGCGATCCCTACTACCCGACGTACGGGAACGGCGGCTACGACGTCTCCCACTACGACCTGCGGCTGACGTACCAGCCGAAGACGGACCTGCTGGAGGGCACGGCGACGATCCTCGCCTCCTCCACGCAGGACCTCTCGCGCTTCGACCTCGACTTCGGGCTCACCGCGAGCGAGGTCAGGGTGAACGGCAGGAAGGCGGCGTTCGCCAGGTCCGGGGTGCAGGAGCTGGAGGTGACGCCCGCCGCCGGGCTGCCCAAGGGCACGCCCTTCACGGTCGTGGTGAAGTACGCGGGCAAGCCGTCCGAGGTGAAGCTGTGGGGCTTCACGTCCCCGCAGCGCACCCCGGACGGCGCCGTGTTCGCCAACGAGCCGGAGTCGGCGGCCTGGTGGTTCCCGTCGAACGACCACCCGCGCGACAAGGCCACGTACGACGTGTCGGTCGCGGTGCCGGACGGCACCCAGGCGATCTCCAACGGGACGCTCCAGTCGCAGAGTTCGAAGCTGGGCTGGACCCGCTTCAACTGGCGCTCCAGCAAGCCGCAGGCCACGTACCTGGCGACCCTCGCGGTCGGCAAGTTCGACATCACCACCGACAGGACCGCGGACGGTCTGCCCGTCATCAACGCGTACAGCAAGGACCTCGGCGCGAACGAGGGCGCGGCGAAGGCCAGCGTCGAGCGCACCACCGAGGTCGCGGAGTGGCTGGAGTCGGTCTACGGGCCCTACCCCTTCGACGCGCTCGGCGGGTACGTGCCGAACGTGCCGTCGTCGTTCGCCCTGGAGACGCAGACGCGGCCGTTCTACTCGCCGAAGCAGTTCGCCAACGGGTCGAACGTGTCGGTCGTCGTCCACGAGCTCGCCCACCAGTGGTACGGCGACAGCGTCTCCGTCGACGACTGGAAGGACATCTGGATCAACGAGGGCTTCGCCCGCTACAGCCAGTGGCTCTGGTCCGAGAAGGAGGGCGAGGGCACCGCGCAGGAGCTCGCGGACTACGTGTACGCGCAGCACCCGGCGGACGACGCGTTCTGGACGGTGAAGCCGGGTGACCCCGGGGCGGAGAACCAGTTCGACATCGCCGTGTACGACCGGGGGGCGCTGGCCATCCAGGCGCTGCGCAACGCGGTCGGCGACAAGAAGTTCTTCGCGATCCTGAAGGGGTGGCCGCAGCAGCACGCGTACGGCAACGCGAAGGTCTCCGACTTCGTGGGGTACGCGGAGAAGGTGTCCGGCAAGCGGTTGGGCGGGCTGTTCGACACGTGGCTGTACCAGCCGGTGCGGCCCGAGGCGCCTGCGCTCCGCTCGGCCGGGGTTCCGGAGCGGCCCGCGTCGTGGCGGAAGATCGCCGCGACGAACGGGGTGCACGGGGAGCACTGATGCGTCTGCCGCGTTCGGTGGGGTGGTGTCCGCGGGTGCGTGGGGGCTGGTCGCGCAGTTCCCCGCGCCCCTGAAAGGCGCACTCCGTGCGCCTCCAGGAGGCCGCAGGCCTCCAGGGGCGCGGGGAACTGCGCGAGGAGCCCCACCGGCCCGCAGAGGCCGACGCGCCGGTCAGGGCAGACGCTCGGCCGCTCGTGCGCGACGGGCGAGCGGGAGGTAGCGGAGGCGTTCGGGGAGGTGCGGCACCACGCCCCGGACGACCGCCGCGAACAGGCGCAGGCGGCGTTCCTGACCCGGTGTCCACCGGAGGTCGAGCGCCGCGCGGGCCTCCGGCGGGAGCAGACCGGTCGACAGGAAGCTCAGGGCGCGGCTCAGTACCGGTCGTACGACGGGCCACACCAGGCGCACGGCGAGCCGGTCGGACGGCGGTGGGATCGGCCGGTCCCTGGCGGTCAGTTCGTCGACGACCGGGTTCCGGCCGATCTCCTGCGCCAGGACCTTGCGGTAGTAGGGCCAGAACTCGGCCGTCGTCCGCGGCATGTCCCGGTCGTGGATGCCGAGGATCCGGCCGACCATCAGCCACTCCGCGTAGAACCGCTCGTCCTCCTCGGCGGTGAAGGGGCGGGCGAAGTAGCGGCGGGCGTAGCGGGCGACGGGATAGCCGGTGGCGTGCACCCACGCGTAGTACGCGGGGGTGAGCGCGTGGTAGCGGCGGCCGTGCGGGTCCGTGCCCCGGATCGTGCGGTGGACGCGGCGCAGCCGGCGGCCCTCCTCGGCCGCGGCCTCTCCTCCGTAGACCCAGAGCAGGACGGAGGTCAGGGAGCGCTCGCCCCTGCCCCACGGGTCCGTGCGGAACACCGAGTGGTCGTCGACGCCCGCGCCGACCGCGGGGTGGGCGACCTGGAGGACGAACGCGGCGGGCAGCGCCAGCAGGGAGCGGACGTCGCCCGCCGTGTCCCAGAGGATGCCGCCCGGCGGGGGCGGTGGCGGGTCCGGGTCGTGCTCTCTCATGCCGCTTCCCGTGGTACGCGTGGGCCTGCTGGTGCCTGAGGCCCAGTATGCGACGCGGGTGCGGCCGGCAGCGACCCGAGGGACCGGGTGCCTAGTACGTGCCCCCGTAGCGCTGCGCCAGGTCGGAGGCGAGCTCGGCCACGCAGGTGCACAAGTCCGTCACCGCCGCCGCGTGTTGGGGGTCTGCGGGGGTGGGGTGGGTCGGCACGACCGGTGTCCGCAACGGCACGGGCGGGGATGGTTCGGGGACCGGCCCGGCCGTCCTCCCACCGCTTCGGGGCCGCCACCGCACGGAGGTGACGAGGGCCGTCGCCGCCATGGCCGCGAACACGGCCAGTTGACCCGTCTTGAGGTGCACGTCCCACGGAACCAGCGCCATGCCTGTGTCCTACCCGCGCGGCACGCGCCTCAACTCACCGTCCCGGCAGCGCCCTTCGGACGATCGGCTGCCACGGTACGTCCGGTTCCGCGAGGACGCACGGGTCACCGCGGCACGCACCGCCGGGTCCGCTCAGTCCCCGTGGTCGTACACGGTCACCGATATTCCCCGGGCCACGAGCCGCTCGGTGACGAGCGGCTCCACCCGCGGCCACTTCCCGCCGGCGAGCCCGCACCCGATGCGCGGCATGTGGACGGAGGCGCCCAGTTCGGCGGCTTTCGCCGCCACCGTCGTCAGGCCTGCGGCGATCGCCTCGTACCGGACGGGGACGCCCTTGCTGCCCGTCCGGATGCCGCGCTGGCCGACCAGGTTCGCCACCCACAGGTACGACTCGACCTGGACGAACTGGACGGCGCCGAGCCCGAAGTCGTTCGTGGCGCGCTCCCGGTGCCAGCGGCGGTAGGCCTTCTCCGGCTCGGGCCAGCGGCGCGACAGGGCGAGCACGAAGCCCTTGCCCCAGCCCCCGATGTCGTTGCAGACGTGGACGATGAGGCGCGGGCCCTTGCCCGACGGAACGGTGGCGTCACCCCGGACGTACGTGATCTCCGACATGACGCCACCGTAGGGGCCGCCACTGACAACGGCCCCGTGGCGGAGGGCCCGGCACTACTGCCCGTCGGCCACCTTCGTCAGCTCGTCCGTGGCCTGGCGCTCCACCCTGCGGCGGACGCCGAACCAGCCGAGGACGAGCATCGCCGCGACGAGCGGGATCAGGTACAGCGTCTTGCGGCCGACGTCGGGGTCCTTCCACATCAGGGCGAGGACGGCGAGGAGGAAGGCGATCGTGACGTACTCGGTGACGCCGCTGCCGGGGAGCTTGAAGTCCGGGCGCCGGACGAGGCCTTCCTTCGCCCGCCTGACGAACGCCAGGTGGCAGATCATGATGATGATCCAGGTGCTGATGATGCCGAGGGACGCCACGTTCAGGACGATCTCGAAGGCCTGGCTCGGGACGAGGCTGTTGAGCACGACGCCCAGGACGCCGACGCCCGCGGTGAGCAGGATGCCGCCGTAGGGGACCTGGCTGCGGTTCATCCGCGCGGTGAACCTGGGCGCGGAGCCCGCCATCGCCATGGAGCGCAGGATGCGGCCGGTGGAGTAGAGGCCGGAGTTGAGCGACGACATGGCCGCCGTGAGGACCACCAGGTTCATCACGTCACCGGCCGCCGGGACGCCGATCTTGGAGAGGACCGTCACGAAGGGGCTCTCGTCGGCGGAGTACACCGCGCCGGGCAGCAGCAGGGCGAGCAGGACGACCGAGCCGACGTAGAAGAGGCCCACGCGCCACATGATGGAGTTCACGGCGCGCGGCACGACCTTGTGCGGCTCGGCGGTCTCGCCGGCGGCGACGCCGACCAGTTCCAGGGACGCGTACGCGAAGACGACGCCCTGCATCACGATGACGACGGGCATCATGCCGTGCGGCAGGAAGCCGCCGTTGTCCGTGATGACGCTCAGGCCGGGGGTCTGGCCGCCGACGTCGTGCTGGGTCACCAGCAGGAAGATGCCGATGAACATGAAGGCCACCAGCGCGGCGACCTTGATGATCGCGAACCAGAACTCCATCTCGCCGAAGATCTTCACCGAGATCATGTTGACGACGAGGACCACCGCGAGGGCGATCAGCGCGAGCACCCACTGCGGGATGCTCGTGAAGAAGCTCCAGTAGTGCGTGTAGAGCGCGATGGCGGTGATGTCGGCGATGCCGGTCGTCGACCAGTTGAGGAAGTACATCCAGCCGGCGACGTAGGCGCCCTTCTCGCCGAGGAACTCCCGCGCGTACGACACGAACGAGCCGGACGACGGGCGGTAGAGCACCATCTCGCCGAGGGCCCGTACGACGAAGAAGGCGAAGATTCCGCAGACGAGGTACGCGACGGCGAGCGCGGGGCCCGCCGAGTGGAGGCGGCCGCCGGCGCCCAGGAAGAGTCCGGTGCCGATCGCGCCACCGATCGCGATCATGTTGACGTGGCGGGCCTTGAGGTCCTTGCTGTAACCGGCGTCGCCCGCGTCGGCGGGCGCCTGGGACGCATCCGTGCGGGATGCGTCCGGAGCCGTGTTGACGGCGTCCTTGCTCACGTGGGGGTGTCCACTCTGTGGTGCCCGGCGACGTGGGGGTCACCGGGGTCCGGATGTGCAGTGGCCCGCGACACCCCTGACAGCGCGCGGACCGACGGTGCACCTTCCCCCAGAGATCACCGGACACGCGGTGGCGGAGATCACATAGCGGCGCTTCTCACATGGCGGGATATCTCCGGAAACCTCTGTACAGGCCACCGAGTTAGGCGTATAGGGAGTCGAGCTCCGCCGCGTACCGTTCTCTGACCACGCGGCGGCGCAGTTTGAGCGAGGGGGTCAACTCCCCGGTCTCGGGGCCCCATTCGCCGGTCAGGACCCGGTAGCGCTTGATCTGTTCGGTGCGGTTGAGGCGGGCGTTGGCGCTCTCGACGGCGCGGGCGATCTCTTCCCGTACGGCGGGGTGGTCGGCGAGTGCGATGTCCCCGGCGGTGTCGATGCCGTGCGCGCGGGCCCAGGCGGGCGCGGTGTCCGGGTCGAGGACGAGCAGGGCCACCAGGTAGGAGCGGCCGTCTCCGTGGGCGAAGGCCTGGCCGACGAGGGGGTGCTCCTTGAGGGCGTTCTCGACGAGGGCGGGCGAGACGTTCTTGCCCGTCGACGTGACGATCATTTCCTTCTTGCGGTCGGTGAGCCAGAGGTAGCCGTCCTCGTCGAGCCGGCCGATGTCGCCGGTCGCGAACCAGCCGTCCGCGTCGCAGGCCGGGTCCACTCCCCCGTCGGCCCGCAGATAGCCGTCGAAGACGGTGGCGCCGCGCACGAGGATCTCGCCGTCGGCGGCGATCTTGACCTCGACCCCGGCCAGCGGGCGGCCGACCGAGCCGAGCCGGAACGCTCCCGGATGGTTCGTCGTGGCGACCCCGGTGGTCTCGGTGAGCCCCCACGCGTCCATGATCGCGATGCCGAATCCGGCCCAGAACCGTACGACGTCGAGCGGCATGGGAGCGGACGCGCTCGCGGTCCACACCAGCCGCTCGAAGCCGGCGAGGGCCAGGATCGGGTCGAGGACCTCCTGCTTCGCCCTGGTGTACGCCGCTTCGAGCTCGGGGTCCGGCCGCTCGCCGCGCTCCTGGCGGGCCACCCGTGCGCGGGCCACCTCGGCGGCGTCCTCGACGGCCCGGCGCTGCTCGTCGGGCAGCCCGGACAGGGCCGCCTGCAAAGCCGCGGCCAGCTTCTCCCACACGCGCGGGACGCCGAAGAACTGCGCGGGGTGCAGTTCCCGCGCACTCGCCGCGACCACCCCGGGGTCGGCACAGAGGTGGACGTGCGAGGCGCGGAACACCGACAGGTAGATGCCGAGCATGCGCTCGGCGATGTGGGCGAAGGGGAGGTAGCAGAGGTGCTCGACGTGGTCGGGCAGGTCCACGACGGCGTCCAGGGCGACGGCGTTGAGCAGGACGTTGCGGTGCGTGATGCGCACGCCCTTGGGGTCGCCGGTGGTGCCCGAGGTGTAGACGACCGTCAGGGGGTCGTCGGCCGATGTCTCCCGCCACGTCTTCTCGAAGGCGTCCGGGTCGAACAGGCGGGCGCCCGAGGCGTGCAGGGAGCCGTACGTGCGGTGCGGGCCCGCCGCGGCCGCCTCGACGACGACCAGCCGGTCGAGCGGCACGTCCGGGTCCGCCGCCAGGGGCTCCCAGAGGGCGACCTCGCGGGCGCCCTCGACGACGGCGAAGCGGGCTCTGCTGTGCCGGGCGATGTGGGCGATCTGCTCGGGGGCGGCCGTGCCGTACACGGTGACGGGGACGGCGCCGAGGTGGGTGAGGGCAAGGTCGGTGAGCCAGTGCTCGGGCCGGTTGCCGAGCATCATCAGGACGTGCTCGCCGCGCCGGACGCCGAGGGCCGCGTACCCGGCGGCGAGGACGCCGACCGTGCGGCGCACCTCGCGCCAGGTCCGGGTGGTCCACGGGCCGCCGAGCTCACCCTCCCCGGTCCGCCAGGACAGCGCAGGCAGGTCCGGATGGTCCTCGGCATTGCGCAGCAGCAGAGCGGGGAGGGTGAGCTCGGCGGGCTCGCCGGGGAGTCGCAGGATCGTGGTCATGACCGCCTCCTGTCGCCGTGGGCTGCGCCGGAGACTTTCACAGCATCGGTGTGTCAGCAATACTGTTGAACCCGATTGGTACGAGGACGCGAGCGACCGGCGAGGCGGAGATGACGACGTACACCGAGAACGCCGGGGCGGCGTCGGCCCCCGCGCTGACCGTCGACGAGCTGGCGGCCCGCGCGGGCGTCACCGTCCGCACCATCCGCTTCTACAGCACGCGGGGGCTGCTGCCGCCGCCGGTCATCGGACCGCGCCGGGTCGGTCACTACGGGCAGGAGCACCTGTCGCGCCTCGCGCTGATCGAGGAGCTGCAGCACCAGGGCATGACCCTGGCGGCGATCGAGCGGTATCTGGAGCAGCTCCCGGCGGGCCTGGGCGCGCACGAACTGGCCATCCACCGTGCCGTGGTGGCGAGCTGGGCCCCGGACACGGTCGAGCGGCTCACCCTGCGGGAGCTGGAGCAGCGGGCCGGGCGGCCCCTCGCCGACGGGGACGTGGCGCGGCTGGCGGCGATGGACGTCGTCGCCCGGGACGGCGACGTGTACCGCTGCGACGTGGGGTTGCTGCGGCTCGGCGTCCAACTCCTCGACGTCCCCATGTCGTTGGAGTCGATCCTCGCGGCGCGCGGAGTGCTGGTCGAGCACTCCCGGGCCGCCGCGCAGGAGCTGGCCCGGCTGTTCCAGGGAGAGGTGTCGCAGCGGGCGACGCAGGAGGTGAAGTCGCTGTCCGCGCACATGCATCCGCTGGTGGTGCAGGCGCTGCTCACCTCCTTCCAGCGGTCGCTGAAGGAGGCGCTCAGCGACTGGCTCCCGGGTCCTGACGGCTCCTGAGCGGCCGCGGCCGGTGGCCGGGGCGGGCTACTGGCCCACCCGGCCGTCCACGCACTCGCGCAGCAGGTCGGCGTGGCCGCAGTGCCGGGCGTACTCCTCGACGCGGTGGACGAGCAGTTCACGGACCGCGATGCCGTCCTTGCCGAGGCGCTCGCCGAGATCGGGGTGGGCGTCCAGCGCGGCGTCGGTCGCGGCCTGTTCGCGCGCCAGGTCGGCGTACGCGGCGTCGACCACGGCCGGGTCGGCGACGGCTCCGTCGAAGTCGCCGTCCCGGCGGCCGTACAGCTTCGGCAGCGGATCGGCGTCGTCGATCCAGTTGCGGTAGTCCCGCTCCACCTCGGCGAGGTGCCGGACGAGGCCGAGCAGCGACATCGTCGAGGGCGGGACCGAGCGGCGGGCCAGCTGCTCCGGGTCCAGGCCGTCGCACTTCATGCGCAGCGTCAGGCGGTAGTCCCGCAGGACCTCCCGCAGGGTGGGGAGTTCGCCGTCGGGGCCCGGGCCCTCGTTGTTGCGGGGATCGTCGGAGGGGTCCGCCCACATGTCGGGGTAGACGGTCGCCTGGGTCCAGCGCGCGGGTAGGTCGGTCATGACCCCATCGTGACGGGCCGGTCCCCGGTGCCGCCACCGAGTTGTGGCGGCGCCGGGGACCGGGACCGGGTCAGCGGGCGTCGGTGAACGTCTCGCCCTTCTCCGCCTTCTCGACGAGGAGCGCGGGCGGCAGGAACCGGTCGCCGTAGCGCTCGGCCAGCTCGCGGGCGCGGGCGACGAATCCGGGCAGGCCGCCCTCGTAGCCGTTGACGTACTGGAGGACGCCGCCGGTCCAGCCGGGGAACCCGATCCCGAAGATGGAGCCGATGTTGGCGTCGGCGACGGACGTCAGGACGCCCTCCTCCAGGAGCCGGACCGTGTCGAGGGCCTCGGAGAAGAGCATGCGCTCCTGCATGTCCTTGAACGGGATCTCCGTGCCGGGCTTGGTGAAGTGCTCGCGCAGGCCCGGCCAGAGCCCGGCGCGCTTGCCGTCCTCGCCGTACTCGTAGAAGCCCGCGCCGCCGCTGCGGCCGGGGCGCCCGAACTCGTCGACCATGCGGTCGATGACGCCCTCGGCGGGGTGCGCCGTCCAGGTGCCGCCCGCCTCGACGATCGCGGCCTTCGTCTCGTTGCGGATCTTGCGGGGCAGGGTCAGGGTCAGCTCGTCCATCAGGGAGAGGACCTTCGCCGGGTAGCCGGCCTGGCCCGCGGCCTGCTCGACCGACGCGGGCTCGATGCCCTCGCCGACCATCGCGACGCCCTCGTTGATGAAGTGCCCGATGACGCGGGAGGTGAAGAAGCCGCGCGAGTCGTTGACGACGATCGGCGTCTTGTTGATCTGGCGGACCAGGTCGAAGGCGCGGGCCAGCGCCTCGTCTCCGGTGCGCTCGCCCTTGATGATCTCGACGAGCGGC
Organism: Streptomyces sp. KL116D; assembly: GCF_030766975.1. NCBI lineage: Bacteria > Bacillati > Actinomycetota > Actinomycetes > Kitasatosporales > Streptomycetaceae > Streptomyces > Streptomyces sp. KL116D. The sequence continues at coordinate 31,769 of NZ_JASERH010000015.1, read as the reverse complement.
ATCTTGTCGACCGGCGAGAAGAAGTGCAGTCCGATGAAGTCGGCCTGCCGCTCGACGCCTTCGGCGAGGACGGTGATCGGCAGCGTGGAGGTGTTGGAGCACAGCAGCGCGTCGGGCTCGACGATGTCCTGGATCTCCTGGAACACCTTGTGCTTGAGCGACGGGTCCTCGAAGACGGCCTCGATGACGGCGTCGCAGCCCGCGACGCCCTGCGGGTCGGCGGTGGCCGTGATGCGGGCGAGCAGCGCGTCCGCCTTCTCCTGGGTGGTGCGGCCGCGCTTCACCGCCTTCTCGCACAGCTTCTCCGAGTAGGCCTTGCCCTTGACCGCGGCCTCGGCGGAGACGTCCTTGAGGACGACGTCGATGCCCGCGCGGGCGCAGGAGTAGGCGATGCCGGCGCCCATCATGCCGGCGCCGAGGACGGCGACCTTGCGGACCTTGCGGGGCTCGATGCCCTGGGGGCGGTTGGCGCCGGAGTTGACCGCCTGGAGGTCGAAGAAGAACGCCTGGATCATGTTCTTCGCGGTCTGGCCGGTGACCAGCTCGGTGAAGTAGCGGGCCTCGATGGTCAGCGCGGTCTCGAAGTCGACCTGGGAGCCCTCGACGGCGGCCGCGAGGATGTTGCGCGGGGCCGGGTAGGGGGCGCCGTTCAGCTGCTTCTTCAGGTTGGCCGGGAAGGCGGGCAGGTTCGCCGCGAACTTCGGGTTGGCCGGGGTGCCGCCCGGGATGCGGTAGCCGGGCTTGTCCCAGGGCTGCTGCGACTCGGGGTTGGCGTCGATGAAGGCCTTCGCCTTCTCGATCATCTCCTCGCGGGTGGCGGCCACTTCGTGCACCAGGCCGTTCTCCAGGGCGCGCTTGGGGGCGTACTGGGTGCCCTGGAGCAGCACCTTGAGGAGCGCGTCGGCGATGCCCATGAGGCGGACGGTGCGGGTGACGCCGCCGCCGGCCGGGAGCAGGCCGAGCGTGACCTCGGGGAGGCCGATCTTGGAGCCGGGGGCGTCCAGGGCGATCCGGTGGTGGCTGGCGAGGGCGATCTCGTAGCCGCCGCCGAGCGCGGCGCCGTTGATGGCGGCGACGACCGGCTTGCCGAGGGTCTCGATGCGGCGCAGCGAGTTCTTGATGCCGATGCCGGTCTCGAAGACGGCCTGGGCGTCCTCGGGGCCCGCCTTCATCATGTCCTTGAGGTCGCCGCCCGCGAAGAAGGTCTTCTTGGCGGAGGTGTAGATGATGCCGCGGATCGAGTCGCGCTCGGCCTCGGCGCGGTCGGCGATCGCGGCGATGGAGTCCTTGAACGCCTGGTTCATGGTGTTCGCGGACTGGTTGGGGTCGTCCAGGACGAGGGTGACGATGCCGGTGTCGTCCTGTTCCCAGCGGATGGTCGTGCTCTGCGTCATGGTGCGGTCTCCGTGAAGTCTGTGGCGGTTGGGGTGGGCGGCTGTCGGGGTGGGCGGCTGGGTCCGGTGGCCGTCCGCGGGTCGTGGTGGGTTGCTCGCGCAGTTCCCCGCGCCCCTGGAGGTGCGCACTGCGTGCGCCACCTCCATCAGGGGAAAGCGCGGCGGAGCCGCTGCTTTCAGGGGCGCGGGGAACTGCGCGACCAGCCACGACGGGAGCCGCGGTCGGCGACGAACGGACGCCCGCGGCGCCTAGCCGGTGACCCGTTCCACGATCGTGGCGATGCCCATGCCTCCGCCGACGCACAGCGTGGCCAGCCCGTACCGGAGGTCCCTGCGCTCGAGTTCGTCGACGAGCGTGCCCAGGATCATCGCCCCGGTCGCGCCCAGCGGGTGACCGAGGGCGATCGCGCCGCCGTTGACGTTGACCTTGTCCAGGGACAGGCCCATGTCCTTGACGAAGCGGAGCACGACCGCCGCGAACGCCTCGTTGATCTCGACGAGGTCGATGTCGTCGATGGTCAGGCCCGCCTTGGCGAGGGCCTTGCGGGTGGCGGGCGCGGGCCCGGTGAGCATGATGGTCGGCTCGGAGCCGGAGACGGCCACGGAGACGACGCGGGCGCGCGGCGTGAGGTCGTAGCGCTCGCCGACCTCGCGCGAGCCGATGGCGACGAGCGAGGCGCCGTCGACGATGCCCGACGAGTTGCCCGCGTGGTGCACGTGGTCGATCTTCTCGACCCAGTGGTACTTCTGCAGCGCGACCGCGTCGAAGCCGCCGAGGTCGCCGATGTCCTTGAAGGACGGCTTCAGCTTGGCGAGGGAGTCCGCGGTGGTGCCCGGCCGCAGGAACTCGTCGTGGTCCAGGACGGTCAGGCCGCTGCGGTCCTTGACGGGGACGACGGACCGCTCGAACCGGCCGTCCTTCACCGCGGCGGCGGCCCGCTCCTGGGACAGCGCCGCGTACTCGTCGACGTCGCGCCGCGAGAAGCCCTCGATGGTGGCGATGAGGTCGGCGCCGATGCCCTGCGGCACGAAGCCGGTGTCGAAGTTGGTCATCGGGTCGGCGAACCAGGCACCGCCGTCGGACGCCATCGGCACCCGCGACATCGACTCGACGCCACCGGCGAGGACGAGGTCCTCCCAGCCCGAACGGACCTTCATCGCGGCCAGGTTGACGGCTTCCAGACCCGACGCACAGAAGCGGTTCTCCTGGACGCCGGCCACGGTGTCGGGCAGGCCCGCGGCGATGGCGGCGATGCGGGCGATGTCGGAGCCCTGGTCGCCGACCGGGCCGACGACGCCGAGCACGATGTCGTCGATGGCGGCCGGGTCGAGGCCGGGGAAGCGGGCCTGGATCTCGTGGATCAGGCCGACGACGAGGTCGATCGGCTTGGTGCCGTGCAGGGAGCCGGTGGCCTTGCCCCGGCCGCGCGGGGTGCGGATCGCGTCGTAGACGTACGCGTCTGTGGTCACGGAAGTGCCTTTCAAAGCAGCGGAACAGGGGTGGGGTCAGCCGAGCAGCGAGCGTCCGATGATCTCCTTCATGATCTCGGTCGTGCCGCCGTAGATGGTCTGGATGCGTCCGTCGGTGAAGGCCTTCGCGACGCGGTACTCCGTCATGTAGCCGTATCCGCCGTGCAGTTGGAGGCAGCGGTCGGCGACCCGCTTCTGCAGTTCGGTGGCCCACCACTTGGCCATCGAGGCGTGCACGGCGTCGAGCGTCCCGGCGGAGTGGTCCTCGATGCAGCGGTCCAGGAACGTCCGGGTGACGGCGCACTCGGTGGCCATCTCGGCGATCTCGAACCGGATGTGCTGCAGCTTGGCGAGCGGCCGCCCGAAGGCCTCGCGCTCCTTCACGTACGTCGTGGTGATCTCCAGCAGGTGCTCGGCGGCGGCGATGGCGGCGACGGCGATGCCCATGCGCTCCTGCGCGAGGTTCGTCATCAGGTGGATGAACGCGCCGTCGAGCTCGCCGAGCAGATTCTCCTTCGGGACGCGTACGTCGTGGAAGAACAATTCGGCCGTGTCCTGCGCCTTCTGGCCTATCTTGTCGAGGTTGCGGCCGCGCTCGAAGCCCTCCATGCCGCGCTCGACGACCAGCAGGGACAGGCCGCGGGCGCCGCCCTCCGCGGTGGTCTTGGCGACCACGACGACGAGGTCGGCGAGGATGCCGTTCGAGATGAACGTCTTGGACCCGTTGAGCAGCCAGTGGTCGCCCTTGTCCTCGGCCGAGGTGCGGATGCCCTGGAGGTCAGATCCGGCGCCGGGCTCGGTCATGGCGATCGCGGTGATCAGGGAGCCGTCGCAGAATCCGGGCAGCCAGCGCCGCTTCTGCTCGTCGGTGGCCAGGGAGGTGAGGTACGGGCCGATGATGTCGTTGTGCAGGCCGATCGCGAGTCCCGCCGCGCCGGCGCGGGTGAACTCCTCGGCGAGGACGGCGCTGTAGCGGAAGTCGGTGTCGCCGCCGCCTCCGTACTCCTCGGGAACGGCGAGCCCGAGCAGGCCCTGGCGTCCGGCGGCGAGCCACGCCTCGCGCGCGACGATGCCGTCCTGCTCCCACTGGTCGTAGTGCGGGGTCACCTCCTTGGCGAGGAAGGTGCGGACGGTCTCGCGGAACGCCTCGTGCTCGGCGCTGTACAGACGTCGCTCCATGCGCGCGATCAACTGCCTTTCGTGGTGGGCTCGTTCAGTTCCGGTACGGCCCAGTCGCGGGCCACGTCGGCGGTGTCGGCGCCGGGTCGTGCGGGGCCCGAGCGGACGGCTGTCGGGGTGCCGGAGAAGCGGGGTGCGGGGGCGGGCTGGGTGATGCCACCGTGGTCGACGAAGGTGCCGCGGGCGGCGAGGTGGGGGTGGGCGGGCGCCTCGCGCAGCGAGAGGACCGGGGCCACGCAGGCGTCCGATCCCTCGAAGACTGCCGTCCACTCGTCGCGCGTCCGGTCCTTGAAGCGGGCGGCGACGGCGTCCCGCAGCTCGCCCCAGCGGGCCAGGTCCTTGCGGGCGGGCGCGCTGTCCGCGAGGCCCATGAGCTCGATGAACTCGTCGTAGAACTGCTGCTCAAGGGCGCCGACCGCCATGTACTGGCCGTCGGCCGTCTCGTACGTGCCGTAGAACGGGCAGCCGCCGTCCAGCAGGTTGGCGCCGCGCCGGTCCTGCCAGCCGCCGGCCGCGAGCATGCCGTGGATCATCGCGGCGAGGTGCGAGGCGCCGTCGACGATGGCGGCGTCGACGACCTGTCCCGTGCCGGTGTCCCGGGCGTGGTGCAGGGCGGCGAGGATGCCGACGACGAGGTAGAGGGAGCCGCCCGCGTAGTCCCCGACGAGGTTCGCGGGGACGGTCGGCGGTTCGTCCGCCCTGCCGATCATGCCGAGGGTGCCGGTGAGCGCGATGTACCCGATGTCGTGACCGGCGCGCTGGGCGAGCGGGCCCTGCTGGCCCCAGCCGGTCATCCGCCCGTAGACGAGCTTCGGGTTGCGGGCGTGGCAGGTCTCGGGCCCGACGCCGAGCCGCTCGGCGACGCCCGGCCGGTAGCCCTCGATCAGCACGTCGGCGCGCTCGACGAGGCGCAGCACCCGCTCGGCCCCGTCCGCCGCCTTCAGGTCGACGATCACCGACCGCTTGTTCCGGTTGGTGATGTCGTACGCCGGGTCGATCGCGAGGCCCGCGCCGCCGGGCCGGTCGACGCGTACGACATCGGCGCCGAGGTCGGCGAGGAGCATCGCGGCGAACGGGCCGGGCCCGATCCCCGCCAGCTCCACCACGCGCACCCCGGCGAGGGGGCCGCCGGGCAGCCCGCCCTGTGCCTCCGTGCCTGGAACTGCCATCCCGCCACGCCCCCAAGTCTGTGACACAACCACTGTTACACCAGCGATGCTAAGAACACGTTCCAGTCGGCACAAGCCCCTGACGAGCAAGCGCTTAGCCAATTTTCCGGCCGGGGGTGACCGGAGCCCGGGCCCGGCGGGGCGGACCGGTCATGTCGACCGCGTCCCGTGGGGCCCTGCCGCCCCCGTCACCTCGTCACGCTAGCCTCGGCCACCGACAACGGCGCGGGAGCAGGGTGAGGGGTGTCATGAACGGGTCGGACAAGGCCGAGGACAGGCCGTACGACGTGGTGCTGTTCGGAGCGACGGGCTTCGTGGGAGTGCTCACCGCCGAGTACCTCGCGGCGCACGCCCCCGAAGGACTGCGCTGGGCCGTCGCGGGCCGGGACGTGGCGAAGCTGGAGCGGCTGCGCGAGCGGCTCACCGGCATCGACCCCGCGTGCGCGGTACTCCCGCTGGAGCGCGCGGACGTCGCCGACCGGGCCTCGCTGCGCGAACTGGCCTCCCGCGCGCGGGTGGTGGCGTCGACCGTGGGTCCGTACCTGGAGTACGGGGAGGGCCTGGTCGCGGCGTGCGCGGACGCGGGCACCGACTACCTGGACCTCACGGGCGAGCCGGAGTTCGTGGACCTCATGTACGTGCGGCACGACGCCCGCGCGCGCGAGACGGGTGCCCGGATCGTCCACGCCTGCGGCTTCGACTCGGTGCCGCACGACCTCGGCGCGTACTTCACGGTGCAGCAGCTGCCGGAAGGCGTGCCGCTACGGCTGGACGGGTTCGTCCGCACGAACGCCACGCTCTCGGGCGGCACCTTCGCCTCCGCCCTGAACCAGTTCGCGCGGGGCCGGCAGATGCTCGCCGCGCAGCGGGACCGGCGGCGCCACCAGCCGCGGCTGGTGGGGCGCACCGCGTACGCGCCGACGGGGGCGCCGCGGTTCGCGAAGGAGGTCGGGGCCTGGGCGCTGCCGCTGCCGACGATCGACCCGCAGGTGGTGCAGCGTTCGGCGCGGGCCCTGGAGCGGTACGGCCCCGACTTCCGCTACCGGCACTACGCGGCCGTGAAGTCGCTGCCGGTCGCGGTGGGCGGGGTCGCGGCGGTCGGCGCCCTGTTCGCCGCCGCCCAGGTGCCGCCCGCCCGGCGCTGGCTGGGCGGCCGGGTGCAGCCGGGCGACGGGCCCGACGAGGCCCGCCGGTCGAAGAGCTGGTTCTCGGTGCGGTTCGTCGGCGAGGGCGGCGGGCGCCGGGTGTTCACCGAGGTGTCCGGCGGCGACCCCGGGTACGGGGAGACCGCGAAGATGCTCGCCGAGTCCGCGATGTGCCTCGCCCAGGACCCGCTGCCGGTCACGTCGGGTCAGGTCACCACCGCGGTGGCGATGGGCGACGCGCTGACCGCGCGGCTGCGCGCCGCCGGGATCACGTTCCGGGTAGCGGCCGAGCGCTGACCGCCGCGAGCGCGTCCCGGCACAGGCGGTCGGCCCGCCGGGTCGTCTCCGGGACGCGGTAGCGCGGGGTCAGGGCGAGGGTGTGCGCGCACGCGTTGTCCAGCGAGACGCGGTGGCCGACGGAGACGTACACCGGCTTGACGCCCCTCTGGGTGCGCAGGGCGCGGCCGACCTCCTGCGCGCCGTCCCGCAGCGGGGCGGCGCTCGCCCGCTCGGACCCCAGCTCCCCGTGCGCGAAGGTGAACGGGTTCTTGGCGACGCCCATCGTGGGCAGTCCGGTGAGCACGCCCAGATGGCTGGCGAGGCCGAAGCGGCGCGGGTGGGCCAGGCCGTAGCCGTCGCAGACCACCAGGCCCGGGTCGGTGCGCAGCGCGTCGAGGGCGCCGAGCACCGCCGGGACCTCCCGGAACGCCAGCAGTCCCGGGACGTAGGGGAAGGCGACGCGCCCGACGGCCGTCGCCTCCTCCACGACGTCGAGCGTGGCCGCGTCCAGGACGACCGCGGCCGCGGCGACGACGTCGCGCTCGTCGTCGTAGGCGACGTCGATCCCGGTGACGGTCCCCGTGCCGGGCAGCGGCCCGGTCTCGTCCACCACGACCCGCCCGCGCAGCGCGTCCTGCACGGCGCGCGCCGCGGCCTCGTCCACCGGCCAGTCCTCGGGGATCCCCGTGATCGTCTGCATGCCTCCGACTCTAGACAGCGCGGACCGGCACTCCTCTATCATGTAAGGCATGAGCGAGCAGAGTGACCCTTACGTGATCGAGACCGGCGTCCCGTCCGTCGACGTCTACCGGCGGCTGCGCACGGACGCCGGACTCTCCGACAAGTCCCCCGAGGCGGCGGCGATCGCGCTGCCGAACACCTGGCACGGCGTCCTGCTCCGGCACCGCGGGGAGCTGGTCGGCATGGGCCGGATCATCGGCGACGGCGGCACGGCGTTCCAGGTCGTCGACATCTGCGTGCACCCCGGCCACCAGGGCCGGGGCCTCGGACGGCGGATCATGGCGGCGCTCACGGAGGAGCTGGAGCGGCGGGCGCCGGCGACGGCGTACGTCTCGCTGATCGCGGACGGCCCGGCGAAGCACCTCTACGCGAAGTTCGGCTTCGTCGAGACGTCCTCGTACGACTCGGTGGGCATGGCCCGGGTCATGAACGGCTAGCCGTTCTCCCACGACGTCGGGTCCCAGAGTCCCGAGCGGCGCAGCGACTGGGGGCAGTGGAGATAGATCTCGTCGATCTCCAGGAGGAGCGCGAGCTGCGGCGGCACGCCCTTGACCGCCATGTCCGCGAAGAACGGGGCGTCGGTGAGGATGCGCGCCCGGCCGTTGACGCGCAGCACGTCCTTGGCGCCGGGTATGAGGAAGAGCAGGCCCGCGCGCGGGTTGCGCAGGACGTTGTGGAGGCTGTCGCCGCGCCGGTTGCCGGGCCGGTCCGGCAGAGCGAGCGTGCCGGGGTCGAGGACGTGCGCGAAGCCGGGGCCGTCACCGCGCGGCGAGACGTCGCAGTCGCCCCGGTCGTCCGCGGTGGCGAGCAGGCAGAACGGCGAGCGGGCGATCAACGCGCGGTCCCCGTCGTCGAGCCGGTCGTGCACCTTGTCGATCACGATGGGGTGCGGCTCGCCGAGGATCTCGCGCAACTGCTCCGGCGAGCGCAGCTCCACGTAGCCGGCGTCCCGTTCCGGGGACGGGCGGGTGGCGAGGACTTCCGTGGCGCGCGACAAGCCGACTCCTGAGGTCGTGAGAGGTCGTAAGACGTCGTGAGAGGCCTTACGGGCTTCCGGCGGCGCCCGTGGGCCCCGCGCCGGAAGTGGTTGCTGCGCACACCTTATCTGCTCTTAGGTTAGCCTCACCTAACACCCTGGGTCGGTTGTGCGGCGCCCGCGATGGCCGCCCTAGACCCGGCTGCCCGCCGCCGTGTCGGACGACAGGCGCTGGGCCGCGTACACCGGGATCACCGAGAGCAGGACGAGGACGACCGCCACCACGTTGACGACGGGCGCCTGTTGCGGGCGCGCCATGTTGGAGAAGATCCAGACGGGCAGCGTCTGGACGCCGGGGCCCGCGGTGAACGTCGTCACCACGATCTCGTCGAAGGAGAGGGCGAACGCGAGCAGGCCGCCCGCCGCGAGCGCCGAGCGGGTCAGCGGGAACGTGATGTCGCGGAACGCGCGCAGCGGGCTCGCGCCCAGGTCCATGGCCGCCTCCTCGTACGAGCCGGGCAGCCGGTTCAGCCGGGCGGCGACGTTGTTGAAGACGACCACGACGCAGAACGTGGCGTGCCCGACGACGACGGTGAAGAGTCCGAGGCCGATGCCGAGCGGTTCGAGGACCGTGCGGAACGCCGTGTTGAGGGCGACGCCCGTGATGATGCCGGGCAGCGCGATGGGCAGCACCACCGCGAACGAGATCGCCTCGCGGCCGAAGAACCGGTACCGGGCGACCGCGAAGGCGATGAGGGTGCCGAGGACCAGGGCGATGGCGGTGGCGCCGAGGCCCGCCTTCACCGAGGTCCACAGCGCGTCCCTGGCGCCCGCGCTGTGCCAGGCGTCCCGCCACCAGCGCACGGTGAACCCGGCCGGCGGCCAGGACGAACTCCGGTCCGGATTGAGGGAATTGACGACGACGAGGAGCAGTGGGACGTAGAGGACGGTGAAGCCGAGCAGGGCGCCGACGCGGAGCGCGACGCGCGCGGGGCGGGACAGGTGCACCGCCGTCTCCCTTCGGAAGGCTTCGGAAGGCTTCGGAGGATCAGAGGCTGCTGAGCGCGCCGGTGCGGCGCACCGCCAGCAGGTAGAGCACGATGACCACGACCGGCACGGTGCCGAGGGCCGCCGCCAGCGGCAGGTCGAGCGTGATGTTGGAGTAGACGAGGTTGCCGATGAGCTGCGTCTTGCCGCCAACGATCTGCACGGCGATGTAGTCGCCGAGGCTGAGCGAGAACGTGAAGACCGAGCCCGCCGCGACCGACGGCAGGACCAGCGGCAGCAGGACCGTGCGCAGGGTGCGCCCGGTGCGGGCGCCGAGGTCGGCGGAGGCGTCGAGGAGGCTGTCGGGGACCCGTTCGAGGCCCGCGTGGATCGGCAGGATCATGTACGGCAGCCAGAGGTAGGTCAGGACGAGGATCGTCGCGGTGAGCCCGTACCCCGGCCCGTCGAGGCCGAAGGGGGTCAACAGCCAGTCCAGCAGGCCTCCTCGGGCGAGCATGACGCGCCACGCGTACGCCTTCACCAGGTAGCTCGCCCACAGCGGGGTGAGGAGGGCGACGACGAGCAGGGGACGCCACCGCGGGCGGGCGACGCGCGCCGTGTAGAAGGCGATCGGGAAGGCGATGACCACGCACAGCGCGGTCACGGCGAGGGCGACCCCGATGCTGCGCAGGGCCACCCGGCGGTACACGTCGGTCGTGACCAGCGCCCTGAAGTTGTCCAGGGTCCAGCTGCGCACGATGTCCGAGGTGAACGGGTCCGTGGTCCACAGGCCGGACAGGAAAAGGACCGCGAGGGATCCCAGGTAGGCGACGACCAGCCAGGTCAGGGGCGCCGCGAGCAGCAGGGCCAGCCGGAGCCGGGGGCTGCGGTGCAGCACCCCGGCGGCCTTCGTCACCGGCGCCTCAACCCTTGATCTCGGTCCACGCCTGCACCCACTTCGCGTACGGCACGCACGTCACGTCGGTGCGTCCGTCGAGGCACTGCGGGATGGGCGTGGTCCAGAAGTGCACCTGCTTCCAGTACGCGGCGTCGTCGGCGTGGAAGACGGCGCAGTGGTTCTTGTCGGCGGTCTCGGCGCACGCCTTCGCGTTGGCGGGGGCCTCGCCGAAGTACTCGGCGACCTGGGCGTTCACCTTCGGCGAGACGATCCAGTCGAGCCATTTGTAGGCGCAGTTGGGGTGCTCGGCCTTCGCGGAGACCATCCAGGTGTCGGACCAGCCGGTGGCGCCCTCCTTCGGCAGCACCGCCTTCACGGGGGCCTTCTCGGCCTGTGCGGTGTTCACGATGACCTGCCAGCTGGTGCCGATGACGGAGTCGCCGCTCTTGAAGGCGGAGATCTCCTTCAGGTAGTCGCTCCAGTACTCGCCGACGTTCCCGTTCTGCTTCTTCAGCAGCGCGACCGACGCGTCGAACTGCTTCTGGTCGAGCGCGTACGGGTCCTTGATGCCGAGGTCGGGCCGCGTCTTCATCAGGTACAGCGCGGCGTCGGCGAGGTAGATCGGCGAGTCGTAGGCGGTGACCCTGCCCTGGTGGCGGCTCGCGTCGTCGAAGACGGCCTTCCAGCTGTCGGGGGCGGGCGAGACCTTGTCGGTGCGGTACATGAGGAGGTTGGCGCCGCGGCCGTGCGGGATGCCGTACGCGACCTTCTTGACGGAGTTCCAGGGCTGCATCTTCAACCCCGGGAAGACATCACGGTAGTGGGGCACCAGGCCGGTGTTGACGGGGGCGGCGTCACCGGACGCGATGAGGCGCAGGGACGCGTCGCCGGAGGCGGAGACGGCGTCGTACTGGCCGGTCTTCATCAGGTTGACCATCTCGTCGGAGGTTCCGGCGACCTTGGTGTTCACCTGGCAGCCCGTCTGCTTCTCGAAGGGGGTGACCCAGTCGGCCTTCGGGTCGTTCGAGCCGTCCTCGGCGTAGCCGGCCCAGGCGATCAGGTTGACCTCGCCCTCGGCCTTGCCGAGGGACTTCGGGGCGGAGAGCTTCGGCGGTGTGAAGCCCCGGCCGCCGGGCGCGCCGTCGGCCTTGTCGTCGGACGAGCCGCCGCAGGCGCCGGTGAGCAGCAGCCCGCCGAGCGCGACGGCGGTCAGGATGGTTCGGTTGGCGCGCACGAGGTCTCCCTTTCGGTCGATTCGCGTGAGCGTGGGTGCGCTCAAGTCGCGTGGCTCAGTGGGACGTTGTGCCGTCGGTGCCAGTGCAGCAGGACCCGGCTGCCGGGCAGGGCGAGGGCGTCGGCGGCGGTGGTGTCCAGGTTCTGCCGTACGACGACGAAGCGCACCCCCGCGTCGGTGTCGACGACGACGCGGGTGCTGTCCCCGAGGTACACGGCGTCGGCGACGGTGCCGTGCACCGCGCTGTGGTCGGCCCGATCGTGCTCCCCGTCGGCGTCGAGGACCCGGATCTTCTCCGGTCTGACGCCGAACGTCCCTGGTTTCCCCACGATCAGCTCGGCGGCCCGGCCGGTGAGGGTGTTGGAGGTGCCGACGAAGGACGCCACGAACGCGGAGGCGGGCGACTCGTACAACTCCCCCGGGGTGCCGACCTGTTCGACGCGTCCGGCGTTCAGGACGGCGACCCGGTCGCTGAGCGCCAGGGCCTCCGCCTGGTCGTGGGTGACGAGGACGAAGGTGATGCCGGCGTCGCGCTGCAGTTCCTTCAGCTCGGTCTGCATCTGTTCGCGCAGCTTCAGATCGAGGGCGCCGAGCGGTTCGTCGAGCAGCAGGACCCGCGGCCGGACCACCAACGCCCTTGCCAGGGCGACGCGTTGACGCTGCCCGCCGGACAGCTGGCTTGGTCTGCGGGCGCCGAACCCTTCGAGGCGGACGGAGGCGAGGGCGGCGCGGGCCCGCTCGGCCTGCTCCCTGCGGGAGGCGCCGCGGACCTTCAGCCCGTAGGCGATGTTCTGCTCGACCGTCAGGTGCGGGAAGAGCGCGTAGTCCTGGAAGACGGTGGTGACGTCGCGCTCGAAGGGCGCGCGGCGGGTCACGTCCTCGCCCGCGAGGGTGACCGTGCCGCTCGTCGGGGTCTCGAACCCGGCGATCAGTCGCAGAACCGTCGTCTTGCCGGACCCCGACGGGCCGAGCAGCGAGAAGAATTCGCCCTCGGCGACATCCAGTTCGACGCCGTCGACGGCGGGTACGTCCCCGAAGGACTTGCGCAGGCCGCGCAGGGTGATCGCAGTGGTCCCGTTGCCCGTAGCCATACGCGTAGATCATGCACAGTTCAACGACTCCCACAAGACCGCGTGCCCGTTTCGGTACGGCGCGTCCGGTTCCCTCGGTACTTGAGATTCCGATGACCTCGCGTTCCCGGTCCGTTCAACTCACCTTCTCTGTGCGTGACTTATGCGCTCCCTATGGTCCTTGGGGTTTGCGACAGGAAGGGTGGCTCATGGACAGACCGCTCGCCATACGGGCACGGGGCATCACCAGGCACTTCGGCGACGTCGTCGCTCTGGACGGCATCGATCTGGAGGTGGCGCGGGGACGCGTGCACGGCCTGGTCGGGCCGAACGGCGCCGGCAAGACGACGCTGCTCGGGCTGCTGCTCGGGCTGGCCACCGCGGACGGCGGCACCCTGGAGATCCTCGGCGCGCCGGTCGGCCGGGGACTGGCCGCGCCCGCCGGGGTCGCCGGGTTCGTGGACGGCCCGGGGCTCTACCCGTCCCTCACCGCACGGCAGAACCTCGCCTCGCTCGCCGCGCTGCACGGCCGTGATCCGCGCTCCCCCGCGATCGACGACGCGCTCGACCAGGTCGGCCTGACGGATGTCGCCGACGACCGCACCCGGGGCTTCTCCCTCGGCATGCGCCAGCGCCTCGGTCTCGCCGCGGCGCTGCTCACCGAGCCCCGGTTGCTGATCCTCGACGAGCCCGCCAACGGTCTCGATCCGGCGGGCAAACGGCACGTCCACCGCGTCCTGACCCGGCTCGCCGCGGCCGGTACCGCCGTCGTGCTGTCGAGCCACCGGATGGACGACCTGGAGGCCCTCTGCTCCGAGGTCACCCTCCTCGCCACGGGCCGCGTCGTCTTCTCCGGCCCCCTGGCCGAACTGGCCGCGGGCAACCGCGAACTCGACTACCGCCTCCGCACGTCCGACCCGGCGGCCGCCCGTCGCGTGGCCGCCGACACGTCGGGCATCCACCTCGTGGAGCCGACGGGACCGACGGGACCGGCGGAGTCGGCGGAACCCACGGAACCGGCGGAGTCGGCGCAGGCGCTCGTCGTCCGCGCGCTGACGCCCGCCCTCGACGACCTGGTGACGCGGCTGGTGAAGGCGGGCGTCGCCCTGCGCGAACTGGCGCCGGTGGTCTCGCCGCTGGAGGCGGCGTTCCTGGCCCTGACCGGTCCGGGCGGGGCAGCACCGGAACCGGTCGGCGCACCCGCCGACGCATCAGCAGATGAACCAGTAGCCGAACCGGTCACCGCACCGGAAGGCGCACCGCAGGAGGCCACCCGATGACCGCCGTCCTCACTTCGGACGCTCCCGACGCCCCCGCCGCTCCCGACAACGTTGCCGCGCCCCGCCGCGTGCCGGTGAGGCGCGGCTTCCGGTTCGAGGTCGTCAAGCTGGTGTCGCAGTGGCGGATCCGGCTGATCGTGCTGGTGTGCTGGGTGGCGCCCGCGCTGTTCGTCGCGGCCGTGAGCCAGCAGAGTTCGCTGCCCGTCGACACCCTCTTCGGGCGCTGGATGCACGCCACCGGATGGGCCGGGCCGCTGGTCATGCTCGGGTTCGCCGGGAGCTGGGCGCTGCCGCTCGTGACCTCCGTCGTCGCGGGGGACGTGTTCGCGGCCGAGGACCGGCTCGGCACCTGGCGGCACCTGCTCGTCGCCGTGCGCTCGCCCGGCCGGATCTTCGTGGCCAAGGCGCTGGCCAGCCTCGTCGTGATCCTGGTCCTGGTGGCCGGGCTCGTGGTGTCCAGCACGGCCGGCGGGCTGCTGACCGTCGGGAACCATCCGCTGGTCGGCCTCGACGGCCACGTGCTGACGGCGTCGGACGCGGCCGGGAAGGTGCTGCTCGCGTGGGCCTGCGCGCTCGCCCCGACGCTGGCCCTGTCCGCGATCGGACTGCTCGGGTCCGTCGCGCTCGGCAAGTCGCCGATGGGACTGCTGCTCCCCGCGCTCGTGGCGCTCGCGATGCAGCTCGGACAGATGCTGCCGCTGCCCGTCGCCGTACGGCTCGCGCTGCCCGGGTACGCCTTCATCTCCTGGAACGGTCTCTTCACCGGACCCCAGCAGCTCGGGCCGCTGCTCATCGGCATCGCGGTCTCCCTGGTGTGGGCGGTGGCCGCGACGGCCCTCGCGTACCTCCTGTTCGTACGGCGGGACTTCACCAACCTCACCGACGCCACCTCGGGGCGCCGCGCGCTCACCGTCGGCGCGCTGCCGCTGCTCGGCCTGGGCGTCGCGACGGTCGCGCTGGTCGCCGCCGCGACCCCCGCGACCGGTTCCGGGATCACGCAGGACAAGGTGCAGCGCTCGGTCGCCACGGCGTTCGCGCACCTCTACGTCGTCCAGACCGAGGAGCTGCACCGGCCCGCCGTCACCGAGGCCCGGCTGCGGGCCACGGCGGCGTGCAACAAGGGCAGCGTCCGGGTCGACGCCGAGGGCCCGGGCAACGACTGGCGCTGCGTCGTCTCCTGGCACCTGCCCGGCACCGCCGCCACCGGACAGGCGATCTACCAGCTGGACGTCACCGCCGACGGGCGGTTCGTGGCCGACGGCGACGGACCGAAGGAAGTCAACGGCTACTTCCTGGTGCGCACCCCGACCGGGGACGGACCGAACCCGCTGTGGCAGTTCGACGCCAACGTCGAGCTGCTGAAGGCCACTTCGTGACGGAGGGCCACGACGTGACGGAGCACCGCTCCGTGACGGAGCACCGAAGAAGGGATGCCACCATGCAGGTAACACGCCATCGCAGGCGTGTCGAGGAGGCCCGTACGGGCTTCCTCGCCAGACGCGTCGGCCGCCGCAAACCGCTGGTCGTCACCGGTGTCACGGCGCTCGCCCTGACCGCCGCCGGCGCCGCGTTCGCCTCGACGGACCAGTTCGGCCACGACCAGGTGGGCCAGGTCACCCGGGACGGCCAGGTCATCTCCAGCGACCAGTACATAGCCCCGTACGGCGACCGGCTCGTCCTCAACAGCGGCAAGATCATGTCGTCCTCGGTCAGCCCCGACGGCACGCACCTCGCGGCGTCGGTCACCGACGGCGGCGCCGCGCTGTCCATCGTGGACCTCAAGACGTGGAAGGAGCAGCAGCTCGTCGGCACCGCCGCGACGTCGAACCCGAAGATCGCGAGCAACAGCGTGGGCCAGGAAGGCCCGACGTACTCGCCCGACGGCAAGCAGCTGTGGCTCGGCCAGACCGACGGCTACACCCGGTTCACGGTGAACGACGACGGCAGCGTCTCCGCCCCGACGACCGTCGCGATCCCGGCCGACGGACCCAGGCACGCGCTGGTCGGCGAGCCGGTGTTCGCCCCCGACGGGTCGACCGTGTACGCGGCCGTCAACGGGCAGAACCGGGTCGTCGCCCTGGACGCGGCGACCGGTGCGATCAAGCAGAGCTGGAACGTCGGCAACGCGCCGCGCGACCTGGCCCTGGTCGGCGGCAAGCTGTACGTCAGCAACGAGGGCGGCCGCCCGGCGAAGCCCGGCGACACCACCATCAACTCGTACAACACGCAGGTCCCGGCCGACCCGAAGACCGCGGCCACCACCACCGGCACGGTCAGCGTCATCGACCTGGCGAAGCCGGACGCCGCGCCCGCGGGCATCACCGTCGGTCTGCATCCGACGGCGCTGTACGCGAAGAAGGGCGCGCTGTTCGTCACCAACACCGCGACGAACGACGTGTCGGTCATCGACACCGCCAAGGACAAGGTCGTCCAGACGATCTCCACGAAGCCGTGGCCCGAGGCGTCGGTGGGCTACGAGCCCGACGCGGTGACGCTCACCGGCGACGGCCGCCTCCTGGTGACGCTCGGCCGCGCCAACGCCGTCGCCGTCTACCGGTACAGCACCCCGCAGGAGCCGGTGAGTTACGTCGGTCTGCTGCCGACGGACTACTTCCCGTCGGAGATCGCCACGGTCGGCGACCAGGTCGTCGTCTCCAACACCCGTGGCGTCGACGCCCGCAGGCCCACCACGAAGGCCGGGCGAGGCACGCACGACACGACGGCGAGCGTGCAGCACTTCACGTTGCCGAGCGACCGCGTCATCCGCTCCCAGACGTCCAAGGTCTTCCGGCAGAACGGCTGGACCCGCGGCGCCGTCGAGAAGGCGAACGCCAAGCACCACGCGAAGCCGGTGCCGGTCCCGGTGCGGCTCGGCGACCCGTCGACGATCAAGCACGTGTTCCTGATCGTCAAGGAGAACCGGACCTACGACCAGCTCTTCGGCGACGTGCCGGAGGGCAACGGCGATCCGGCGCTGGCCGAGTTCGGCGCGAACGTGACGCCGAACCAGCACGCCATGGCCGAGCAGTTCGGCCTCTACGACAACACGTACGACATCGGCACGAACTCGGCCGAGGGCCACAACTGGCTGATGCAGGCGGACGACCCGGAGTACACCGAGTCCTCGGCCGGTGAGTACGCGCGCAGCTACGACACCGAGGACGACGCGCTCGGCCACCAGCGCACCGGTTTCCTGTGGACGGGCGCCCAGGACGCGGGCCGGTCCGTGCGGGACTTCGGCGAGTTCCACCAGTTCCTGACCAAGCCGGCCGACGCGAGCTGGCAGAACCTGTACTGCGACGCGAAGAACATGCGGTCGACCGGCGCGGACACCGCGTACAACCTGGTGTCGTCGTCGCCGATCCCGTCGCTGAACTCGGTGTCGGTGCCCGGCTTCGCGAAGTTCGACACCAGCGTGCCCGACATCTACCGGGCCGAGATCTGGAAGAAGGACTTCGCGAAGAACGGTCCGTCGAACCTGAACATGTTCTGGCTCTCCAGCGACCACACCGGCGGCCCGGCGAACTCGCCCGCGCAGGTCGCCGACAACGACCTGGCGACCGGCCGGATCGTCGACACGATCTCGCACTCCACGTACTGGAAGGACTCCGCGATCTTCGTGGTCGAGGACGACTCCCAGGCCGGGCTCGACCACGTCGACGGCCACCGCGCGCCGATCCAGATCATCAGCCCCTGGGCGAAGCGCGGCACCGTCGACAGCCGCTACTACTCGCAGATCACGATGATCCGCACGATCGAGCAGATCCTCGGGGTCCACCCGATGAACCAGAAGGACAGCGCGGCGACGCCGATGGCGACGGCCTTCACCAAGAAGCCCGACTACACGCCGTTCACCGCACTGCCCAACCGGGTGCCGCTCACCGACGGTCTGAAGACCCCGCCGGCCTGTGGCGTGGACACCCCGGCGGCCCAGGACCCGACCGCGGCGGCCGTGCCGTCGACCGAGGTCCCGGCGGCGCAGCGCGAGCTGGCCGCGCAGTGGGCCGGCTGGAAGGCGAAGCAGCGGCTGACCGGCCCGCACGCCGTGCCGGACTTCGCCAACCCGGCGCAGATGAACCACTTCACCTGGTACGAGACGCACGGCTGGTCGCGTCCGTACCCGGGCGAGAAGAAGCTGTACGCGCCCAAGGACGTCCCGGGCGCCTTCATCCCGTCGGCGGAGAACGACGGGTGAGCTAGCCGCTAGGAGGACGGGTGGCCCGCACGGGCCACCCGTCCCTTCTCGCCCGAGGCCCAGCACGCCCCGTCGGACGTGCAGTCCACGGTGTCGTACGAGCCGGTGTCCACGGTGCGCCAGGTGCGGCCCCCGTCGGTGGTGAGGTCGGAGCCGGTCGGGCCGACGGCGAGCGCCGCGGAGCGGGAGTGCGGCAGCCAGGCGACGCCCGAGCGGTAGGCGGGCGGTGCCGTGGCCGACGGGGTCCAGGTGCGGCCCGCGTCGCCGGTGACGGCGGCGGCGCGCGGCGACGGCTGGTCGGCGCGGTAGTCGCCGCCGACGGCGATCCCGTGCGTACGGTCCCGGAAGGCGAGGCCGAAAACGCCGCGTGCCGGGTCGCCGGCCGGGATCGGGGTGTCGGTGACCGTCCAGTTCAGGCCACGGTCGCGGGAGTGCAGCACGCGGGCGGTCGCGCCCCCGCCGGTGGCCAGCCACACGTCCTTCGGGCCGGACGTCACCAGGCACTGCCCGGACGCGGCGAAGCCGGCCTCGCCGGTCTGCGCGGCCGGCATCCCGGCGCTGGGCAGCACCTTCCATGAGCGGCCGCCGTCCCGGGTGGACAGGATGCGGTACTTGCCGTCGACCGGGTCGCTCATCGCGAGCCCGTTGCGGTGGTCGAAGAAGGTGACGCAGTCGTAGAACGCCTTCGCGTCGGGGTTGCGGAAGGACTCCGTCCAGGTCGTCCCGCCGTCGTCCGTGCGGTAGATCCGGGAGGCGTCGCCCTCGCCGATCGCGAGGGCCACGGCGCGGCGGGCGTCGAAGGCCTCGATGTCGCGGAACTCCAGGTCGGCCGCGCCGGCCGGTGACACGGTCCGCCAGTGCGCGCCGCCGTCGGTGGTGCGCAGCACGGTGCCCTTCGAGCCGGCGACCCAGGCCGTGTGCCGGTCGACCGCGGCCAGGCCCCGGAACCGGACGTCCGTGCCGGTGTCCTTCAGGTCCCACACCGGCGTGCGGTCCGCGGCGGGTGCGGGTCCGGTGCCGAGCGCGACCGCGCCGAGCACCGCCGCTCCCAGCGCCGCCGCCGTGCGCACGGCCCTCACACGCCTCTTGCTGCTCATGTCCCTCAGTCCCCTCATGGCGCGCGAAGCTAGCCCACTCCCCCGGCGGCGTCCAGAGCACCATGGTTGAAACCGGTGACAGAGGTCACTCGTTTTTCGTCCGGCTTCAGGTGCACGGATTTCCTCATTCCGTCGTCTATTCAAGTGGGCGGTCAGAACATCCGTCGTCCTCGGTCCAGTCGTCACAAGGGAGCAGGCGTTGTCCATCGTCATCGAGCAAGCCGTCGAGGCCCGTCTCGTCGCCGCCGCCCCGCGCATGGCGAGCATCCCCGCGACCCTGCGCTACGACGTCCGTGACCCGTTCGCCGTGTGCATGGCCTTCCCGGCTCCGGCCACGCTCGAAGGCGTCGAGGTGTGCTGGACGTTCGCCCGCGAGCTGCTGGCCGGTGGGGTGAGCGAGTCCGTCGGCTCCGGTGACGTGCGGGTGCGGCCGTACGGGTACGACCGGACGGTTCTGGAGTTCCACGCCGTGGAGGGCACGGCGATCGTGCACGTGCGCACGGGCGAGCTGCGGCAGTTCCTGGACGACACGACCCGGCTGGTCCCGGCCGGCGACGAGGGGCTGCACGTGGACGTGGACGGCGATCTGGCGGAGCTGCTGCGCGACGCGTACTGAGCGGGCGCGGTTCCCTCCGGGCGCGTGTTCCCCGTCCTGTGGCCCTGCGTTGTCCGCAAGGTGCCTGACATCGCTGTCACGGCGTGTTTGACTGCGGGAACAGATGTGCGGGGGAGGCACGGTGGGCGCAGGGCGGCAGGTTCGACGCGGGCCGGGGGGAGTTCCGGGTCCGGTCATCGCCGCGGGCGTCGTCGTGGTCCTGGCCCTCACCGCCCTGGCGCTGCGGCCCGCCGACGACCTGCTGCACTCCGGCAAGGGGCCGCTCGGCCGCTGGGGCATCGTCGCCATCGCGCTCACCGCGGCCTGGGTCGTGGCGGTCATGTTCGCCACGGAGCGGCTCCGCCGGCGGATCCGCGGCGCGGCGTCCGACGCGTCGCCGCGCGCGGAGCGGCTGCGGCAGGCCGCCGTCCCCGCGCTGGTCGCGGGCCCGGCCGTGCTCGGCGTACTCGCCCTGGTCCTGCACCACTTCACGCACCGGCCCAGCACCCCGTCCCCGGCCGAAGCCCCGCCGATGATCTCGCCGCCGCCCGACATCGAGCGGCAGACACCGCCCGCCGCTTCGGACGGCCACAGTTCCAGCCTCCCGCTGTACGTCCTGCTCGGCCTGGCGGCCGCCGCCGCGCTCGTGCTGCTCGTCCTGGTCGTCGTCCGGCGGCTGTGGCGGCACGGGCTGCCCGTGCCGTCGCTGCCCGCCCCCGCTGTCGCCGGTGAGGACGAGGACCGGGCGCTGCTGCTGTCCGCGATCCGGTCGGGCCGCCGCGCGCTGGACGACGGCGCCGACGCGCGGGCGGCCGTGATCGCCTGTTACGCCGCGATGGAGGACGCCCTCGCCGCGTCCGGCGTCGACCGGCGCGCCTCCGACAGCCCCGCCGACCTGCTGACGCGCGCCACCCGCGCGGGTCTCGCGGCCGGCCCGGCGGCGCCCCGGCTGACCGCGCTGTTCCGGGAGGCGCGCTACTCCTCCCACCCGATGGACGACACCCAGCGCACGGTCGCGGCCGACGCGCTGGAGGAGATCGCGGCGGCCCTGGAGGAACACCGGGCCGTCCCAGAGGCGCACCAGGAGCGGGAGGCCACCTCATGACCCCGCTCCCCGACCGCCCCGACGCGCCCGCCACCCCCGTTGACCGCCGCACCCTGACGTCACGTCAGATCGTGCTGCTGCTGGGCTCCGTCGGCGGTTCCGCCGCCCTCCTCGTGCTGCTCGTCGACGGGGCCGTCGCCGCGGGCGCCGTGCTCGCCGTGCTCGTCGCGGCCGGCCTGCTGCTCGTCCGGTACGTGGTGGGCGCCGGGTCCCTGGACTCCGGGCACCGGGACGAGGTGCGGCTGCTGCGGACGCGGGCGCCGGGCATGGGCGAGTGGCGGCGCAACGTGCGGACGGCCGCGGGACCCGACGGCGCCCTCTACTACCGGGCCGTGCTCCGCCCCGAGCTGCGCCGGCTGTTCGCCGCCGCGCTCGCCGAGCACCACCACGTCTCTCTCGATCAACAGCCGGAGCGCGCCGCCGAGTTGATCGGGGCCGACCTGTGGCCGTGGCTCGGCCACGACACTCCCGGGACTGGGCCCGACGGCGACGTCCCGCTGCCGGTGCTGCGCGCCCTCGTCGACCGTCTGGAGGCGCTGGGCGTGCCCCGCGCCCGTACCCCTGGCCCTCGCACCCGTAAGGAAGAGCA
This sequence comes from Streptomyces sp. KL116D, assembly GCF_030766975.1. Taxonomy (NCBI): domain Bacteria; kingdom Bacillati; phylum Actinomycetota; class Actinomycetes; order Kitasatosporales; family Streptomycetaceae; genus Streptomyces; species Streptomyces sp. KL116D. Next base: position 10,366 of record NZ_JASERH010000015.1, on the reverse strand, counting down.
GACGTGACCAGCCCCACCCAGCCCGAGGCACCCACAGCCCAGTCCGGGACGGCCCGGCCCCGGACGGCCCAGCAGGTCGGCGACGAAGTGTCCGCCGTGCTGCGCGAGATCGGCCGAGCCGTCGTCGGCAAGAAGGACGCCCTCGACCTCGTGATGCTGGGCGTCCTGGCCGGCGGGCACGTGCTCGTCGAGGACCTGCCGGGGCTCGGCAAGACGCTGCTCGCCCGCTCGTTCGCGACCACGCTGGGCCTGGACTTCCGCCGGATCCAGTTCACGCCCGACCTGCTGCCGTCGGACGTCACCGGGGCCTCGCTGTACGACCGGCGCAGCGGCGAGATGGTGTTCCACCCGGGCCCGGTCTTCGCGCACCTGCTGCTCGCCGACGAGGTCAACCGGACGCCGCCCAAGACCCAGGCCGCCCTCCTGGAGGCGATGGCCGAGTCGCAGGTGACGGTCGACGGGGCGACGCGGCCGCTGCCGGATCCGTTCATGGTGATCGCGACCGCCAACCCGGTCGAGTACGAGGGCACGTACTCGCTGCCGGAGGCCCAGCTCGACCGCTTCCAGCTGCGGGTCCGCATGGGCTACCTGGCTACGGGCGAGGAGCTCGCCATGCTGCGCGCCCGGGTCGACCGGGCGGCGCCCGAGGTCGTGCTCGACACCTTGGCGGGGCCCGCGGACGTGGCGGCGTGGCGGGCCGTCGTGGAGCGCGTGGAGATCGACGACGACCTGCTGGAGTACGCCGTCGCGCTGGTCGCGGCCACCCGTGAGCATCCGCAGCTCAGCATCGGGGCGTCGCCGCGCGGCGGCCTCGCCCTGGTCCAGCTGGCGCGCGCCCGGGCCGTGTCGGAAGGCCGCGACTACGTGATCCCGGAGGACCTGAAGGGCCTCGCGGTGCCCGCGCTCGCCCACCGGGTGTCGCTGCGGCCCGAGTTGTGGGTGCGCGAGGTGTCCACGGACGACGTGCTGCGGGAGATCGTCGACCAGGTCGGCACCCCGTCGACGCGGCGCACCGCGGCCGTGCCGTCATGACGGGCGGGCCCCGGCGGCCCACCGCTGCCGTACTGCGCGCCCTGGAGGGCCGCACCGGTCCCGGGCAGCCGCCGTCCGCGCCGCCGCCGGGCCCGCGGCCGGGCCCGCGGCCGGGCGAGCGGGCGCTGCGGCTGCTGACCGTGGCGGTCGTCGCGCTGGTGGCCGCGCTGCTCACCGGGCATGCGTGGCTGCTCGCGCTCGCGGCCGGGCCGCTCGTCCTCCTCGCTCTCGCCCTGCCGCGCACCTACGCCACGCGCGTGGAGACGTCCGTGACCGTCGAGCCGCGGCGCTGCTTCGAGGGCGACACGGTCACCGTCCGCGTCACCGTCGCCCACGACGGCGGCGACGTCCGGCTCGACCCCGGTGTCACGCTCGGCCCCGGCGTCCGCCTCGACGACGTCCTCGTCGGCCGCTCCACGGTCACGCTGCGCCACACGGCGCTGCGCTGGGGCCGCTGGTCGCTCGGCCCGGTCGACCTCGACGTGTACGACGCCGGGGGCACGGTCCGCCGCGGCGTGCGGGTCGAGGTGCCGGACGTGTCCGTGTTCCCGTACGCCGGGCAGGCCCGGTTCACCCCGATCCCGGTCCGGCTGCCGCAGCGGCTCGGTGAGCACGCGGCGTTGCAGGCGGGCGAAGGGGTCGAGGTCATCGGCGTGCGGCAGTGGCAGCCCGGCGAGCGGCAGCGGCGGATCCACTGGCCGTCGACGACGCGCCGCGGCAGCGTGCACCTGCACCGGTTCGCGGCCGAGCGGGCCGTCGACACGGTGCTGCTCCTCGACGCGTTCGGTGACGTGGTCGACCCGGCGACCGGGGTGTCGTCGCTGGACGAGACGGTGCGCGCCGCGGCCGGTCTGGCCCGCGCCTATCTGCGCACGCACGACCGGGTCGGCATCGTCTCGGCCGGCGGCACGACGCGCTGGTTGCAGCCGTCGACCGGGGACGCCGCGTTCTACCGGATCGTGGAGAGCGTCCTCGACGTGCGCAGGGACCGCAGTTTCGACGGGGCGGGTCTGGAGCGGGTGCCGCCGCCCGCCCTGCCCGAGGGCGCGCTCGTCCACGTCTTCACCCCGTTGAGCGACGCCCGGATCCTGAAGGTGCTGCGGGATCTCCAGGGCCGGGGCAGACGGCCGGTCGTCGTGGAGATCCCGAGCGGCGACCCGGAGGTCGAACCGGGCGACGCGGCGGGCGAGTTGGGGCTGCGCCTGTGGCACGCGGACCGGGACGCGATGCGGTTCGCCCTGCGCGACAGCGGGGTGCCGGTGCTGCGGCACACCCCGGGCGAGTCGCTGGACCTGGCGCTGGCTCCGCTGCTGTCGGGGCGGGTCGGGGGGCGGCCGCGATGACCCTGACCGGACGGCCTGCCGCGGTGGGCGTGACCTGGTGGGACCTGATCCGCCACTGGGCCGGGACGGTGCCCGTGCGAGTGCTCGGGGCCGGGCTCGTGGTGCTGGCGTACCGGCCGTGGGAGAGCGTGCGGGGGGTGTTCGACGTGACGCTGTTCGGCGGCGTGGTGGTCTTCGCGCTGTGGGCGGCGCCCGGGGTGGACCGGCGGCCGGCCGTGGCCTCGTCCCGCTGGTCGCACCGGCTCGCCCTGCACGGGACGACCGTGCTGGCGGCCGGGACCGTGGTGCTCGCCGCGCTCGGTGACCCGCCGCTGTGGCAGGCCGGGTGCCTGGCGGGGCTGCTGGTCGGCTACCTCACGGCGAGCGACGCCTGGTCCCTGGGCCCCACCGCGACCCGCCCCCGGCGCCGCACCTGGCTCGAAGCGCTCGCGGCGTGTGCGGGGGCGGGCGTCGTGCTGCTCGCGGCGGTGCCGGACGTACCGGAGTCGGGCTTCGGGCGGCCGCTGGCGGCACTGGTCCTCGCGGCGGCGGCGACCGGGGCGGCACTCGCCGCACGCCGGGGCCTCGCCCCGTAGGGACTTGTCCGGCGGGGTCGGCCGGCCCCTGCGAGACGCCTCACAACGCCCGGCTCGGGAGGCCCTACCTCCGGTCAGCCGCCCCCGCCCGACGAGCGTGCCGCCTCCGCCGATCTCACGGCCGCTTCGAGGGCCTTGCGGATCGGCGGCAGGTGCGGGCCGGCCCGGTCGGCGAGGGCGTCCAGGCGGGCGGAGTGCCGGCGCCGGTCACGGCCGGGGACCAGGCCGCGCAGACGGCCCGCGGCGGCCAGCACCACCAGGGTGGCGTCGTCGCGCGGCACCGCGTCCGGCGGCGCCGAACCGGTGAGCGCGCCGAGGGCCTCGGCACGCAGCACCTCCACGTATCCGGCCCGCAGCAGCGTGTAGCGGGTGCCGGGGAAGACGCCGAGGACCCGGCGGCGCTCGGCCCGCAGGTACCCGTCGTCGGCGAGCCCGCGGCGCACCGTGTCGTGGGTGGAGCGGGCCCGGTGGGTGATCCAGCCGCGCCACTTGCGGGGTCTGGACTCCTCGATGAGTTCCATCAGTTCGTCGGCGGCGGGGGCGCCGGTGCGGGCGCCGAGCACGGGGGTCACGATGCCGTCGGCCTCGTGGACCAGTTCGCGCTCGGCGAGTTCCGCGAGGACGGCCGCGCGGACCGCGAGGTGCAGGTCGGTGGCGCCCGCGACCCGGTCCTTGCCGGTGTCGTAGGCCAGGAGGAGGAGGCGGGCGGGCACGGTGAGGGAGCCATGGGGCACGTACCGCACGATAATTCGTTGACGGCGTCCGACACAGGGTCTTACGGTGTAGAAGGTTCTGTTGCCGTCGAACGGAGAAGGACGTTGAAGGTCTGAGGTCGCGAGACACCGCGCATGTCATGCGGCGCACGCCTGTGTTCTGTCCAGGCCGTGCGGTTCGCCGCGCCGTGCATGTCGCCGTGTGAGACCTCGGCCTCCTGAGCCGTCCTCTCCGCCGGAACAGGCCTTCTTCGTTGCCTGTGGCCCGCGGTGTCTCGAACGCGTTGCATCCCACCGCATCCACCGAGCAACCGCGAGGCCTCCATGTCACATACCCCGGGTTTCCCCCGCTCCGCCGCGACCTCGATCGCCGTCACCGCCCTCGACTTCACCTGGCCGGACGGCACCGCCGTCTTCGAGGGACTCCAGGTCGCCTTCGGCCCGGGACGCACCGGCCTGATCGGGCTCAACGGGTCCGGAAAGTCCACCCTGTTGAAGCTGATCGCCGGGGAGCTCCGGCCGGCCGACGGCACCGTGCGGGTGTCCGGCGAGATCGGCTGCCTCCCGCAGAACGTCACGCTCGACACCGCGCTGCGCGTCGACGAGGTCCTCGGCATCGCCGCGACCCGGACCGCGCTGCACGCCATCGAGGCGGGTGACGTCGGCGAGGAGAACTTCGCCGCGGTCGGCGACGACTGGGACGTCGAGGAGCGTGCGATCGCCACGCTCGGCGAACTCGGCCTGGCCCACGTCGACCTGGACCGCACCATCGGCGAGGTGTCGGGCGGCGAGTCGGTGCTGCTGCGGCTGGCGGCGCTGCTCCTGCGCCGCCCGGACGTCCTGCTGCTCGACGAGCCCACCAACAATCTCGACCTGCACGCGCGCCAACGGCTGTACGCCGCCGTCGAGGGCTGGTCGGGCGTGATGGTGGTGGTCAGCCACGACCGTGAACTCCTGGAGCGCGTCGACCAGATCGCCGATCTGCGGGGCGGCGAGGTCACCTGGTACGGCGGGACCTACTCGGCGTACGAGAAGGCGCTCGCCGCCGAACAGGAGGCCGCCGAAAGGATGGTGCGCGTCGCCGAGTCCGACGTGAAGAAGCAGAAGCGCGAACTGACCGAGGCCCAGGTCACGTTGGCGCGGCGCAGGCGCTACGGGCAGAAGATGTGGGACAGCAAGCGCGAGCCGAAGATCGTGATGGGGGCGCGCAAGCGGGCGGCGCAGGTCTCCGCGGGCAAGCACCGCATCCTGCACGAGGAGAAGCTGGCCGAGGCGAAGGAGCGGCTCGACGTCGCCGTGGAGGCGGTGCGCGACGACGACGAGATCCGCGTCGACCTGCCGTACACGGCGGTGCCGCCGGGCCGGTCCGTCCTGTCGCTGCACGACGTCACGACGGCGTACGGGGCGCGGGTGGCGGGCGAGTTCGAGCTGCGCGGCCCCGAGCGGATCGCGCTGCTCGGCCGCAACGGCTCGGGCAAGACGACGCTCCTGCGCACCATCGCCGGTGAACTGGCGCCGGCCGGGGGCGAGCTGGAGACGCACGTGCCGCTGCGCTTCCTGCCGCAGCGCCTCGACGTGCTGGACGACGGGCTGAGCGTCGCGGAGAACGTGGCCCGGTTCGCGCCGCAGGCCACGAACAACCGGGTGCGGGCGCGGCTGGCCCGCTTCCTGTTCAAGGGGGCGCGGGCCGACCAGCCGGCCGGGACGCTGTCGGGCGGCGAGCGGTTCCGGGCGACGCTGGCCGCGCTGATGCTCGCGGAGCCCGCGCCGCAGCTGCTGATGCTGGACGAGCCGACGAACAACCTGGACATGGCGAGCGTGGCCCAGCTGACGTCGGCCCTGGAGGCGTACGAGGGCGCGCTCGTCGTGGCCAGTCACGACCTGCCGTTCCTGGAGTCGATCGGCATCACCCGGTGGCTGCACCTGGACGGCGAACTGAAGGAGGGCGCCGTGTAGGGACACGGGAAGCGACGACACAGCGGACGAAAATACCCGACACTCCTTGTCGGGTATCCGTCCTAGCGTCGTCGGCATGAAGTATCTGCACATCGTCGGCGCCCGGGAGAACAACCTCCAGGACGTCACGCTCCGCATCCCGAAGGACCGGCTCACCGTCTTCACGGGGGTGAGCGGGTCCGGCAAGTCGTCCGTCGTCTTCGACACGATCGCGGTGGAGTCGCAGCGCCAGCTGGGCGAGACGTTCACCTGGTACGTCCGCAACCGGCTGCCGAAGTACGAGCGGCCGCACGCGGACGCGCTCACCGACCTCTCCCCCGCGATCGTCGTCGACCAGCGGCCGATCGGCGGGCACTCGCGGTCCACGGTCGGCACGATGACGGACATCTACGCGGTGCTGCGCGTGCTGTTCTCGCGGCACGGCACACCGAGCGCGGGCGGGGCGAACGCCTACTCGTTCAACGACCCGGCCGGCATGTGCCCCACGTGCGACGGGCTCGGGCGGACCGTGCGGCCCGACTACGACCGCATCCTGGACCCCGCGAAGTCCCTGGCGGACGGGGCGGTGCTCTTCCCGCCGTTCGCGGCCGGCACCTGGCAGGGCCAGACCTACACGCACACCACCGACCTCGACACGACCAAGCCGGTCGGCGAGTTCACCGACGCCGAAAGGGAGTTCCTGCTGCGCGGCCGGGACGCCAAGGTGAACGTGGACAACACGGGCGGCAGCCGCGACATCGACTTCGAGGGCCTCGCGGACCGGTTCGAGCGCCTCTATCTGAACCGGGACCTGTCGGCGCTGAGCCGGCGCACCCAGGAGACCGTGCAGCGGTACCTGGTCGAGGACGTCTGCCCGGTCTGCCACGGCGCCCGGCTCGCCGCCGCCGCGCTCGCCACCCGGATCGACGGCCGGAACATCGCCGAGTGCGCGGCGATGGAGGTCGGCGAGCTGATCCCGTTCCTGCGGCGGATCGAGGGCCCGGTGGGCGAGCCGATCGCGGCGGCCGCCGTCACGGCCCTGGAGCGCGTGGCGGCGATCGGGCTCGGCTACCTCAGCCTGGACCGGCAGACGTCGACGCTCTCCGGCGGCGAGGGCCAGCGACTGAAGACCGTACGGCACCTGGGGTCGAGCCTGACCGGGATGACGTACATCTTCGACGAGCCCAGCGTCGGCCTGCACCCGCGGGACGTGGGACGTCTCAACGACCTGCTGCTGCGGCTGCGCGACAAGGGCAACACGGTCCTCGTCGTCGAGCACGACCCGGACGTGATCGCCGTCGCCGACCACGTCGTCGACATGGGCCCGACGGGCGGTGCGGGCGGCGGGCACGTCGTGTACGAGGGGACGCCGGAGGGCCTGGCGCACGCGGACACGCTCACCGGCCGCTGTCTGCGCCGCACCGGCGGGGTGAAGGAGGAGCCGCGCACGGCGACCGGCGCCGTGCGCATCGAGAGCGCCTCGCTGCACAACCTCAAGGACCTGACGGTGGACGTGCCGACGGGCGTGCTCACCGCGGTCACCGGCGTCGCGGGCTCCGGCAAGAGCAGTCTCGTGTCGGGCGCGCTGCGCGCGGCGCGGCCGGACGCCGTGGTCGTCGACCAGTCGTCCATCGGCATCTCGGGGCGGTCCACCCCGGCGACGTACCTCGGGATCATGGACACCGTACGGAAGATCTTCGCCCGCGGGACGGGCGCGGACGCGGGCCTGTTCAGCTTCAACTCGTCGGGGGCCTGCGGGAGCTGTCAGGGGCGCGGGGTGATCTTCAGCGATCTCGCGTTCATGGACCCCGTGACCACGGTCTGCCCGGTGTGCGAAGGACGGCGGTTCAAGGACGAGGTGCTGGCGCTGACCGTGCGCGGGCGCAGCGTCGCCGACGTGCTGGACATGACGGCGGGGCAGGCCCTCGACCACTTCACCGCGCCCGACGAGGAGCCGGTGCGCCGCCGGCTGCGCGCCCTGCGGGACGTCGGCCTCACCTACCTCGCGCTGGGCCGGCCGCTGAGCACGCTGTCCGGCGGCGAGCGCCAGCGGATCAAGCTGGCCACGCAGCTGCACCGCACCGCGGCGACGTACATCCTCGACGAGCCGACCACCGGGCTGCACCTGGCGGACGTCGACGGGCTCGTGACGCTGCTCGACCGGCTGGTCGACGCGGGCAACACCGTGGTCGTCGTCGAGCACCACCTCGATGTGATCCGGCGCGCGGACTGGGTCATCGACCTGGGCCCCGAGGGCGGCCGGCACGGCGGGCGGGTGCTGTTCGAGGGCACCCCGGCCCAACTCCTCGACGCGGACGGCTCGTTCACCGCGGAGCATCTGCGGCGGGCCGTCGCGGGCGCGGTCGGGCCCGGTGAGGGGGCCGTGACGGCCGCGTGACGGGGGATTCCGCCGCGCCCGCCGGGCTGTGCATGATGTGCGCCGTCGCACCACGCCGCAGCAGCCCTGGAGTACCCCGTGCCCAGCAAGAAGGCCCTCGTCCGCCGCCCCGGACCGCGCATCGCGGACGGACTCGTCACGCACGTCGAGCGCAGGCCCGTCGACGCCGATCGGGCGCTGGCCCAGTGGCAGGAGTACGTCGCCGCCCTGGAGGGGCACGGCTGGGAGACGTTCCTGGTGGAGCCGGCGGACGACTGCCCGGACGCGGTGTTCGTGGAGGACGCGGTGGTCGCCTTCCGGAACGTGGCGCTGATCGCCCGGCCGGGTGCCGAGTCGCGGCGCGGGGAGACCGCCGGGGTCGAGGAGGCGGTGGCGCGGCTCGGCTGCTCCGTCAACTGGGTCTGGGAACCCGGCACGCTCGACGGGGGCGACGTACTGAAAGTGGGCGACACCGTCTACGTGGGCCGCGGCGGCCGGACCAACGCCGCCGGTGTGGCCCAGCTGCGGGCCGCCTTCGAACCGCTGGGCGCGCGCGTCGTGGCGGCTCCGGTCAGCAAGGTGCTGCATCTGAAGTCGGCGGTCACGGCGCTGCCCGACGGCACGGTCATCGGGCACGAGCCCCTGGTCGACCACACCTCGCTCTTCCCGCGCTTCCTGCCCGTGCCGGAGGAGTCGGGCGCGCACGTGGTGCTGCTGGGCGGTGACCGTCTGCTCATGGCGGCCAGCGCGCCCAAGTCGGCGGAGCTGCTGGCGGGCCTCGGCTACGACCCGGTCCTGGTGGACATTTCGGAGTTCGAGAAGCTCGAAGGGTGTGTGACGTGCCTCTCAGTCAGGCTCCGGGGGCTGCACGCGTAACCACGGCTCTTTATGGAACGCTTAACCTACGGCAACGTAACCTACGACACCGTAGGTAGAACCGCTCGCTGTACCTCCGTCCCCCAGGAGCCCCCGTGACCGTCATCTCCCCCCGCCTCGGCTCGTCGACCACCTGGACCGACGCCCGGCTCCTTTACGCGCTGGAGGAAGTGGTCGAGAAGGAGCTCAACCGGCACCTCAAGGTGGCCAAGGACTGGATGCCGCACGAGTACGTGCCCTGGTCCGCCGGCCGCAACTTCCCGGGCTTCTTCGAGGACGGCGAGGCCTGGGACAAGGAGCAGTCGCAGGTCACCGAGATCGGCCGGACCGCCCTCGTCGTCAACCTGCTGACCGAGGACAACCTGCCCAGCTACCACCACGAGATCGCCTCGCTCTTCGGCCGCGACGGCGCGTGGGGCACCTGGGTGCACCGCTGGACGGCGGAGGAGGGCCGGCACGGCATCGTGATGCGCGACTACCTCCTCGCGTCGCGCGCCGTGGACCCGGACAAGCTCGAGGCGTTCCGGATGTCGCACATGAGCGAGGGCTTCGAGTCGGACAACCGGCACTCGATGCTGCACTCCGTCGCGTACGTCGCGTTCCAGGAGCTGGCGACCCGCATCTCGCACCGCAACACCGGGCACCAGTCCGGCGACCCGGTCTGCGACCGGATGCTGGCGCGCATCGCCACGGACGAGAACCTGCACATGGTCTTCTACCGCAACCTGCTCAAGGCCGCGTTCGAGCTCGCGCCCGACCTGACGATGCAGGCCGTGCGCGACGTCGTCGTGAACTTCCGGATGCCCGGTCACGGCATCCCCGGCTTCGAGCGGGCCGCCGCGCAGATGGCGATCGGCGAGGTCTACAACATGCGCATCCACCACGACGACGTGCTCCAGCCGGTGCTGCGCCACCTGAAGGTCCTGGAGATCACGGGCCTGGGCCCCGAGGGCATCAAGGCGCAGGAGGAGCTGGGCCTGTTCATGAACGGCCTCGACTCGGAGGCCGCCAAGTTCGACGAGAAGCTGGCGGCCCGCAAGGCGCGCATGGCGGCGAGGGCCTCCGGCGTCTGACCGGTACGTGGTGACCGCGCCCCTTCAGGGCGCCGTTCTCACCCGCGCCGCTGCGTCGCGGACGTCCGGGGTGGGGTGGGACCGCAGGGCCAGCAGACGCGTCCGCCAACGGTCCGGCCAGGACTCCCGTTCGCCTCGGGCCACCGTGACGGCCCACGCGAACAGACCCTCCGCGAGCGTGCCGCAGGCAGCCAGCTCGCCCGCCACCCGGTGCAGCCCGGCCCCGTCCACGGACTCCTGGCGGAGCCGGTCGCGCAGACGGCCCGCCGTGTCCGCGGCGAGCACCGGGCGGCCGTCGTGCAGCGCGGCCAGCTCCCGCAGCGCGGGCCCCGGATCGGCGAGATCCACCGCGCCGAGCCGCACCCGGGCGGACGTCGCCACGAACGGGTCCCGCCCGGCGAGGGCCTGCGCCACGGTGCGGGCCGCCGGCCGCAGCGCCGCC
>NZ_JASERH010000014.1:0-148827 GCF_030766975.1 Streptomyces sp. KL116D | reverse complement strand
GGATTTCATTTCCGGTGGCCGTTGGAGGGCCTTTGCCTTTCGGCGGTTCCGACTTTATCAGAAGTTTTGGGCCGGTCTGACCGGCTCTTGATTCCGATTTATCGGGGGGGCTTCTCGAACAATGTTATTTCGTGAAGCGCGCTAGATACTAACCCGTCGCGGTCGAACTCGTCGAGTTCGGGGCAACTGTTCGAATCTACCTCCCCGTCCAAGCCGTGTCAACGACTTTTCCAGGGCGAAGAGGAGACTAGCAGGTCAGCTGACTCGGATGCACATCAGGCCGCTGTCGGCAGCAGGGCGCTGCGCTCGGCCGTTTCCAGGTCGCCTGTCTCCCCTTCGCGGACCGCGCGGCCGCCGAGGACGTAGACGTACGTGAGGAAGGCCAGCTCGGCTGCGATGCCGATGCCGATGCGGGCCCAGGTCGGGAGGCCGGACGGGGTGACGAAGCCTTCGATGGCGCCGGAGATGAAGAGGACGAGAGCCAGGCCGATGGCCATGCCCAGGGCTGCGCGACCTTCTTCCGCGAGCGCTGTCCTACGGGTGCGATGGCCCGGATCGATGACTGTCCAGCCGAGGCGTAGGCCGGTGCCGGCCGCTACGAAGACCGCGGTCAGTTCCAGGAGGCCGTGCGGAAGGATCAGGCCGAGGAAGGTGTCGAGGCGGCCGGCCGATGACATGAGGCCGATGCCCACCCCTACGTTGAGCATGTTCTGGAAGAGGATCCACAGGACCGGCAGGCCCAGGAAGACGCCCAGGACCAGGCACATGGCCGCGGCCTGTGCGTTGTTCGTCCAGACCTGGGCGGCGAACGACGCCGCGGGGTGGCTCGAGTAGTACGTCTCGTACTGGCCGCCGGGGCGGGTCATCTCGCGGAGGTCCGAGGGCGCCGCGATGGAGGCCTGGACCTCGGGGTGGGTGCCGATCCACCAGCCGATCAGCGCGGCTATCGCTGTCGACAGGAGTGCCGTGGGGACCCACCAGTGGCGTGCTCTGTAGACGGCTGCAGGGAAACCGTGCGTCAGGAAGCGGGTCACGTCGCGCCATGAAGCGCGGCGGGTTCCTGTCACCGCACTACGCGCGCGTGCCACGAGTTGGGTGAGGCGGCCGATCACCCGTGGGTCCGGTGCGCTCGACTGGATGAGGGAGAGATGGGTGGCCGTGCGCTGGTACAGAGCCACCAGTTCGTCCGCTTCGGTGCCGGTCAGACGGCGTCGGCGGCGCAGCAGGGCGTCCAGGCGGTCCCACTCGGCTCGGTGGGCGGACACGAAGACGTCGAGGTCCATCCGGTCTGCTGCTCCTCGCTTTCCGGCACCTGTGCGGCGCGATGTGCACTCAGCTTGGCAGACTGGCGGTTCATAGGGCAGGTCAGGGAAAGGGTGGGTGGCCGACGTGAGTGAGCTGGTGACGGGCGAGGCGGTCGCCCTTGAGTTGCGGCCCGCGAAACTGCCGAGCCGTGCGCTCGCCGTGCTCATCGATCTGGTGGTGGCGTTCGCCGTCTACATCGTCGTGACGATCGCCATCGTGGCGGCCACCGCGTCGCTGGACGACGCCGCTGCCGCCGCCCTGGCCGTGGCCACCTTTCTTCTGGTGCTCGTCGGGGTGCCGATCGCTGTGGAGACCCTGAGTCACGGGCGGTCGTTGGGGAAGCTCGCCTGCGGGCTGCGGGTGGTGCGGGACGACGGGGGTCCGATCCGGTTCCGGCACGCGTTGGTGCGGGGGGCCGTCGGGGTCGTGGAGATCCTCATGACCTTCGGAGTCGTGGCGTGCATCGCCTCGCTGGTGTCGGCCAGGGGGCGGCGGGTCGGGGACGTGTTCGCGGGGACGCTCGTCGTGCGGGAGCGGGTGCCCACCGGGCAGGCGGCGTTCGTGCCGCCTCCGCCGCCGTGGCTGGTGGGACGGTTCGCGGAGCTGGATCTGTCCGCGGTGCCGGAGGGGCTGTGGCTCGCGGTGCGGCAGTACCTGACGCGGATGGGGCAGCTGGATCCGCAGGTGGGCTGGGGCATGGCCGAGCGGCTCGCGGCTGATGTCGCGGCGCACACCGGCGCGCCCGCGCCGAGCGACGTACCCCCGGCCGCGTTCCTGGCGGCGGTGATGCACGAGCGGCAGTCGCGGGAGGTGCAGCGGGCCTTCGGGGCCGCTCAGCAGGGCGGCCACGGAATGCCGGGTGCCGCCCCCGGGCCGTACGGCGGGTACGCGCAGCCTGGGCCGCCCGTGTCTCCCGGGCCGTACGGGGCCCCTGCCTACCCCGCCCAGCCGACTCCCCCGGCCCCGTCGACGTACCCGGCCCCCTCGGCCTACCCGGCCCCGGCCGCCTACCCCCCGCCCTCCCCCGCGCCGAACGGCCCGTACAACCCGACGTCAGGCATCCCGACGTCAGGCAATCCGGCATCGGCCAACTCCGCCCCGGCCGACGGGGGTTCGGAGCCGCCGGCCACCGGATTCGCTCCGCCGGCCTGAGTGACGCGGCGTCAGGCGAACGTCGTCGGTGGCGTCTCCAGGTCTTCCAGCTCGATGCCCGGCGCGGCCAGCACCACGTCGCCGCTGAGGTGAACGGTGTGCTGCTCCCCCGTGTCCAGGGCTGTGACCTGGTATTCGTCCACGGTCAGCGGCCCGTTGTCAGTGGCGTGTGCTTCGCTGTTCAGCAAGGTCCAGGACTGGTCCAGGGTGCGGGGGGCCAGGACGGGATCCGTGAGGGCGACGAGGCGGACGCGGGTCGAGGGGGAAGCGGGGGTGAGGTTCAGCAGACGTGCGGTGGCGATGAGGAACGCGGGGGACGTGCCGGTGAACGCGTGCGCGGGTGCGTTTCCTTCGGTGGCGTGGGCGCCGGTGGGGTCGGTGCGCACCCAGGTGACGCCGTCGAGGGCGGCGCCTCTCACCTGCCAGCTCGCGGCGTTGAGTTCGAGGCGGATGGGGCGGCCGAGCTCGTCGAGGGCGAGGTCGATCGAGCCGGCGTGATCGCCGGAGGGGGTGGTCCTCTGGGCTACGTAGCGCCAGCCGGAAGGTCCGGGCGCGCAGTGGAAGTGCTCTTCACCGAGGGGGGTGTGGTCGTGCGGATCGTGGAGCGAATATCGGCCGCGGGGCATGGCGTTCGTGAGGTCCTCTGTCTGGCCTGGTGACAGCCGCGGCCGGTAGCGGTGGCTCGTACGGGCTGCGGCGTCGAAGGACGTGTCCACCGTAACCAGCGGTGTGGCGGAGTACGGGACAGGCCCCCGGCACGGGGGTGCGGGGGCCTGTCCTGTGTCAGTCGGCTGGTCGGCGCGTGGTGACCGGTGTGCGCCGCTCAGCGCGGGCTGCTCAGTAGCGGTAGTGGTCCGGCTTGTACGGGCCCTCGACCTCGACACCGATGTACGCGGCCTGCTCCGGACGCAGCGTCGTCAGCTTCACGCCCAGCGAGTCCAGGTGCAGGCGGGCGACCTTCTCGTCCAGGTGCTTGGGGAGCACGTACACGTCGGTCGGGTACTCGGACTGCTTCGTGAACAGCTCGATCTGGGCCAGGGTCTGGTCGGCGAAGCTGTTGGACATCACGAACGACGGGTGGCCCGTCGCGTTGCCCAGGTTCAGCAGACGACCCTCGGACAGCACGATCAGGACCTTGCCGTCCGGGAACGTCCACGTGTGGACCTGCGGCTTCACCTCGTCCTTGACGATGCCGTCGATCTGCGCGAGACCGGCCATGTCGATCTCGTTGTCGAAGTGACCGATGTTCCCGACGATCGCCTGGTGCTTCATCCTGGCCATGTCCGAGGCCATGATGATGTCCTTGTTACCGGTCGTCGTGACGAAGATGTCCGCCTTGTCGACCACCTCGTCCAGCGTCGCGACCTGGTAGCCGTCCATCGCCGCCTGCAGCGCACAGATCGGGTCGATCTCGGTGACGATGACGCGGGCACCCTGGCCGCGCAGCGACTCCGCGCAGCCCTTGCCCACGTCGCCGTAACCGCACACGACGGCGGTCTTGCCGCCGATCAGGACGTCCGTGGCGCGGTTGATGCCATCGATCAGCGAGTGCCGGCAGCCGTACTTGTTGTCGAACTTCGACTTCGTCACCGCGTCGTTCACATTGATCGCGGGGAACAGGAGGGAGCCGTCGCGCTGCATCTCGTACAGGCGGTGGACACCGGTCGTGGTCTCCTCCGTCACGCCGCGGATCTCGGAGGCCAGCTGGGTCCACTTGCGGGAGCCCTCGGAGATGGTGTCGTTCAGGAGCTGGAGGATAACGCGGTGCTCGTCGGACTCGGCGGTGTCGACCGAGGGGACCTTGCCGTCCTTCTCGTACTCGACGCCCTTGTGGACGAGGAGGGTGGCGTCACCACCGTCGTCGAGGATCATGTTCGGGCCGCCGGTGGGGCTGTTCGGCCAGGTCAGCGCCTGCTCCGTGCACCACCAGTACTCCTCCAGCGTCTCGCCCTTCCAGGCGAAGACGGGGACGCCCTGGGGGTTGTCCGGCGTGCCGTTCGGGCCGACCGCGATGGCGGCGGCGGCGTGGTCCTGGGTGGAGAAGATGTTGCAGGACGCCCAGCGGACGTCGGCGCCCAGGGCGACGAGGGTCTCGATGAGGACGGCCGTCTGGACCGTCATGTGGAGGGAGCCGGTGACGCGGGCGCCCGCGAGGGGCTGCGCGTCGGCGTACTCCTTGCGGATCGACATCAGGCCGGGCATCTCGTGCTCGGCGAGCGTGATCTCCTTGCGGCCGAACTCGGCGAGGGAGAGGTCGGCGACCTTGAAGTCCTGGCCCTGTCGGTTGGCGACAGAAGTCATAAGTGAGCTGCTCCTCGGTGCAGTTGCAGTCGGTCGAGGTGGGCTGTCGTGCGCGTTCCCACAGGAGGGAGCACGCATGGCTGGTCTGCGGGCGTCGTCGGACACAGGTGTCCTCAGATACTCGCAGCGCAGTCCGTCGGAGGCCCTCTCTCCCTCGGACGACCCGGCGTGCGGGCCGCCCGACCGCCATCAGCAGCGACGTCTGGCTCGTTACGAATCTACACCGATCGGCCCAGTCGGCCCCACCCCGTCTCGGTGGGGCGGTGGTGGGGGCGTGGCTGGTTCCGGCCTCCGAGGGGGGCGCCGGAGCGGCCGGGACATGCGCCATGAGCAGGGACAATTCGGGACCTTTGGACTTTTGATCCTGTGCCTGGCTGTTGCAGGATGCGAGGGAGGCCGCGAACATTTGCGCGGTCTTGTAAGGCGAAGGCACAAAGGAGAGCCACGTGACCAGTCCGGCCGACCCCCACACGGGCGGAGGGGCCGCCGAGCAGCCGAAGAAGTTGAGGCTGCTCGCGGTGACCGCCTGTCCGACCGGCATCGCGCACACGTACATGGCCGCCGAGAAGCTCCAGCAGGCGGCGGACGCGCTCGGCATCGACATGAAGGTGGAGACGCAAGGGTCCATCGGGGCCGAGAACGTTCTGACTGACAACGATGTCAAGAACGCCGACGGCATCATCATCGCCGCCGACAAGGACGTCGACCGCGGCCGCTTCGTCGGCAAGCGGGTGCTGTCCGTCGGGGTGTCCGAGGGCATCAGCCACCCCGAGCGCCTCATCGAGCAGGTGCGCAGCGCGCCCGTGCACGGCGCCGGGGGCGGTGGCGGCAGCGCCGAGCCGCTCTCGTCGTCCGGCGGTGGCGGTGGCGGCGGTGGCGGCAAGGAGCGCAGCGTCGCGTACAAGGCGCTGATGAACGGCGTCAGTTACATGATCCCGTTCGTGGTGGTGGGTGGTCTGCTCATCGCCATCTCGCTGTCGCTGGGCGGGCACACCGACCCCAAGGGCGGGCTCGTCATCCCGCCCGATTCCTTCTGGATGCACGTCAACCAGATCGGTGTCATCGGCTTCACGCTGATGGTGCCGATCCTGTCCGGCTACATCGCGTACGCGATCGGCGACCGGCCGGCGCTGGTGCCCGGCATGATCGGCGGCTGGATCGCCAATACCGGTGAGCTGTACGACTCCAAGGCGGGCGCCGGTTTCATCGGGGCGATCGTCACCGGATTCCTCGCCGGTTATCTGGTCCTGTGGATCAAGAAGGTCAAGGTCCCGAAGTTCGCGCAGCCGATCATGCCGATCATCGTGATCCCGATCGTCTCGACGACCGCGCTCGGACTCTTCTTCATCTATGTCATCGGCAAGCCGATCTCGTGGGTGTTCGAGCATCTGACCAGCTGGCTGAGCGGGATGACCGGGACGAGCGCCATTCTGCTCGGGGCGATCCTCGGGTTGATGATCGCGTTCGACATGGGCGGTCCGGTCAACAAGACGGCGTTCCTGTTCGGCGCGGGGCTCATCGCGACCGGCAACCAGACCGTCATGGGCATGTGTGCCGCGGCCATTCCCGTGATGCCGCTGGGGCAGGGCCTGGCCACGCTGATCCGTAAGCGGCTCTACACCGAGCAGGAGCGGGAGACCGGTCTCGCGGCGCTGTTCATGGGGTGCTTCGGCATCTCCGAGGGTGCGATCCCGTTCGCCGCGGCGCGGCCCGCGCAGGTCATTCCGGCGAACATGCTCGGTGGCGCGGTCGCCGGTGCCATCGCGGGCATGGCGGGCGTGGAGGACGCGGTGCCGCACGGCGGGCCGATCGTCGCCGTGCTGGGTGCCGTGGGCGGTGTGCCGATGTTCTTCGTGGCCGTCGCCATCGGTTCGGTGGTGACCGCGCTGACCACGGTCGCGCTGGTCGACTTCGCCGAGCGCAGGCGGCGCGGCGAGGCCGTGCTGAACGTTCCGGCCGGGCCCGAGCCGGTCCTCGCCGGTGTGGGCGTCGGCGCCGGAGCGGCCGGTGGCGCGGCGCAGGCCGCGGTGGCCGCCGCCCAGATCACCGCCCCCGCCCCGGCCCCGACCGAGGAGCCGGAGACGTCCGAGGACGCCGGCGAGCCCGAGGTGCTGTCCGGCTACCTCACCGAGCAGACCGTCAAGGTGCGGCTCGACGCGCACGAGAAGGAGGCCGCCATCCGCGAGATGGCCGGGCTGCTCGCTCGTACGGGCAAGGTCGCCGACGTCGAGGAGCTGGTGCGGACCGCGCTGCGGCGTGAGGAGCAGGGCACCACCGGGCTCGGCGAGGAGATCGCCATCCCGCATGCCAAGACGGACGCGGTGACGGCTCCGGTCGTCGGGTTCGCGCGGTCCGCGGAGGGCATCGAGTGGGGCTCGATGGACGGGACGAAGGCGAAGCTCGTCTTCATGATCTCGGTTCCGGAGGCCGCCGCGGGCGACGAGCACCTGCGGATCCTGGCGCTGCTGTCCCGGAAGCTGATGGACACGGGCTTCAGGGCCCGGTTGCAGGAGGCGCCGGACGAGGCGGCGGTGCTGCGGGTGCTGGCGGAGGTCCAGTAGGCGGATCCGGCACGTCCGTTACGGGTCCGGAGACGGGTACGAGGGCGGGGTCGACGCGTGCGGACGCGTCGGCCCCGTCGGCGTAGCTGGCGGGGCCCATCGCCGTACCGAGCGAGGCCCATCGCCGTACCGAGCGGGCCCGTCGTCATACCGGGCGGGGCCCGTCGTCGTACCGGGCGGAGCCCATCGCTAGCCTCTCCCCGCGCCGCTCCGTCCGCGAGGGGCGCGGGGAGGGAAACGCATGAGAGGCAGTGCGCGCCGACTGGCCCTGACGGCCTGGGTGTTGGGGCCGGTAGGGGTGGTGGGGCTGGTCGGGGTCGCGGTGTGGCTGGGGATGACGTACCGGAGCGTCTCCGTGTCGAGCGACTCCATGGCGCCGACGTACACGATGGGCGATCGGCTGCTCGTCGAGCGGGTGGACGGGGACGAGGTGCGCCGCGGCGACGTGGTGCTCTACACCATGCCCGCGCGCTACCGGGACCTGCCGGTGCTGCAGCGGGTCGTCGGCCTCGGCGGGGACCGGGTCGCACACGGCGGCGGGCCGACCGGGCCGACGCGGGTGAACGGGCGGGCGCTGGCCGAGCCGTACCTGGAGGACGGCCAGGCGAACGGCGGGCCGCCCTACGACGTGCGGGTTCCGCGGGGGCGGCTGTTCCTGATGGGCGACCATCGCGGGAACGCGAACGACTCCCGCTACTTCCAGAGCGACCACGCGGGCTCGGTGCCGGCCGGTGCCGTCGAGGGGCGGGTCGTGGACGATCTGACGCGGCCGGTGCTGGGCGCGGTGGCTGGCGTCGCCTGGCTCGGTGTGGCGCTGGCGGGGCTCGTCTGCGGGATCAGGGCGGGGCAACTGCGGCGCCGGGAGGCGGCCCTGCAGATGGCCGGTTGGTCGCTGCAGAGGTGACGGGGGGCCAGGACTGACACGTACGGGGCAACAGGGCAACAGGGCAACAGGGAAACGGGAAGGGGTGGCGGGTCCGGACTCGGACCCGCCACCCCTTCCCCGTAGATCCACTAGATCCACTAGATCCACTGGCAGAACCTGGGAGAACCCTGGATCAGTGCGCGGCACCCGGCGTCGGGCCGCCCGGCGTGGCCTCCGGGTCGGCGCCCTTGGCGGCCTCCGCGTCGCTGTAGATGTCGGGTTCGAGGTAGATGACGCGGGCGATCGGGACGGCCGCGCGGATCCGGGCCTCGGCTTCGTTTATGGCGCGGGCGACCTCGGCGGCGGTGTCGTCGTGCTGGACGGCGACCTTCGCGGCGACGAGGAGTTCCTCCGGGCCGAGGTGGAGCGTGCGCATGTGGATGAGGCCGGTGACGGTCTCGCCGTCCACGACCGCCTTCTCGATCTTCGCGACCTCTTCGGCGCCCGCGGCCTCGCCGAGCAGCAGGGACTTGGTCTCCAGGGCCAGCACGATCGCGATGGCGATGAGCAGGATGCCGATGCAGAGCGTGCCGATGCCGTCCCAGACGGCGTCGCCGGTGGCGAGGGTCAGACCGACACCGAACAGGGCGAGGACCAGACCGATGAGCGCGCCGAAGTCCTCCAGGAGCACGACCGGCAGCTCGGGGGCCTTGGCGCGCTTGATGAACTGGCCCCAGGAGAGCTTGCCGCGCAGGGCGTTGGACTCCTTGATGGCCGTGCGGAAGGAGAAGCCCTCGGCGATGATCGCGAAGACGAGGACGCCGACCGGCCAGTACCAGTGCTCCAGGTCGTGCGGGTGCCTGATCTTCTCGTAGCCCTCGTAGACGGCGAACATGCCACCGACGGAGAACAGGACGATGGAGACCAGGAAGGCGTAGATGTAGCGCTCGCGGCCGTACCCGAAGGGGTGTTGCGGGGTCGCCTCGCGCTGGGCCTTCTTGCCGCCGAGCAGGAGCAGGAACTGGTTGCCCGAGTCGGCCAGCGAGTGAACCGCTTCGGCGAGCATCGACGAGGAGCCGCTGAAGAGGAACGCCACGAATTTGGCCACCGCGATCGCGAGGTTGGCGGCGAGCGCCGCCACGATCGCCTTTGCTCCGCCTGAAGCACTCATGTTGTTCCTGGTGTCCTCTCGAGGTCGTACGTCCCGTGCCACTGCTTTGCCCGGCCTTTGCGGTGGGTCATTGTTGCAGCACGGGACGCCACGGGGCTCTCTCAGGCCACGACCGTCGCACGGAAAAGCGTGCCGACACCGGACACTTCGGCCTTTTCGCCTGCCGGGACGAAGGCAGATCCGCCCGGTGCGAGGTCGATGTCGCCCGCCCGGACCGTGCCCGCCGTGCAGAGCAGGATCTGCGGAGTGGCGGCCGTCAGGTCGTGGGCGGGGGCGCCCTCGGGGAGGACGAAACGGGAGAGACGGAACTCGTCGATCGGCGTGTCGTAGACCTCTTCGCCGTCGGCGGACGCCTCCGGGCGGAGCACGCCGGGGTCGGTGGCCTCGAAGCGAACGATGCGCAGGAGTTCGGGGACGTCGACGTGCTTGGGGGTCAGGCCGCAGCGCAGGACGTTGTCGGAGTTGGCCATGATCTCGACGCCGAGGCCGTTCAGGTACGCGTGCGGGACGCCGGCGCCGAGGAACAGGGCCTCGCCGGGCTGCAGTTGTACGTAGTTGAGGAGCATCGCGGCGATGACGCCCGGGTCGCCGGGGTAGTGGTGGGCGATGCCGGCGTACGGCTCGTAGGGACCGCCGAGGCGCTGGGCGGCGGCCGCGGCCTCGGTGACCGTGTGCGCCATCTCGTCGCGGTCGGCGGTCAGGATCGCCGTCAGCACCTCGCGCAGCGCGGCCTCTTCGGGGTGGGCGCGCAGCAGGTCGGCGTACGGCTTGAGGCTGTCGACGCCGAGTCCTTCGAGGAGGCGGGCCGCTTCCTCGGGGGCGCGGAAGCCGCACAGGCCGTCGAACTCGGTGAGCGCGCAGATGAGTTCGGGCTTGTGGTTGGCGTCCTTGTAGTTGCGGTCGGGCGCGCCGATCGGGACGCCCTTCGCCTCTTCGGCCGCGTAGCCCTCCTTCGCCTGCCCGAGGTCGGGGTGCACCTGGAGGGAGAGGGGGGCGCCGGCGGCGAGCAGCTTGAGGAGGAACGGGAGGCGCGGGCCGAACTTGGTGACCGCCTGCTCGCCCAGTTCCGCCGTCGGGTCGGCGTCGATGACCTCGTTGAGCGGGCCGCGCCCGGTGCGGGAGGGGGCGCCGGGGTGGGCGCCCAGCCACATCTCGGCCTGGGGTTCGCCGGTCGGTTCGGCTCCGATGAGCTGCGGGATGGCGGTCGTGGAGCCCCATGCGTAGGGGCGGACGGTGTTGGTGAGGCGGTCCATGAGGTGTTCTTCTCCGTACGGCGGCGAACGGGCCGCGAGTGGGCCCGCTGGGTTGCGGGTGGGGCCACCTCACGCCGTGGAGGCGAGGCCCAGGTAAACGGCGGCGAAATCCGTGACGGCGATCAGCTCCGCGAGGGTCTCCAGGTCGCTGCCCTCCTCCGGCTCCAGCTCGCTGATCGCGGTGTCGTGGGAGAGCGCGAGGTCGCGGGCGGAGGGGGCCGCGGACAGGCCGCCGGTGGGGCGGTCGCGGAGCAGGACGACGCGGGCGCGCAGCGCCTGGGCCTCGTCCACGCGGTCGCGGAAGAAGTCGTCGGGGTCGCCGCCGGCCGCGAGGGCGCTGACGAGGAGCGCGCCGTGGGCGGTCATCGCCTCGGGCAGGTCGCCGGCGAGGGCGGGGCGCCCGGCGAGCTCGGCGAGGGCGGCGGCGAACCGGCGGCCCACCGGGCCCGCGGCCGCGCCCTCGGTCCAGATCAGCGGGAGGGACTCCGCCAGCTCCGAGGCGAGGGTCTTCGCCGGGTTGCCGTACGTCGCGATGGCCGGGCCGCAGCGTTCCGCGGTGCGGTCGAGGCGGTCGGCGACCTTCTCCAGGTCCTCGGCCGGCGCGGACAGGAGTCCGGTGCGGTCGAGGAGGGCGAGGAGGGGGGTGAGCAGCGCCCAGAGCGCGCCGGGGGCGGAGGCCGCGGCGGGTTCGTCCTGCTCGTACGGGGCGGTCGCCATCGGTACGAACAGGCCGTGGGCCCCGGCCACGGACTCGGTCAGCGGGGCGCCCTTCGGGCAGACGGCGACGACGGTGACGCCGCGCCGGTAGGCCTGCTCGACGAGGAGGGAGAGGCTGGGCTCGGTGCCGTCCGGGGTGGCGATCAGGAGCAGGTCGACCGAGCCCGCCCAGCCCGGCAGTTCCCAGCGCAGGGCGCCGGCCGCGGGGGCCACGCCGGTGGAGCGGAGGCGGACGACCGGGCAGGCGGCGCCCGCGAGGCGGCCGATGAAGTCGGCGACGCCGATGGCCGCGGTGCCGGGGCCCGCGAGCAGGACGGCGCGCGGGCGGCCGTCGGGCTTCAGCTCGGCGATGCCGGCCTCTGCGGCGTGCCGGGCCGCCGTGCGGACGCGGGCGCCCGCCTCGGCGGCGCCGCGGAGCAGGCCACGGCGGTCCGCCCTGGCCAGCGCGTCCGGGTCGTCCAGGAGCGTTTCGTCGAACATGGCGGCGGGCCTCCTGCGAGCGGCGTTTTCGGGGGTTACGCGGGGCGGCGGGCCTCGTCGACGAGGAGGACGGGGATGCCGTCGCGGACCGGGTAGGCCAGGCCGCATTCCTTGCCGGTGCAGATCAGCTCGGCGTCGGCCTCCTTGAGGGGGGCGTGGCAGGCCGGGCAGGCGAGGATCTCCAGGAGGCCGGCTTCGAGCGGCATGGGGTTCCCTCCGGGGGTGTGGGTGGTGCTTACGGGGTGTGTCGTGCGACCTGGTCAGCCTACCGCCGGGGCGCTGCGCTGGGCTTGGCCGGAGGGTGGGTGGGCGGGTTCTCGGGGGCGTCGTTGCGGGTGGGCGGGGCCGGGGTTGCGGGCTGCGCCTGGGCGGGGGCCGTCCGTTTCTGTGCCGGCACCGGTCTTTCCGGCTGCGCCGGGGCGGGGCCGTCCATTTCCGTGCCCGGCACTGGGCTTCCCGGCTGCGCCGGGGCGAGGCCCGTCCGTATCCGTGCCCGGCACCGGGCTTCCCGGCTGCGCCGGGGCGAGGGCCGTCCGTTTCCGTGCCCGGCACCGGGGTGCCGCCTTGCCCACCCTGCCGCCCCAGGCGGCAGATTGCCCAAGGCGGGCGGGGTGGGGCGGAGCGTCGGGCGGCAGCCCGGGCGGGGCGCCGGCCCAGGCGGGGCGCCAGCCCAAGCCGGGCGCCAGCCCAAGCCGGGCGCCAGCCCAAGCCGGGCGCCAGCCCAGGCGGGGCGCCAGCCCAAGCCGGGCGGACAGTTGGCCGGAGGCGTGGCGGGTGGGGTGGCCGGAGGCGTTACGTGCGGATGATCGTCAGTGCCTCGTCGCGGATTTTTTCCATCGTTGCCGTGTCCCGCGCCTCCGCGTTCAGGCGGAGCAGGGGTTCCGTGTTGGACGGGCGGACGTTGAACCACCAGTCGGCCGAGGTGACCGTGAGGCCGTCGAGTTCGTCCAGGGTGATGCCGGGGCGGGCGCCGTACGTCGTCCTGATCGCGGCGAGGCGGTCGGCCTGGTCGGCGACCGTGGAGTTGATCTCGCCGGAGCCGACGTAGCGGTCGTAGGAGGCGACGAGGGCGGAGAGCGGGCCGTCCTGGCCGCCGAGCGCGGCCAGGACGTGGAGCGCGGCGAGCATGCCCGTGTCCGCGTTCCAGAAGTCCTTGAAGTAGTAGTGCGCGGAGTGCTCGCCGCCGAAGATCGCGCCGCTGGTCGCCATCTCCTGCTTGATGAAGGAGTGGCCCACGCGGGTGCGGACGGGTGTGCCCCCGTGCTCCTTCACGACCTCCGGCACCGACCACGACGTGATCAGGTTGTGGATGACCGTGCCCGTCCCGCCGTTCTTCGCGAGTTCGCGGGTGGCGACGAGCGCGGTGATGGCGGAGGGCGAGACCGGGTCGCCGTGCTCGTCGACCACGAAGCAGCGGTCCGCGTCGCCGTCGAAGGCGAGGCCGATGTCGGCGCCCTCGGCCCGCACCCGGGCCTGGAGGTCCACGATGTTCGCCGGGTCCAGCGGGTTCGCCTCGTGGTTCGGGAACGTGCCGTCCAGCTCGAAGTACATCGGCACGACGGTCAGGGGCAGCCCGGCGAGCACGGTCGGCACGGTGTGCCCGCCCATCCCGTTCCCCGCGTCGACCACGACCTTCAGGGGGCGGATGGAGGTCAGGTCGACCAGGCCGAGGAGGTGTGCCGCGTAGTCGTCGAGGGTGTCGCGGCGGGTGATCGTGCCGGGCGTCGGGGCCGGCTCAGGGGCGCCCGACGCGCTCCACTCCTCGGCGAGCCGGCGGATCTCGGCGAGGCCGGTGTCCTGGCCGACCGGGGCCGCGCCGGCCCGGCACATCTTGATGCCGTTGTACTGCGCGGGGTTGTGCGAGGCCGTGAACATGGCGCCGGGCAGGTCGAGCGCGCCCGACGCGTAGTACAGCTGGTCCGTCGAGCAGAGGCCGATCTCCGTGACGTCCGCGCCGAGGGCGGCGGCGCCGCGCGCGAACGCGCCGGACAGGCCGGGTGACGAGGGCCGCATGTCGTGCCCGACCACGATCGCGGAGGCGCCGGTCACCCGCACGAACGCGGCACCGAACAGCGCGGCGAGGTCCTCGTCCCACTGGTCCGGGACCACCCCGCGCACGTCGTACGCCTTCACGATCGTCGACAGATCAGCAGCCACGGTCGGCCCAGCCCTCCTGGAGTCCTGCACGGACCCCACAAACTACCTGGCCGCACCGACAACAGACCGTGAACCCCTCATTCCTCCCAAAGACCGCGGCCCGGGGAGTCGTCGCTGGTCACGGCAGCATCCACGACAGCACGACCGTGCTCTGCGCATAGACGATCAGACACATCACCAGCAGCAGTCCCAGGCTCCACGGCAGCACCTTGCGCAGCAGGTCGCCCTCCTTGCCCGCGAGCCCGACCGCCGCGCACGCGATCGTGAGGTTCTGCGGCGAGATCATCTTGCCGAGGACACCGCCCGAACTGTTGGCCGCGGCGAGGAGTTCGGGCGACAGGCCCGACTGCTGGGCGGCGGTCACCTGGAGGGCGCCGAAGAGGGCGTTGGCCGAGGTGTCGGAGCCGGAGACGGCGACGCCGAACCAGCCGAGCACCGGCGACAGGAAGGCGAGCCCCGCGCCCGCGGCCGCCACGAAGTGCCCGATGGTGGCGGCCTGGCCGGAGAGGTTCATGACGTAGGCGAGGGCGAGCACGCTCGTCACGGTGAGGATCGCGAACCGCAGTTCGTGCACGGTCCCGAGCCATTCGCGCACGGCCACGCGCGCGTGCACCTTGAGCACGACCGCCGTGAGCAGGCCGGCGAACAGGACGAGCGTGCCGCCGGTGGAGACGAGCGGCAGCGTGAAGACGTTGCCGCTGACCGGGTCGCCGGCCGGATTGGCGACGTTCAGGAAGGGCCAGTCGAAGACCCGGTTGGCTTCGGCGAGCCAGTCCTTGATCGCGGGGATCTGGGCGAGGGAGAAGATGACGACGATGAGGGCGTACGGGGCGTAGGCCCGCAGCACCTCGGGGCGCGGGTCCTCCTCGTCGAGGTCCTCGCTGCGTACGCCGGTGAGGACGGCGGCGCGTACCGGCTCGGCGGCGGGCCTGCGGGCGTGCGGCACGGCGACGAGGGCTCCGGCGCCCACCAGGGCGGCCATGATGTCGGCGAGTTGGGCGGAGATGTAGTTCGAGGCCACGAACTGGGCGACGGCGAAGGCGAATCCACAGACGACGGCGGGCACCCAGGTCTCGCGCAGCCCGCGCCGTCCGTCCACGAGGCCGACGAGCACCAGCGGCACGACGAGCGCGAGCAGCGGTGTCTGGCGGCCCACCACGGAGGCGACGGAGTCCAGCGGCAGGCCGGTGACCTGGGCGAGCGTCACGACGGGCGTGCCCATGGCGCCGAAGGCGACCGGCGCGGTGTTGGCGACCAGGGCGACGACCGCGGCCTTCACGGGGTCGAAGCCGAGCGCGACGAGCATCACCGAGCAGATCGCGACCGGCGCCCCGAACCCGGCGAGGGCCTCCAGGAGGGCGCCGAAGCAGAACGCGACGACGAGGGCCTGGATGCGCGGGTCGTCGGAGAGGCGCCCGAAGGAGCGGCGCAGGATGTCGAAGTGCCGGGTGCGGACCGTCATCCGGTACACCCACAGGGCGTTGACGACGATCCACATGATGGGGAAGAGCCCGAACAGCACGCCCTGCGCGCCGCTGGAGAGGGTCTGCCCCAGCGGCATGTCGTAGGCGAGCCAGCCGACGAGGACGGCGACGCCGAGTCCGATCAGGCCCGCGAGGTGGGCCTTCATGCGGACGACGCCGAGCAGGACGAGCACGGTGACGAGGGGCAGGGCCGCGACGAGCGCGGACAGGCCGAGCGAGCCACCGACGGGCTCCAGTTGCTGGACGAACACGGACGCCTCCCGGAATCCCGGATTCCCAGATCAGGGTGGCGAGATTGTTCTGTCCTCAACAAGTGCGCGTCAACGCATGGGACAGAGTTGGCGGCAAAGATCCCGTGAAGGCGCTTGCTACGCCCCCGTATGCGGTCAGTTGTCGGGGGAGCGCAGAACCCTCAGGTGACCGCGGCGCGCGACCTCCATGGGGTCCGCGGTGCGCCCGCCCGCGCCACCGGCTCCGGCCGCGCGCTCCTGCGGGCGGGCGGCCTCCCGCACGGCGTTGGCGAGGGCCTCCAGGTCGTCTCCGCTGGGGCGGCTGGGACCGCTGCCGTCGGAGAGCCGGACGACCTCCCAGCCGCGCGGCGCGGTGAGGCGCTCGGAGTGCTCGGCGCACAGGTCGTAGCAGTGGGGTTCGGCGTAGGTGGCGAGCGGGCCGAGGACCGCGGTCGAGTCGGCGTAGACGTACGTCAGCGTCGCGACGGCGGGACGGCCGCAAGCGGTGCGCGAACAGCGACGTACAGGGCTCACAGCGTTGGACGGTACCGCACTCTTGAGCGGGCCGCGACGACTCTCCCGGAGGTCACCCCACCGTGTCGCGGTGTGAGACGGCGCACACCGTCCCGCGCGGGCGCCCGCGTGACCTGCGGCAACCCTGGGGCGTGCGCCCCGCCGGACTGTTGAAAGCGGTCACCACCCGGGGCAAATCCCTTCAATTGTCGCGAGTTCAACGGTCCGGGAGGGATGTCGAATCAAGCCCAAGAATGGCTTGATCGGTCAGGAAGCGACATGCGGTGCTCCGTACGGAGCGGGACCGCCCGGGGCCGCGCGGAGGACTACGCTGCGTCGGTGATGGAAAGGCCAGACAGTCAGGTGCCGCTCTCCCCCGTCTCCCCCGGCGAGCCGCGTCCGCCGCGCCGCCGCGACCGGCACGGGCGCGGCATGCGCGGGCCCGTGGCGCCCCCGCAGGTGCCGCTGGCGGCGAGCCGCGCGGAGGTCTTCGCGGACCTCGTGCAGGACTCCGTGGAGCGTCTGGAGCGGCGCTGGCCCCAGCTGGCCGACGTCGATTTCCTGGTCCTGGAGGTGCCGCGGCTCACGGCCGAGGACGAGGCGTGGGGCGGCGACTCGGTGCCGCTCGGCGGCACGATCCCGGCGCGCGACGGGACTCCCGCGCGCGTGGTCGTCTACCGGCGGCCGGTGGAGATCCGCACGAAGGGGCGCGACGAGCGGGCGGCCCTGGTGCACGACGTGGTCGTGGAGCAGGTCGCCGAGGTCCTGGGGATCACTCCGGAGACGGTGGATCCGCGGTACGGCGACTTCGGGGACGGGGAGGACTGACCTCCCCCGCCGCGCGCTACTTCTGGAGCACCGACAGGTCCTCGTCCGCCTCCGGCACGGAGACCGTCCCCCGGTCGTCCGGCAGGGTCTGGATCGTGAACGCCGGGACGCCGTCCTGCTTCTCCTCCAGCATCCGCGAGCCGTAGACCCGGCCACCCGACACCGGCTCCACGGTGAGCGCGTACGGGCCCTTCAGGCCGGCCGGGACGGGCGGGGTGACCGAGAGGGTCGTGCCGGCCTTGACGGTGTACTCCTTCGAGGTGGCGGTGCCGCCGTCGGCACCCGCCGAGGCCGTGACCTTCACCTTGGCCGCGGCGCCGGGCGCGGTCAGGGCCAGCGTCGAGCCCTTGGCGCGGTTGTCGGCGACCGTGGCGCGCGCGCCGATGTCGCGGGTGGCCGGGATGAACGCGGTCTCCTGGTCGGCGCCCTTGCCGCGGGTGACCCGCAGCGCGGCGACGACCGGGACGGAGTCCTCGGTCGGCGTCAGGATCAGCGAACCGGCGTCGCCGCGCGTGACGTCGCCGAGGTCGGCCGCGGCGGTCATGCCGGACTTCACGTGCAGCGTGTCGTGTCCCGCGGGCGAGATCCGGCCGCTGGACGTGGCGAGCTGGACCTTCAGGTCGGCGTCGTCCTGCCCGGGCGCGAAGGCGACCAGGCGCACGCTCGTGGCGTCCTTGGGGATGCCGGGCAGCACCAGGGAGGCCGCCGGGTCGGCGGCCGCGGGCAGCCAGTCGCCGCCCAGCTTGTCGTCGGCGGCGGAGACGGCGGCCGCGACCCGGCCGCTGCGCGCGGTGACGTGCAGCGTCAGGTTCGTGTACGGCTTCTCGGTGAGCGTCGACAGCAGGACCGGGACGCTGGCGTGCGGGGCGATCTGGATGCCCTCGCCGACGTCCGACTTGATGGCGCCGTCCGGTCCGTACAGCTGCACGTCCACCACCGCGGCCTCGTCGTCCGGGTTCGTCAGGTGGATGTAGTCGCTGCGGTCCTCGGCGGTGCTCGCGCCGGGGAAGTAGAAGTCGGTGTCCGGCGCCGAGCAGTTCACCCCGAGCAGGCCGCGGCCGGTGCCCACCTCCACGGTGGTGGTCTGCTGGACGGTCCAGCCGGGCGCGAGGGCGCCGTCGGCGGTGCCGACCAGGGCGGGCGCGTCGGCGCCCGAGGCCTCGCCCTCGACCGGCTTGCCCGGCTCCTTCGGGGTGACGACCGGCTTGGGCTTCTTCGACCTGGTCCTGGAGCTGTCGGTGTCGCCCGCACCGGTCTCGGCGGGCAGCAGCTCGGCCTTGCCCGCCTCCTCGGTGCCCTTCGAGGCGGGCGTGTACGACGTGTACGCGGTCTCCGCCAGGTCCGAGGTGCTGGGCTCGGGGCAGAGCAGGCTGGAGCGCTCGACGGGCAGCTGGGCGGCGGCCTTGGAGGGGCCGTCGTCGCCACCGGGCGTACCGGCGGCGGCGAACCCCGTGACGGCGGCCAGGGCCACCACGGCGGCGATCAGGGACAGGGTCGTGCGGTTCACTGCTGGCTCCCGTCGGGGCGCTCACTGTCGGCGCCGTTGCCGTGGCCGTGCTGCTCGTACGTCGGGTCGTACTGGCCTTGCGTCTCGTACGTGCCCCCGTACGCGTACGGGTCGTACTGGCCCGCCTGGTAGGGGTCGGCCTGCTGGGCCTGGGGGTCGTAGCCGTACGGGGCGCCCTGGTACTGCTGGTCGCCCGCGGCGTACGTGCCGTACTCGGCGCCCGCGTAACTGGGCTGCTCCCACTCGCCGTACGTCTGCTGCTGCGGGATGTCCGCGACCGGTGCCTCCTCCGGCGGAGGCGGCGGCAGGTCGTCGCCGTCGCCGCCCGCCGCGGCCTGCTCGGCCTCGGCCTGGGCGCGCAGCCGGCGGGCCCTGCGGCCCTCGCCCTCGACGGCCTGGGCGGGCACGGCCTGCTCCTCGGGGAGGTCGTCGTCGATCTCGCGGCGGCGCCCCGGCAGGGCGAGCACCACGAGGACGAGGGCGAGCCCGCCCTGTGCCCACAGCCACGCGACGTGCGTGATCGGCGCTTCGTAGGTGACGTCCAAGGTGCCGCCGGAGGCCGGCAGCTCGAAGCCCTGCGCCCAGCCGTCGACGGTGGTCCGGGTCAGCGGCGTCCCGTTCAGCGTGGCGGTCCAGCCCTCGGCGGCCTGGTCGGCCAGGCGCAGCACGCGCCCCTCCTCGCCGTCGGGCACCGTGGTGTGGAGCTCGACGGGGCCCGCGGCGACCGCCTTGGCCTCCTCCGAGGTCGAACCGGCGTCCGCCGTGGGCAGGATGACGGCCCGCGCCACCTGCCGGTCGACGCGCCACAGCGCGGTGCCGTCCTGCTGGCTGAGCCGGGTCAGGCCGGGCGTCGAGTCCAGGACGCGGCCCATCTGGCGGGGGGCGCCGTCGCGGACGAGGACGTAGCGCACGGCGAAGCCGCCGAGCTGGTCGGCCTGGTCGGCGCCGGAACCGGCGACGAGGTTGGCGACGACCTTGTCGAGCTTGGCGTTCTCGCCCGCCGCCTCGGTCAGCTCGCCGTCGCCGAGGCGGGCGCCGGCGCCGCGCACCAGCGAGTACGCGACCTCGGCCGTCGAGCCGTTCAGGACGAGCGTGCGGGCCTGGTCGCGGGTGCCGGCCTCCTCGGCGACGAACGCGGGCACCTGGACCGGGTCGCGCCGTTCCAGGGGTCCGTCGGCGCCGCGGATCATCCAGCCCGCGGCGAGCAGCAGCGGCCCGGCGGCCGCGGCGAACGCGATGAGCGCGGCCACCGGCTGGCGCCAGCCGAAGCTCTGCTCGGCCACGCGCGAGCGGGCGCCGTCGGCGCCGAGCGCGGCGGCGGCGAGCAGCGCGATGCCGTACACGAGGGTGGCGGGTCCGGCCCACGTCGAGTGGTTCGACAGGACCGCGAAGAGCAGCGCCACGACGGCGACGGCCCATGCCGTCAGGACGGCGAGGCGGCGCTCCTTGCGCAGCAGCGCGGCGAGCGCGGCCAGCACGATGCCGACGAGGAGCAGGCTGCCGGTGGTCCCGGAGCCGCCCGGCGAGGCGCCGAGCAGTCCGAACGCGGTGGCGGAGCCCTTCCCGTACGGGAGTCCGGCCTCCTTGAAGAAGCCGAACGGGAGCAGCGACAGCGACCACGGCGCGAGCATCAGCAGCGGAGTGCCGAGCGCGGCCAGGAGGCGCAGCCCGTAGGCCGTGATGTCGCCGCGGCGCACCACGAGGAGCGCGATCCCGAGCACCAGGGCGATCGGCCACACGATGGGCGTGAACGCCGTCGCGAGCGTGAGCAGCAGCCCGTACGCCCAGGTGGCGCGCCAACTGCCGCGCACGCCCTCGGCGTTCATCAGGCCGGAGGCGGACAGTCCCGCGCGGGCGATGAGCGGCAGCAGGACCGCGAGGACGGCGGTGCCGATCCGGCCGCCCGCGAGGGCGCCGGTGGCGGCAGGCAGGAACGCGTACGCGACGGCCGCCCACGCGCGCAGCAGCCGCGACTCGACGAGCGGCCTGGAGGCGAAGTACGCGGCGAACCCGGCGAGCGGCACCGAGCCGACGAGCAGCACGGTGACGGCGAGCCCGGTCGAGCCGAACAGGACGGAGGAGAGCGCGGCGATCAGCGCGAGGTACGGCGGCGCCGCCTGGGTGCCGCCGGTACTGGTGGCGTGCCATGCGTCGAGGTAGCGCGACCACAGTTCGGAGGAGTCGCCGGGCGCGGGCAGCAGGGCCCCGCCCGCGAGCGCGCCGCCGCCGAGCAGTCCCCGGCAGGCGATGAGGGAGACGAAGAGCAGGACGACGAAGAGGACGGGTCCTGGCCTGCGGGCGATCCGCTTGAGGCGGGCGAACTGCTCGACCTGGATGAACTCGTCGTCGCCGGGACCGGATTCCAGTCCGCCGCCGCCGTGCCGGCCGGCCGTGGTCGTCTCCGGGTCGGCGCCGCCGAAGAGGTTCCCCACGACCTGCTCGACGGTGAGCCGCACGGTCGCGCCGGGCGGCGGGAACAGCGGCTTGAGCTCCTTGCCGTCGACGGCGCCCTTGCCGCGCCGCTTCCGGGCGGCGAGGATCCGGCCGGGCCGCAGCAGGGTCGCCATCAGACCGGCGATCTCGTCGAAGGCCTGTCCGGGGACCTTGCCCACCAGGTAGGCGACCGTGCGCAGCAGGGTGCCGAGGACGAGGCGGACCATGACCCAGGGCAGCGCCGCCGCCCGTGCGTTCACGAGCAGCGTGTAGACGGCGCCCGCCTTGTCGACCTTGTGCGGCGACGACGCGGTGCGCCCCACGCAGTCGACGGTGCGGCGCTCGCGCGAGGAGGCCTCGGCGTGCCGCACGACGGCGTCGGGGGCGACGACCACCCGGTGGCCCGCGGCCTGGGCGCGCCAGCACAGGTCGACGTCGTCCCGCATCAGCGGCAGCCTGCGGTCGAAGCCGCCGAGCTGCTCGAAGACGTCGCGCCGGATCAGCATGCCGGCGGTGGACACGGACAGGACGGGCCGCACGTGGTCGTGCTGGCCCTGGTCCTGCTCGCGGCGGTCGAGGCCGGTCCAGCGGCGCCCCGAGTTGGCGATGGAGACGCCGACCTCCAGGAGCTGCCTGCGGTCGTACCAGCCGCGCAGCTTGGGTCCGACGATCGCGACGTCCGCGCCGGCCTCGCGCTCCGCCTCCACGACGCGCAACAGCTGGGCGAGCGCGTCCGGTTCGGGCGCGCAGTCGTCGTGCAGCAGCCACAGCCACTGCTCGGGCTCGCCGTGCGGCAGGTCGGGCAGGTCGTAGGCGTCGTCGCGCCAGCTGCGGCTGACGGGGTCCCAGCCGCTGGGGCGCTTCAGATAGGGCAGCTCTTCCGGGGTGAGGACCCCGGCGCCGCGCACGGCCTCCTCGACGGCCTGGCCGAAGCCGGTGCGGCGCGCGAGGTGCAGGACGCGCTCGCCGCCGATGGCCTCGCCGACCAGGGCCGCGGAGGCGTCGGCGCTGCCGGTGTCGGCCGCCACCGCGTTCTGCACGGGGCGCTCCTGGCCGAGCAGGCCCGACAGGACGTCGGGCAGCCAGCGGGCGCCGTCGTGCGAGACGAGGACGGCGGTGACGACATGCCTGGGGAACTCGGGGGCGCTGCTCGGGTCGAGCCCTGCGGCGTGCCCCGGGTTGAACGCGGCGGCGGCAGCACCGAATTGGTCTGCCGAGTGGCTGTGCACGGACATCGAGGTACGGGCCCCGGTTCGTCTGGACTGCGGTGGACGCCTGTGCCCGGTGGGGACACGGAGGCGTCTCGGACGGGGCCCCACACTAACGGCTGACAACAACAGCGGCCCGCCGCCTGTGGACAACCCACCCGCGACGAGCCGTATGCATGGCCGAATACTGGGGACTAGACAGCGGCCTTCTTCAGTCGGCGGCGCTCCCGCTCGGACAGGCCGCCCCAGATGCCGAACCGCTCGTCGTTGGCGAGCGCGTACTCGAGGCACTCGGAGCGGACCTCGCACGCCAGGCAGACCTTCTTGGCCTCCCTCGTGGAGCCGCCCTTCTCGGGGAAGAAGGACTCGGGGTCGGTCTGGGCGCACAGCGCGCGCTCCTGCCAGCCGAGTTCCTCTTCCGCGTCCTCGACCAGCAGATCCTGAAACGACTCGGTCATAGTGCGCCCCTCGTCTGTCCGTGCGTCCCCGTGATGTTGCCGTTACCGATTTCGGCTGAACGACACGAGTGAAATTACAAGTGTGCCGATCCGGGGCAGTCAAGCCGAGATCTGCTATTGGGCCCCTTATTCACTCTGCGGAACCAAGGCTATGCGGAAAGTGTTCAAATCGGCAAAAACCGTGACACTTGCCAGCGGCCCATGTGGATGTCGCCACCCTCTCGACCCTCCGAGAATCGCTACAAGGAAGGACGCCGCAGAGTTTGATCTCGTTCCTGCCCGCCCGCAGAAGCGAACCGGATCACATTCGGATCACGGGATCGCAACGGCGTTTGCGTGCCGGGTTGCTGCGCCACATGTCCGCCCCGAGCACTGCACAAACCTTTCGCCTGACAGAGATACCGGATGAGGTGAAACATATCTCGCAATCCGGACAATGAGTTGACAGAGGAGGCATGAACCGGTGTCCTGGTGGGCATGTTCGCGAACTTGGCACCGATGACGACCCGCACCGCCGGGTCCGTCTCCGCTGCCCGCGCGTGCTGTAGCTGTTGCTGTTCCAGCTGTTGAGTCGTTGAGCCCGCGAGCTCCGACCGCGTTTCTCCTCTCTGTACGGCCCTTCGCCCCCTCTTGAGCGGGGCATCCCGCACTCCCTCCACGAGGAACCTCCACACCCCATGAACAGCGACAGCGACCTCCAGATCGCCGGCGACATCCTCGAAGTCCAGCACCTGCTGCAGCCCGCCCGCGAACACCCCGAGACCGTGGCCGAGTTCGTCGGCCTGGCGCGCGCCGTGGCCGCCGACCGCTCCCAGTGGGAGCACCTCGTCGAGTACGACGCCACCTCCCGCTGGTACCACCGGCTGCGCACCGGCCCCGGCTACGAGGTGTGGCTGCTGTCCTGGGTGCCGGGACAGGGCAGCGGACTGCACGACCACGGTCGCTCGTCCGGCGTACTGACGGTGCTCGAAGGCGAACTGACGGAGCGTACGGAGAGGGGCGCGCGGGCCCTGTCCGCGGGCGCGCAGCGCGTGTTCGCGCCGGGGTACGTCCACGAGGTCGTCAACGACTCGCTGGAGCCCGCGGTCAGTCTGCACGTCTACTACCCCGGCCTGACCGCCATGCCGATGCACACCGCGGCCTGCTCGGTCGCGGCCGAGGCCACTGTCTGAGACCGGCTGCGGCGCTGTCGGTGCTGCCTGCGATGCTGGGCGCATGCGCATTGTGGTTCTGGCAGGCGGCATCGGTGGTGCCCGGTTCCTTCGCGGTCTCAAGCAGGCGGTCCCGGACGACGCCACCATCACGGTCATCGGCAACACCGGGGACGACATCCATCTCTTCGGCCTGAAGGTCTGTCCGGACCTCGACACGGTGATGTACACGCTGGGCGGCGGCATCAACGAGGAGCAGGGCTGGGGGCGGACCGACGAGTCGTTCGCGGTCAAGGAGGAGCTCGCCGCGTACGGCGTCGGACCGGAGTGGTTCGGGCTCGGCGACCGGGACTTCGCGACCCACATCGTCCGTACGCAGATGCTGGCGGCCGGCTATCCGCTGAGCGCCGTCACGCAGGCGCTGTGCGAGCGGTGGCAGCCGGGCGTGCGGCTCATCCCGATGTCGGACGACCGTGTGGAGACGCACGTCGCCGTCGATCTGGACGGTGAGCGCAGGGCCGTGCACTTCCAGGAGTACTGGGTGAAGCTGCGGGCCTCCGTGGACGCGCACGCCGTGGTGCCGGTCGGCGCCGAGCAGGCGAAGCCCGCGCCGGGCGTCCTGGAGGCCATCGCCGAGGCCGACGTGATCCTCTTCCCGCCGTCGAACCCGGTCGTGAGCGTCGGGACGATCCTGGCCGTGCCCGGCATCCGGGAGGCCATCGCCGAGGCGGGCGTGCCCGTCGTCGGGCTCTCGCCGATCGTCGGTGACGCGCCGGTGCGCGGCATGGCCGACAAGGTGCTGGCCGCCGTGGGCGTCGAGTCCAGCGCCGCCGCCGTGGCCGAGCACTACGGGTCGGGGCTGCTCGACGGCTGGCTCGTGGACACCGTGGACGCGGACGTCGTGCCGCGGATCGAGGCGGCCGGGATCAAGTGCCGGGCCGTCCCGCTGATGATGACGGACCCCGAGGTGGGCACCGCGGCGGCCGAGATGGCGCGGGCGGCGCTGGCGCTCGCCGAGGAGGTGCGGGCCGCGTGACCGGCACCCCGTCGTTCCGTGCGTGGGCCCTCGCCGGGATCCCCGAGGTGCGGGAGGGCGACGACCTCGCCAAGCTGATCGTCGCCGCCGAGCCCGGGCTCGCCGACGGGGACGTCCTCGTGGTCACGTCGAAGATCGTGAGCAAGGCCGAGGGCCGCCTGGTGCGCGCCGACGACCGGGAAGCGGCGATCGACGCCGAGACCGTGCGCGTCGTCGCCCGCCGCGGCACGCTGCGGATCGTGGAGAACAAGCTGGGCCTGGTGATGGCCGCGGCCGGCGTCGACGCGTCGAACACGCCGTCCGGGACCGTGCTGCTGCTGCCCGAGGACCCCGACGCCTCGGCCGCCGCGATCCGGGACGGGGTGCGGGACGCGCTGGGCGTGCGGGTCGGCGTCGTGATCACCGACACCTTCGGCCGCCCCTGGCGGAACGGGCTGACCGACGTCGCCATCGGCGCCGCCGGCGTGCGGGTGCTCGACGACCTGCGCGGCGGCGTGGACGCGCACGGCAATCCGCTGAGCGCGACCGTGGTGGCGACCGCCGACGAGCTGGCCGGCGCCGGGGACCTCGTGAAGGGCAAGGCCGGCGGGCTGCCGGTCGCCGTGGTCCGTGGGCTCGGCGACGCCGTGGTGTGTGAACAGGACAGTTCCGCGCGGGAGTTGGTGCGCAGCGCGCGCGACGACATGTTCCGGCTCGGGACCTCGGAGGCCGTACGGGAGGCCGTGACGCAGCGGCGTACCGTCCGGTCCTTCACCGACGAGGACGTGGACCCCGGCGCCGTGCGGCGGGCCGTCGCCGCCGCCGTGACCGCGCCCGCGCCGCACCACACGACGCCGTGGCGGTTCGTGCTCCTGGAGTCCGAGGAGTCGCGGGTGCGGCTGCTCGACGCGATGCGGGACGCCTGGATCGCGGACCTGCGCCGGGACGGCAAGAGCGAGGAGTCGATCGAGCGGCGGGTGCGGCGCGGCGACGTGCTGCGCAACGCGCCCTACCTGGTCGTGCCGTGCCTGGTCATGGACGGCTCGCACACGTACGGGGACCCGCGGCGGGACGCCGCCGAGCGGGAGATGTTCGTCGTGGCCACCGGGGCCGGCGTGCAGAACTTCCTCGTGGCGCTGGCCGCGGAGCGGCTCGGCTCGGCGTGGGTGTCGTCGACGATGTTCTGCCGGGACGTGGTGCGGCGGGTGCTCGACCTGCCGGACACGTGGGATCCGATGGGCGCGGTGGCCGTGGGGCATCCGGCGGCGGCGCCGGGGGTGCGGCCCGAGCGGGTCGTCACGGATTTCGTCGAGGTGCGCTAGCCACGGGCCGTCGGGCGGTGGGGCGTCGGGACGGTGGGCCGGTGCGGGTCGCCCGGCTCACCACTGGGCGATGTCCACCCGGCGCATCTTCGGCTGCCGGCGCGGCGGCGCGACGCCGCTGAGCAGGATCAGGCGGGCCGCCCGGTGGCGCTGGCCCTCGTACGGGGCGAGCAGTTCCAGCATGTCGTCGTCCGTCGCGTCGCGGTTGCCCGCGAGCGCGTAGCCGACGATGCCCGGCAGGTGCAGATCGCCCGTCGTGACCTCGTCCGGGGCGCCGTTCGTGCGCTGGACCGTCTCCGCGGAGGTCCAGGGGCCGATGCCCGGGACCAGTTCGAGGCGGGTGCGGGCCGCCGTCGGCTCCATGTCCGCCGCCTCCTCCAGGCGGCGGGCCACCTTCGCGGCCCGGATGATCGTCGAGGCGCGCTTGTTGTCCACGCCCGCGCGGTGCCACTCCCAGGACGGGATCAGGGTCCAGGCGCGCGGCTCCAGCGGGACCCGCATGCGCAGGTCCTGGCCCGCCGGGCCCGGGGCCGGTTCGCCGTACTTGCGCAGGAGCAGACGCCAGGCCCGGTACGCCTCGTCCGTCGTGATCTTCTGCTCCAGGATCGACGGGATCAGGGACTCCAGGACCAGGCCGGTACGGGTGAGGCGCAGGCCCGGGCGGCGGTGGGCCGTGCGGGCGACCAGGCGGTGGCGCGGTTCGAAGGGTTCCGGGTCGTCCAACTCGCCCATGAGCGCGGGGAGCCGGTCCATGAACCAGTCGGCGCCCGGGCCCCAGGCCTGGGCCTGGACCGTGCCGTCGGGCTGTGCCGTCACGCGGAGGGTGCCGGGGCCCTGCGGGGTGCGGCTCGCGCGCCAGACCGAGCCGTCCGGGGTGGTGCGGAAGGTGGGGTCGGCGGGGCCGCGGCGCAGGGGGCCGAGGGTGAGGCCCAGGTGGAGGGGGGTCGGGGGGGTGTAGGTGCGGGTGGCTGCCGCCGTGTGCGGGGTGGGTCGGCCTGGGGTGCGTTCCGGGGTGGGTTCTGGGGTGGGTGCGGGTACGCGGGTTTCGCCGCCGCGCACGGTGGTGCGGGTCGGGGGTTGCGTACGGGGGGTGTATCGGCGGCCGGCCACGGGTCCTGGGGGTTTCGATGGGGGCGGGTGTGTCCTACGAGGGTAGGGGTTTTCCTCCCCTGACCCGCCCCTTCCCGAAATTGCCCCTTCGGGGCGCAGTGGTGGACGCCACGGGGCTCCGCCCCGGACCCCGCTCCTCAAGCGCCGGAGAGGCTGGAAAGGCGCTACTGGTCCGAGGAGAAGCGGACCGAGGACGGGGGGAGGTGGGCGTCGCACCAGATGCGGACGCCCGTCTGGAGTTCGTTGTCGGCGCCGACCTGCGCGCCGTCGCCGATCACCGCCCCCGTGAGGACCGTGCGGGCGCCGACGCGGGCGCCCCGGCCGATCAGGGAGTCCGTGATCACCGCTCCCGGTTCGATCACCGCGTCGGCCAGCACCGCGGAGCCGGCGATGCGGGCGCCGGCGCCGACCCGGGCGTTCTCGCCCACGACCGTGCCCGCCGTCAGCTTCGCGTCCGGCGCCACGTCGGCCGTGGGCAGCACCAGGCGGTCGCCGCAGCGGCCCGGGACCGCCGGGGACGGGGCGCGGCCCAGGACCAGGTCGGCGGAGCCGCGGACGAACGCCTGCGGGGTGCCGAGGTCCAGCCAGTACGTGGAGTCGACCATGCCCTGGAGGTGCGCGCCGGAGGAGAGGAGGTCGGGGAACGTCTCGCGTTCGACCGAGACCGGGCGGCCCGTCGGGATCGTGTCGATGACCGAGCGGCGGAAGACGTACGCGCCCGCGTTGATCTGGTCCGTGACGATCTCTTCGGGGGTCTGCGGCTTCTCCAGGAAGGCCGTCACCCGGCCCGTCCCGTCCGTGGGGACCAGGCCGTACGCGCGGGGGTCCTCGACCCGGGACAGGTGGAGGGAGACGTCCGCGCCGGACGTGTTGTGCTCGTCGACCAGGGCCGGGATGTCGAGCCCGGTCAGGATGTCGCCGTTGAAGATCAGGACCGGGTCGTCGGGCCCGGAGTGCAGGTGCGCGGCGACGTTGCGGATCGCGCCGCCCGTGCCGAGGGGCTCGACCTCGGTGACGTACTCGAGG
The DNA here is from genome assembly GCF_030766975.1 of Streptomyces sp. KL116D. Classification (NCBI taxonomy): domain Bacteria; kingdom Bacillati; phylum Actinomycetota; class Actinomycetes; order Kitasatosporales; family Streptomycetaceae; genus Streptomyces; species Streptomyces sp. KL116D. Next base: position 120,580 of record NZ_JASERH010000014.1, on the reverse strand, counting down.
TGCAGGCCGAGGCGGGAGCCGTCGCCGAAGTACGGCTCGAAGACCTCCGCCAGGTAGGAGGTGGCCAGGACGATGTGGTCGACCCCGGCCGCCTTCGCGCGCGCCAGTTGGTGCGTGAGGAACGGGACGCCTGCCGCCGGGACCATCGGCTTCGGCGTGTTCACCGTGAGCGGGCGCAGTCTGGTGCCCTTGCCGCCGACCAGGAGGATCGCTTCTGTCACCTGTCGTCTCTGCTTCCTGCTGGGGCCGGCCGAACTGTCTTTCGGCCGGCCAGTGTATGCAGACCGTGCGCGACCCGGGCCGGCCGGCGTCAGCGGCCCTGGAGGTGGGCTGAGCTGGAGCGGGCCTTGCCGAGTTTGTTGTAGAGACGGCGTCCCGGGCATTCGGTTGCGAATCCGTCCCGGTGGCCGGAGATCACATGCAGTCGCACATTCTTTCCCTTGCGGTACAGATTGCCACCGCCCGACTTGAGATATGTCGTCCCACGCGGATTTGCCCCGTACAGCCCGAGCTTCCAGGCCGTGAGCTTGGCGATGGCGTTCACCGCGGCGGCGGGCGGGTTCGCGCCGCCGAAGGAGCCGAGGACGGCGACACCCATGCTGTTCGTGTTGAAGCCGAGCGTGTGGGCGCCCATGACCGGTTTGGCGATGCCGCCGGCCCGACCTTCGTAGATGTTTCCGCATTTGTCTACGAGGAAGTTGTAGCCGATGTCACGCCAGCCACTGCTCTTGACGTGGTAGCGATAGATACTGCGGATGACTGAAGGGGCTTGTGAGCAGCGGTAGTTGTTGCCCGACGCGCTGTGGTGGACGAAGGCCGCCTTGACCGTCTTCGTGTACGCGAAGTCGCGCTCGCGGAGCTTCTCGTCGGCGCCCCAGCCCTTGCGCGTGATGATGCGCGGCCGGGCTCCGACGTACGGCCTGGCCTTCGTGGCGTCCGGTTCGCCGCCGCGGGCCTCGATCACCTCGTCCTCCGTGGCCTCCTTCGTGAGGGCGGGGACCGCGAGGGCGCCCAGCGGGGCGAGCTCGGCGTTCACCGCGGAGGAGGCGGCGGTCTCGGCGCTGAGGCCGGTGGCGCGGGGGCCGTCCGCGGGGGCGCCCTGCGGCGGGGGCTCGTCGCCCGGGTCGACGAGTTCGAGGCGCAGGCCCTTGGGGAGGGCCCCGGTGCGGTCCGCCGCGCGCGTGGCGGCGGGGGCGTCGGCCTTGACCCGTACCTCCACGCCGTCGGAGTCGCCGACCCAGAGGGGCGCGGTGGAGCCGCGGACGTGGCCCGAGGTGCGCTCGGGGGTGTCCGGGTCGGGGGCGTCGTCGTTGTGGGTCTCCACGTCCTGCCAGGCGGACCAGGTGGCGGTCCCGGTGGTGCGGGTGCGGACCTGCACGTGGCCGTGGAGCACGTCGTCCGGGTCGTCCCAGACGACGCCGACGAGGGAGAAGGGACGTACGTCGCGCCGCTGCAGGCCCTGTTCCTGGGGGGTGCCGACGGCGCGGGAGGCGGGGGCGGGGGTGAGGGGGAGCGACTGGGTGCTGCCCGGGAGCGACTCCTGTGCCGGGGTCGGGGCGGCGTGCGAGGTCGTGGGGAGGGTGAGCGGGAGGGCCAGAGCGGCCGCGCAGGTGACGCCGATCGAGGAAGCAAGGAATCCACGCATGCCCACGATCGTGGACAGATCGGTACGGATCCGGCCATTGGGGTGTGTCATACGGGTGGGTGGGGTGAAGTCGGCAGGGCCGGGCGGGGGCTGACGGGGTGTCGGGGCGCCGGAGCGAGGGCTGACGGGGCGTCGGGCGGGCGGGGGGGCCGGGGCGCGGCAGGGGGCCGGCCCCCGTACGCCCGGTTCGGCCGAGTCGTAACCTGGCCCGGTGAATGCCGCGCCCCGTACCCCCGCCGCCCTGCTCGGTTCCGCGCTCGCCGCCGACCCCGGCCGCCCGCTCGTGACGTTCTACGACGATGCCACCGGGGAGCGCGTGGAGCTGTCCGTGGCCACGTTCTCCAACTGGGTGTCCAAGACCGCCAACCTGCTCCAGGGGGACCTGGGCGCCGAGCCCGGGGACCGGGTCGCCGTGCTGCTGCCCGCCCACTGGCAGACCGCGGTGTGGCTGCTGGCCTGTTCGTCGGTGGGCGTCGTCGCCGACGTCGGCGGGGACCCGGCCGGCGCCGATCTCGTGGTCAGCGGCCCGGACACCCTCGACGCCGCCCTGGCCTGCTCCGGGGAGCGCGTCGCCCTCGCGCTGCGGCCGCTCGGCGGCCGGTTCCCGCAGCCGCCCGCCGGGTTCGCCGACTACGCGGTGGAGGTGCCGTCTCAAGGCGACCGGTTCGCCCCCTTCTCCCCCGTCGACCCGGACGAGATCGCGCTCGTCGTGGCGGGCGCGGAGTGGACCGGCGCCGAGGTCGTCGAGAAGGCGGCCGCGGAGGCGGCGGGGCTCGGGCTGACCGGGCCGGGTTCGCGCCTGCTGTCCGGGCTCGGGTACGACACCTGGCGCGGACTGGCCGCCGGGCTCTACACGCCCCTCGCGACCGGCGGCTCCGTGGTGCTCTGCCGCAACCTCGACCAGCTCTCCGAGGACGGCCTCGCCCGGCGCGTGGAGAGCGAGCGGGTCTCCGCGACCGCGCGGTAGCCCGTTCGGCCCAGCTCTCCCGGCCCGTCGCGGCGGCGGGGTCCATGGTCGTAGAGACGTGTTCTTTCGCTCCGTCTTCTACGTCGCCATGAGGGGGACCCGCACGTGACCGACTCTGCCGCCCCGCCGCCGCTCGGTCCGGGCAGCGGCTCGTCGCCGACCGGCGCGGGACGCGTACGGCGTCGCAGGCGATGGCTGCGGTACGCGGCGTTCGGCGCGGCGTTCCTGGTGCTCGTGGCGGGCGGGGCGGGCTGGTTCCTGTACGAGAAGCTCGACGGGAACATCACCGAGGACACGGACGCCGCCGCCGAGCTCGCCCGCTACGAGAAGGAGCGGCCCACCGTCCTCGTCGCCGGGGCGCAGAACCTGCTGCTGATCGGGTCGGACTCGCGGGCCGGGAAGAACGGGAAGTACGGGCGCAACGACGGCACGCAGCGCTCGGACACCACGATCCTGCTGCACGTCTCCGCGGACCGGAAGAGCGCGACCGCCGTCTCCTTCCCGCGCGATCTGATGGTCGACGTGCCGGCCTGCCGCAAGCCGGACGGCGAGCGCATCGAGCCGATGTTCGCGATGTTCAACTACGCCTTCGAGGTGGGCGGTTCGGCCTGCACGATCCGTACGGTCGAGAAGATGACCGGGGTGCGGATCGACCACCACATGGTCGTGGACTTCCAGGGCTTCAAGAACATGGTCGACGCCGTCGACGGCGTCGAGGTCTGCCTGGACAAGCCGATCGACGACCCCGACTCGCACCTGAAGCTGGCCGCGGGCCGCCACGTCCTCGACGGCGAGCAGGCCCTCGGCTACGTCCGCGCCCGCAAGACGCTCGGCAACGGCAGCGACACCGAGCGGATGGACCGCCAGCAGCAGTTCCTCGGGGCGCTCGTCACCAAGGTGCAGAGCAACGGCGTGCTGCTCAATCCGGCGAAGCTGTACCCGGTCCTCGACGCCGCCACGTCGTCGCTGACCACCGACCCCGGCCTGGCGAGCCTGCGCGGTCTCTACGACCTCGTCCGCGGCATGCGCGGCATCCCGGCCGACCACATCCAGTTCCTGACCGTGCCCCGGCAGTCGTACGTCTACAACGCCAATCGCGACCAGCTCCTCGAACCCGCCGCCGAGCGCCTCTTCACGCAACTGCGCACCGACGCCACGGTGGTGGTCACGAAGGAGACACCCGCGGACGTACAGGCCGAGACCGACCAGTCGTACGACAACGGGGACGGATCCGGCATGCCGGACGAAGGCATCTCCTACGAGGACAGCGGCTACGAGGGCGGATACGACGAGGGCTACGAGGGCGACGACGGCTGGAGCGACGAGAAGCCCGGGGCCGCCTCACCCTCCCCGACTCCCTCTCCCGCCGCTACTTTCCGAGGGAACACAGCGGCCCAGGACGGCTGCGGGTAAAGCTCCGGTCATCAGCTGACTCACAGGTTCAAAGAAATGGTCCGGATTGCCCAGTTGTAGGGGAGTGGAATTTGTCACCGTCGTCGCTTGACGCTGAACTGGGCGGATAGTGTGAGCGATCCGGTGCACCCGGCCTGCTTCGTCGGCGAGGTCGCGCACTGCTTACCGACTGATCGGGCGCCCGCTTTGAGGGGGGTGGGGCGCCGCGTGGCCCCGACGGAGGACCAGACAACCGTGGACGCGCAAGGCCGTGGGCGGGCGGAGAACGTCGACCCTGCAGACCAGTGGGTGCTCAACCCCCAGACTGGTGACTACGAACTGCGACTGACTCCTTCCGGAGGGCAGTCGGCGGTGCCCGGTCCCCGGCGCGCGGCCCCGCGCGGCGGTGGCGGCGGCGGTGGCAGACGCGAGCAGCGGGACGTACCGCCGCAGCGCAGGCGCCGCGAGCCGCAGACGCAGGCCCCGCCGCCCGGGCGGCGCCGTTCGAAGCCCAAGAAGAAGAAGTCGACGGGCAAGAAGGTCCTGCTGTGGACCGCCGGCACCCTGTCGTTCGTGGTGCTCGCCACGGCGATCACCGGCTACGTCTACTACGAGCACCTGAACGGCAACATCACGGTCGACGACACCCCCGAGGCCAAGGACAGCTTCAGCAAGGACGAGGCGTTCAACATCCTCGTCATCGGTACGGACAAGCGGACCGGCAAGGGCAACGAGGGCTACGGCGACAAGGGCAGCGTCGGGCACGCCGACACGAACATCCTGCTGCACGTCTCCAAGGACCGGACGAACGCGACGGCGCTGAGCATTCCGCGCGACCTCATCGTGGACGTGCCGGAGTGCGAGGCGGACGGCAAGCCGATCGCGGGCTCCACCGGCGTCCGGTTCAACACGAGCCTGGGGCAGGACGGCCGGGACGCCGGCTGCACGATGAAGACGGTCAAGGCGGTCACGGGCATCACCCCCGACCACTTCATGATGGCCGACTTCAACGCGGTGAAGACGCTGACCAGCGCGGTCGGCGGCGTCCAGGTCTGCGTCGCCAAGGACGTCAACGACCCGGACTCGCACCTCAAGCTCACCAAGGGCACCCACAACCTGGCGGGCGAGCAGGCCCTCGCGTTCCTGCGCACCCGGCACAGCTTCGGCAACCAGGGCGACCTGGACCGGATCAAGGTGCAGCAGCAGTTCCTCGGTTCCCTCGCGCGGAAGATGAGTTCGGGCGACACGCTGACCAACCCGCGGAAGCTGACGGGTCTCGCCGAGGCCGCGACCAAGGCGCTCACGGTCGACCAGGGCATAGGAAGTCTGAACAAACTCAAGGACGTGGCCCTGGAGTTGAAGAAGGTGCCGACGAAGAACATCTCGTTCGTCACCACTCCGGTCATCGACAACCCGGCCGAGAAGACGCCCGTCACCGTCGTCGTCGACCAGACGAAGGGGCCCGAGGTCTTCGACGCCGTCAAGAACGACGTCTCCCTCACCGAGACCAAGAAGAAGAAGGCCCAGCAGGCGAAGGCCGCCGACGCGGCCAAGCTCAAGGGGGCGAAGTCCGCCGCGTCCGACGTGCGCGTCGACATCTACAACGGCAGCTCCACCCCGGGCGCGGCCCAGGCGACCGTCACGTACCTGCAGAACAACGAGGGCGTGACGAAGTCCAGCCAGCTGGGCAACGCCCCGGCGAAGCAGGCGAAGACGACCCTGGAGTACTCGCCCGACCAGGCCGACCAGGCCCGCCGGCTCGCCGACATCATGGGGCTGCCCGGCTCCGCGCTGAAGCCGGGCAAGAGCGAGCTGAACGACCAGGGGCTGCCGGCGATGGTGCTGATCCTCGGCTCCGACTTCAAGGAAGCGGGGCAACCCATCGGCACGGGTTCGGCGAAGGCGCCGGACGTCATCAAGCAGACGGCGGACAAGACTGTGTGCGCCAAGTGACCAACCTCGGCCGCCCTTTGACTGTCTAACCCAACGACAGCGGGGCGGCCGAGGCATGGTCGAGGGGCGGGGAGGGCGGGGCAGGACATGGGGCGAAGCGGTGTGCGCGGGGAGCGTTCACGGCCGGACAGCCATGCCGAACAGGCAGGCGGAGCCGGTGAGTCGGGCTGGGACGAGTCGTTGTACGAGGACGCTCCCGAGGTCGACGGGACGGGCGCCGACCCGGAACCCGCCGACCGCAGACGGCGTGCCCGGCGGCGCGCGGGCAGCCGGCCGAAACGGCGCAGGCGCCGAATACTGCGCTGGACCGCGGGCGTCCTGGCCGTCCTGGTCCTCGGCACGGCGGGCGCCGGATACCTCTACTACCGCCATCTGAACGGCAACATCAAGACGGACAAGCTCAATCTGGGCGACAAGCGGGCCGCTGAGCCGACGCCGAACGCGGCCGGGCAGACCCCGCTGAACATCCTGCTGATCGGCTCCGACAGCCGGAACAGCAAGGAGAACCTGAAGCTCGGCGGCCACAAGGCCAGCGTGGGCGCTCCCCCGCTGGCCGACGTGCAGATGCTGCTGCACCTGTCGGCGGACCGCAGCAACATGTCCGTGGTGAGCATGCCGCGCGACACCCTGGCGCAGCTGCCCAAGTGCACCGACCCGGAGACCGGCAAGGTGTACGAGGCCACCGTGTCCCGGCAGATGGTGAACACCTCGCTGGCCCGCGGCGGTCCCGGCTGCACGGTCGCCACCTGGGAGCAGCTGACGGGCATCCACATCGACCACTTCATGATGGTCGACTTCTCCGGTGTGGTGTCGATGGCGGACGCGATCGGCGGCGTACCGGTCTGCGTCGACGCCAACGTCTACTCCAGGAACAGCCAGGGCGAGGGCTCGGGCCTGAAGCTGGAGAAGGGCACGACCTACGTCAAGGGCGAGCAGGCCCTGCAGTGGCTGCGCACCCGGCACGGCTTCGAGGACGGCTCCGACATCGCGCGCGCCAAGGCGCAGCACATGTACATGAGCTCGATGGTGCGGGAGCTGCGCAAGAACGCGACGTTCAGCCACCCCAACCGGCTGCGCTCGCTCGCCGAGGAGGCGACGAAGGCGCTGCACGTCGACGAGGGCCTGAACACCGTCAAGAAGCTGTACGACCTGAGCAACGAGCTGAAGAAGCCCAGCCCCGGCCGGATCACGATGACGACGATGCCGTTCGTGTACGTGGGGGCGCGCGTCGCGCCGAAGGAGGGCGCGGCCGAGGCACTGTTCCGGCTGGTCAGGGATGACGTCGCGCTCGACGGCAAGGACAAGAAGAAGAAGGCGGAGGACGAGGTCTCGGACGATCCGGCCGCGGCCGACGCCGAGATCGCGGTGCAGGTACGCAACGGGACGCGGACGGCGACGCTGGCCGCGGTGCCGGGGCGGGCCTCGGCGGTGGCGCAGGTGCTCACGGGCAAGGGCTTCACGCAGACCGTGGCGGACCAGGCGCAGTCGCAGATCGAGGACGAGACGGTGATCCGCTATCCGTCGGCCGATCTGGAGGGCGACGCCCAGGCGGTCGCCAAGTCCCTCGGCATTCCGCTGAGTTCGGTGAAGAAGTCGACGGACGTGACCGGGGTGACGCTCGTCGTGGGCGCCGACTGGCGGACGGGCAACGCCTATCCGAAGAAGTCCGTCGACGAGGACAAGGTGCTGGACAAGGAGCAGACGCAGAACGGCGCGGACGACTCCAAGTGCATGAAGGTCGAGCAGGGCTACAGCTGGTAGCCGGGCCCGGCTGGGCGGCGTGGGCGCGGGAGGTGAACTCCCGCGCCCCGCACGTCAGTTGGAGGCGAGCACCGCGGGCCGACGGGACGCGATGACCTTCTTCGCGAGCGCCTTGGGGCTCGTCAGGAAGCCCCAGCCCCACGACATGTGCATGGTGGCCAGCGCGACGGGGATCCGGACGCGCGCCTTGAGCGGCAGCCCCTTGCCCGCCGGGACGGAGCCCGCGACGATCGCCGCGAGATAGCCGGCGGGGATCACGAAGCCCCACGGGGTGAGGGCGGCACCGACCACGATGCCCGCCGCGATCGCGGCGACGGCGGTCGGCGGGGCGAGGTAGCGCAGGTTGATGGAGCCCGAGTGGTAGCGGGCGACGACGTGCCGCCAGCGGCCGTAGTCCTTGTACTGCTTGGCGAGCGCCTTGATGCTCGGCCGCGGCCGGTAGGAGACCTTCAGCTCGGGCGAGAACCAGATCAGTCCGCCGGCCTCACGGATCCGGAAGTTCAGCTCCCAGTCCTGAGCGCGGATGAACTCCTCGTTGTAGCCGCCCTGTTGCTCCAGCGCCGCGCGCCGGAAGACACCCAGGTAGACCGTCTCGGCCTGCTGCGCCTCGCCGCCCGTGTGGAAGGCGGCGTTGCCGACACCGATCTTGGAGGTCATCGCGGCGGCGACGGCCTTCTCCCAGTCGTTGGTGCCCTCGGCGAACATGATGCCGCCGACGTTCATCGCGCCGGTCTCCTCCAGGAGGCGGACGGCGGTCGCGATGTAGCCGCGCGACAGGGCCGCGTGGCCGTCGACGCGCACGACGATCGGGTGGCGGGAGGCCTTGATCGCGGCGTTCAGGGCGGCGGGGGTGCGGCCGGTCGGGTTCGGCACCGTGTGCACGCGCTTGTCACGGGAGGCGGTCTCGGCGACCAGCTGCGCGGCGATCTCGTCCGTACGGTCGGCGGACGGGCCGAGAGCGAGCACGACCTCCATCTCGCCGTCGTACTCCTGCGCGAGGATCGCCTCGACGGCCTCGCGCAGGTGCCGCTCCTCGTTGAGGATCGGCATGATCACGGATACGGCCGGCAGCTGCCCGGACGTGTTGGCTGTGGCGTTCATCAGGCGTCACGTTACCGCTAATGGGGGACACGGGCGCGCGCCGCCCGCCTCGCTACCGCGGGCAGGAGATCGTATCGGCCTACGGTGCTCACGATCCCACGCCCGCCCGCCTTCGCGGAGGTGTCCCCCGTGCCCACACCGCCCCGCTCCCCCGCCCGCCCGCAGCGTCCCCCACGGCCCGGGCAGGGCCGCCGACCGGCCGCTCCCCTGCGGCGGAAGAAGCCACGCTGGGCGATGCGGGTGGCGACCACGTTCTCCGTGACGGTGCTCGCGGCCGCCGGGATCGGCCACGCGCTCGTCACCGGCCTGGACACGGGCATCGACCGCATCGACCCCTTCAAGGACATGAAGAACCGTCCGGCGGCCGGGCACGGCATGAACGTCCTCCTCGTCGGCACCGACGGCCGCGACAAGATCACCGAGGAGGAGCGCAGGAAGTACCGGCTCGGCGGTGCGCCCTGCCACTGCACGGACACGCTGATGATCGTGCACATCTCGGACGACCACGAGCGCGCGTCCGTCGTCTCCCTCCCCCGCGACTCGTACGCCGAGATGCCCCCGCACACCGACCAGAACAGCGGAGAGAAGCACCACGGGCACCCGGTCAAGATCAACGCCGCGTACGCGGAGGGCGGGCCGCAGCTGACCGTGCGGACCGTCGAGAACATGACGCACGTGAAGATCGACCACTACCTGGAGGTCGACTTCACCAGCTTCATGAAGACGGTCGACGTGCTGGGCGGGGTGGAGGTCTGCACGGCCCGCCCGCTCAAGGACCCCAACACCGGCCTCGACCTGAGCGTCGGCACGCACGAGCTGGACGGCGGGCAGGCCCTGCAGTACGTACGGGCCCGGCACGTCGACGGCGCGGGCGACCTCGGCCGGATGCAGCGCCAGCAGCGCTTCCTGGCCTCCCTCATCGCGAAGACCACGTCGTCCGGGGTGCTGCTCAACCCGGTCAGGTTCCGGGACGTCGCCCGGACGCTGCTCGGTTCGGTACGGGCCGACAAGGGGTTCGGGACGGACGAGATGGTCGACCTGGCCCGTGCCATGCGCGGGTTCACGCCGTCCTCGTCGGAGTTCACGACCGTGCCGATCGGGAACATCAGCTTCCCCGTGAAGGGCATCGGCTCGACGGTGAAGTGGGACGAGAAGAAGTCCGAGAAGCTGTTCCAGGCGCTGCGCGACGACAAGCCGCTCGCGCCGCACCGCAAGAAGCGCAAGGCGACGGTCGTCGGTGTCTCGCCGCAGCAGATCCGCGTCCAGGTGGAGAACGGGACGATGACGGCGGGCCTCGGCAGGAAGGTCGACACGGCGTTGCGGGGGACCGGGTTCCGTACGACGCGGGCGCCGGTCAACGCGGTGGACCGCTCCGTGAAGCGGACCGTGGTGCTGTACGACCCGCGGTGGGACCGCTCGGCGAAGGCACTGGCCACGGCGCTGCCCGGGGCCCTGATGAAGCCGGTGAAGGGCCAGGGCTCCTTGCTCAAGGTCGTCGCCGGGCCCGATTATCAGGGGGTCAGGGCGGTGCGGGCGGAGGATGCGTACCAGGGTGAGTACGGGGCGATCACGGGTGACCAGGTGGTCTGCCCCTGAGCGTCCCCGGCTGCGGGCCGGTGGGGCTTCTCGCGCAGTTCCCCGCGCCCCTGAACAACGACTTCGCCTGCGGGTCCGGTGGGGCTTCTCGCGCCGTTCCCCGCGCCCCTGAACAACGACTTCATCCGCGGGCCGGTGGGGCTTCTCGCGCAGTTCCCCGCGCCCCTGGAGGCCTGCGGCCTCCTGGAGGCGCACGGAGTGTGCCTTTCAGGAGCGCGGGGAACTGCGCGACCAGCCACGACGAGAGTCGCGGACGGCCCCCGCTCCTCAGTCTCCGGAGGGGGCCGACTGGGCCCTCAGTTCCTTGATCGCGCGGCGCCGCGCCAAGCGGTGCTGGCGGCGGATCTGGGCCTCCTGGTAGCGGCGCCGGTCCCGATCGGTCTCCGGAAGAACCGGCGGCACCGACCGCGGCTTGCCGTCCGCGTCGACCGCGGCGAACACCAGGTAGGCGGAGCCCACCTGCTGCGCGGGCGTCGACTCGTTCCACCGCTCCGCGAGGACCCGTACGCCGACCTCCATGGACGTCCGGCCGGTCCAGTTGACCTGGGCCTTCACATGGACGAGGTCACCCACCCTGACCGGCTCCAGGAACGCCATCTCGTCCATGGACGCGGTGACCGCGGGCCCACCGGAGTGCCGGCCGGCCACCGCACCCGCCGCGTCGTCCACCAATTTCATGATCACGCCACCGTGCACCGTGCCGAGGAGGTTGGTGTCGTTGTGCGTCATGATATGCGACAACGTCGTGCGGGAAGCGGAAGTCGGCTTGCCCGGAATATCTGATTCCGCGCCGTGGGCCTGGTCTGTCATGCCACCCACCATATGCGGGGCGCGATTGTGTCAGCTCTGCAACAGCCCTGGTCCGATTCCACACACGCCCTTGTGGGGCACACAGCAGCGCCCTGCACACTGGTGCAATGAATGACTGGCCCGACGGGTGGAGCGACAGGCAGGGCGGCGGCGGCCGCGGCGGCTACGGCCGCGGCAGCGGCAACGCACGCCCTGAAGGTGCGCGGGTGATGCGGCACGTCCAGCGCCCCGTTCCCCAGCAGCAGCCGCCGTCCTCGTACGACGACGGCTACGACGACGGGTACCGCCAGGAGCCGACGTACGACAGCGGCTACAACACGGGCCAGGTCTACGGCCAGCCCCACCAGCGCGGTGGCGGCGGTGACGACTACGGGCCGCCGTCCGGTCCCCCGACGCGCGCCCCGAACTGGGGCAAGCGCATCAAGTGGACGGTCCTGACGCTGGTCGTCGTGTTCGCCGTCACCAGCATCGCCACGTACTTCTGGGCCGACTCCAAGCTCAACCGGGACGTCGACCTGTCCAAGGTGATCGAGCGTCCCGAGGCGGGCGACGGCACCAACTACCTGATCGTCGGCACCGACAGCCGTGAGGGCATGTCCGCCGAGGAGAAGAAGAAGCTGCACACCGGCTCCGCCGAGGGCAAGCGCACGGACACGATGATGATCCTGCACGTCGGCGACAACGGGGACACCCTCGTCTCGCTGCCGCGTGACTCGAACGTCACGATCCCGAGCTTCAAGGGCGCCGAGTCCGGCAAGCTCTACCCGAACACGGGCCGCCAGACGAAGCTGAACGCCGCTTACGCGGAGGACGGCCCCGAGCTGCTCGTGCGCACGGTCGAGTACAACACCGGCCTGCACATCGACCACTACGCGGAGATCGGCTTCGGCGGCTTCGCGAGCATCGTGGACGCGGTCGGCGGCGTCGAGATGAACCTGAAGGACGGCTTCAAGGACAAGTGGTCCGGCGCCGACTTCAAGGCGGGCAAGCAGACCCTGAACGGCCAGCAGGCCCTCGCCTTCGTCCGCACCCGGCACGCCTTCGCGCAGAGCGACCTGCAGCGCACCAAGAACCAGCAGGCGTTCCTCGCGGCGCTGGCCCACAAGGTGGCGTCCCCGTCGACCGTCATCAACCCGTTCAAGCTGTACCCGACGATGGGCGCCGGCCTGGACTCGCTCGTCGTCGACAAGGACATGAGCCTGTGGGACCTCGGGTCGATGTTCCTGGCGATGAAGTCGGTCTCCGGCAAGGACGGTGACGGCACGTCCATGAACATGCCGACCAGCGGCTCCGTCGGCGGCAACCTGGTCTGGGACAAGGCCAAGGTCAAGCAGCTCGTCGAGCAGTTCAACAACGACGAGAAGGTGACCGTGACGAGCGACTAGCGTCGCGCGTCGTCCACGACGCCGATGGGGCCCCGCCGATTCGCTCGGCGGGGCCCCATCGGCGTACGGGCGGGGGTTACGGCAGGTTGCGCGCCATGACGATGCGCTGGACCTGGTTCGTGCCCTCGTAGATCTGGGTGATCTTGGCGTCGCGCATCATGCGCTCGACCGGGTAGTCACGGGTGTAGCCGTAGCCGCCGAGCAGCTGGACGGCGTCCGTGGTGACCTCCATGGCGACGTCCGAGGCGAAGCACTTGGCGGCGGCGCCCTGGAAGGTGAGGTCCTTGTCGCCGCGCTCGGAGGCGGCGGCGGCCGCGTACGTGAGCTGGCGCGCGGCGGCGATCTTCATCGCCATGTCCGCGAGCATGAACTGGATGCCCTGGAAGTCGGCGATCGCCTTGCCGAACTGCTTGCGCTCCTGGACGTAGCCCTTGGCGTAGTCGAGGGCGCCCTGCGCGACACCGAGCGCCTGCGCGGCGATCGTGATGCGGGTGTGGTCGAGGGTCTTCATCGCCGTGGCGAAGCCGGTGCCCTCGGCGCCGATCATGCGGTCGGCGGGGATGCGCACGTTGTCGAGGTAGACCTCGCGGGTCGGCGAGCCCTTGATGCCGAGCTTCTTCTCCGGGGCGCCGAAGGAGACGCCCTCGTCGGACTTCTCGACGACGAAGGCGGAGATGCCCTTCGAGCGCTTCTCGGGGTCGGTGACGGCCATCACCGTGTAGTACTCGGAGACGCCGGCGTTGGTGATCCAGCGCTTCACGCCGTTCAGGACCCAGTCGTCGCCGTCGCGCACCGCGCGGGTCTTCATGCCCGCCGCGTCCGATCCTGCGTCCGGCTCGCTCAGGCAGTACGAGAACATCGCCTCGCCCTTGGCCAGCGGCGTCAGGTACTTCTTCTTCAGCTCCTCGGAGCCGGAGAGGATGACGGGCAGCGAGCCCAGCTTGTTCACGGCCGGGATGAGGGAGGACGAGACGCAGGCGCGGGCGACCTCCTCGATCACGATGACCGTGGCGAGCGCGTCGGCGCCCGCGCCGCCGTACGACTCGGGAACGTGCACCGCCGCCAGGTCGGCCGCGACGAGCGCGTCCAGCGCCTCCTGCGGGAAGCGGGCCTCCTCGTCGACCGCGGCGGCGTACGGGGCGATCTTCGCCTCGGCCAGCGAACGGATCGTGTCGCGGAGCATGTCGTGCTCCTCGGACGGGCGGTACAGGTCGAAGTCAGCCGATCCGGCCAAGGTCTCTCACTCCAAGCGACGCTAATTACCGTTAAGTAACCCGAATTTTAGGTGTCTGCCCACCAGACGGATACGTGAGCTACGCGACAGCGGGAATCGTGCCCGGTGAGAGCCCCCGGCACGCGCTCGGCACGCCCGACTATGCTCGGTCAGCGCTGTCCAAGCCCCCCGACCTCCGGAGCACCGCAATGGCCCTCAAGATCACCGTGATCGGCACCGGCTACCTCGGCGCCACGCACGCCGCCGCCATGGCCGAACTCGGCTTCGAGGTGCTCGGTCTGGACGTCGTGCCGGAGAAGATCGAGATGCTCACGCGGGGCGAGGTCCCGATGTACGAGCCCGGTCTCGAGGAGCTGCTGCGCAAGCACGTCGCCGGGATCGAGGGGTCGAGCGGGCGACTGCGCTTCACCATGGACTTCGCGGAGGTCGCGGACTTCGGCGACGTGCACTTCGTCTGCGTGAACACGCCGCAGAAGCACGGCGAGTACGCCTGCGACATGTCGTACGTGGACGCCGCGTTCGCCTCGCTCGCGCCGCACCTGAAGCCGGGGGCGCTCGTCGTCGGCAAGTCGACCGTGCCGGTCGGCTCGGCCGAGCGGCTGGCCCGGCTGCTGCCCGAGGGCACGGAGCTGGCGTGGAACCCGGAGTTCCTGCGCGAGGGCTTCGCCGTGAACGACACGCTGCACCCGGACCGGATCGTGGTCGGCGTGGGCAGCGAGCGGGCCGAGAAGCTGCTGCGGGACGTGTACGCGACGCCGGTCGGCGAGGGGACGCCGTTCGTGGTGACGGACTTCCCGACGGCCGAGCTCGTGAAGACGTCGGCGAACTCCTTCCTCGCCACGAAGATCTCCTTCATCAACGCCATGGCCGAGGTGTGCGAGGCCGCCGGCGGCGACGTCGCGAAGCTCGCCGAGGCGATCGGCTACGACGAGCGGATCGGGCACAAGTTCCTGCGGGCCGGGATCGGGTTCGGCGGCGGGTGCCTGCCCAAGGACATCCGGGCGTTCATGGCGCGGGCCGGTGAGCTCGGTGCGGACCAGGCGCTGACGTTCCTGCGCGAGATCGACTCCATCAACATGCGGCGGCGCGGGGCGATGGTCGAGATGGCGCGCGAGGCGCTCGGGGGCGGGGCGTTCCTGGGCAAGCGGGTCGCTGTGCTGGGTGCGGCGTTCAAGCCGGACTCGGACGACGTGCGGGACTCGCCCGCGCTGAACGTGGCCGGGCAGATCCACCTCCAGGGCGGTCAGGTGACCGTGTACGACCCCAAGGGCATGGACAACGCCCGTCGTCTCTTCCCCACGCTCGGGTACGCGGAGTCGGCGCTCGAGGCGGTGCGGGGGGCCGATGTGGTGCTGCACCTGACGGAGTGGCGGGAGTTCCGGGAGCTGGATCCTGCGGAGCTGGGGGGTGTCGTGGCGGGGCGGGTCGTGTTGGACGGGCGCAATGCGTTGGACGCTTCGCTGTGGCGGGAGGCCGGGTGGACGTATCGCGCGATGGGGCGGCCTGCCGCGTAGCGGGGTGCGTCGTGCGCGTGGTTGCTCGTGCGCTGCCGGGTGCGGGTCGGTGGGGCTTCTCGCGCCGTTCCCCGCGCCCCTGAGCGGGGCCTCATCTGCCTGGTTGGGCCTTTGTTGCCGGGGGCCGGTTGGTGGGGGTTGCTCGCGCAGTTCCTCGCGCCCCTGAGCGGGGCCTCATCTGCCTGGTTGGGCTTTTGTTGCCGGGGGCCGGTTGGTGGGGGTTCTCGCGCCGTTCCTCGCGCCCCTGACGGGGCGCTACTTGGAGCGGTAGCGGCGCATTTTGGCTCTGGCGCCGCAGGTTTTCATGTCGCACCAGCGGCCCTTTCCCGCGGGGCTGCGGTCGTAGTAGGCCCAGTGGCAGTCAGGGGCCTCGCAGGCCTTGAGGCGGGGCCAGGTGCCGTCCGTGCGGGCCTCGGCGATGGCCGTCGCCACCCGGGCCACCAGTGCGGAGCCGTCCAGCGGCACCAGGGTCGCCGAACCGTCCCGTGCGTCGATCTCCACCCGTAGCGGCGCCTGTGCCAGCAGCTCGCCGAGCGGTGTCACCTCGCGGTGCGGCGGATGGCCCGCGTGGGCCAGGCAGGCCGCTCGCAGCGCCTCGCGCAGTTCCCGGGCCTCCGCGGCCCCGTCCGCCGTGATGCCGAAGGCCGCCCGGCCCTCCGGCGTGTCCAGCGCGTCCTCGCCCGTGGTGATGTCCCGGAGCGTGTTCACCAGCTCCTCGATCAGGGCCAGGCCACCGGGTGCGGGCGCGCGGTCAGTCATGGATGCGACGTTACCTCTTGCGGGGGTCCTTCCGGTAACCCATGCTGGCGCTGTTCGTTGTTACCCGTTGGCGTTGCCTAGAGGTAACGCCGTCGTTCTGGATCCTGGAGGGATCATGGCCATCGCGAAACTCGGCGTCGTCGTGCTCGACTGTCCCGAGCCGCGGGCGCTCGCGGACTTCTACGCGGCCGTCCTCGGCGCCACCGTCACGGGCGACGACGGCGAATGGGTCGACCTGGACGTGCCGGGCGGGCAGCCGCTGGCGTTCCAGAAGGCGCCGGGGTTCGTGGCGCCGGCCTGGCCCGCGCCCGACACCTCGCAGCAGTTCCACCTCGACCTGACCGTCGAGGACCTGGACGTGGCCGAGAAGGAGGTCGTCGCGCTGGGCGCCAAGGTCCTCGACGCGGACGACCGCAAGCGGAGCTGGCGGGTTTACGCGGACCCGGCTGGGCACCCGTTCTGTCTCTGCGCCTGCTGAGACCCCCGAGAGGTGAGTGGTCACCCATGGCTTTCGCGAGGATCTGCACCGTCGCCGTCGACTGCCCGGACCCGGCCTCGCTCGCCGAGTTCTACGCGGCCGTGCTCGGCGGCGAGATCCGCAACTACCAGGGCAAGGGCGACTGGTACGACCTGCACGTGCCGGACGGGCGGCGGATGTCGTTCCAGCGCGTGCCCGGGCACAAGCCGCCGGACTGGCCGGCCGCCGACCACGACTCCCAGCAGCTCCACCTCGACCTCGACGTCGACGACATAGAGGCCGCGCAGGAGCAGGTGCTCGCCCTGGGCGCCACCGCCCTCGACCTGGCGGACGAGGGCGGGGCACGGGACTTCCGGGTGTACGCCGATCCGGCGGGGCACCCGTTCTGCCTGATCCGGCCCGACTCGGCCTAGGCGGTGGCCGGCCCTCGGCGGTGCCGGGTGGCGCGGGCGGTGAACTCGGCGCCGCGCAGCACCCGCTGGACGTTGCCCCAGGTGAGCAGCGCCAGGTCGGCCTCGGACCAGCCCCGGTCGAGGAGCTCGGCGACGAGGGCCGGGTAGTCGGTGACGCTCGTGAGCCCTTCGGGGTGGGCGTCCCCGGTGTCGTACATGCCGGAGAGCCCGACGGACTCCGGGCCCGCGACCCGGTGGACGTGGTCGATGTGGTCGGCGACGTCGCGCAGGGCCGGTCCGGTGCGCGCCGCCGAGCAGGGCACGAGGCACAGGCCCTTGCTCGCGCCGAGCGCGGCGAGCAGTTCGTCGGAGAGGTTGTCCGGGTGGCCGTTCAGGGCGCGGGCGCCGGAGCGGGTGAGCATCGTCGGGGCCTTGGACACGGCGAGGGCGCGGGTGGCCGTCGCCTCGGAGGCGCCGGTGAGGTCGACGAGCATGCCGAGCCGGTTCATCTCCCGGACGACCTCCTCGCCGAACGGGGTCAGCCCGGTGTCGGGCGCCCATGACGTGCCGCTCAGGGTGAGGGCGCGCAGCCCGAGTCCGTGCAGGGCGCGCAGCGTGCCGAGGGAGTCGCCCACCGCGGCGCCCGGGGCCGGGCCGATGAGCACGGCGATCCGGCCGTGCGCGCGGGCGTCCGCGGTCTCGGAGGCGGAGCGGGCCAGCCGCAGGCCCTCCGGATAGCGGGCGACGACGTGGTTGACGAGGTCGATCTGCTCCAGCGCGGAGGTGACCGGCCGGTCGGCGGACACGTCGACGGCCCAGAGCAGGGCCCCGGTGCCGCCGGCCCGCAGCCGCGGCAGATCGGCCTCGACGGAGCTCTCGCCCAGTTCCAGGTCGTAGTAGGGCAGGGTGCGCAGGGCGCCGGGCAGGCCGCAGTAGCCGTCGGCGACGGGGTGCAGGGCCAGCAGGTCACGGGCGGCGGCCGGCTCGGGGGTGTCGGTGGCCGAGGGCGACGACGATGGCGAGGACGCTGGGGACGAGGACGACGGGGACGACGGGGACGGGGGCGACGGGGGTGCGGGGTATTCGGCGAACGAGGCGGGCCGGTCGAGCTCGCCCGCTTCCGTCGGGGCGTTCAGTTGATCCTGCAGGTCTGCCATGGCACTGCTCCGGCCAAAATGTGGGGACAAGCGTTCGGACCACCGTGGCACGGGTGTACGAGGGACACGCGGCGGGCGACTCCGTTCGGGGGACCCCTGGGCCGATCGGGGGACGCCGGAACGGGCGCCGGGCGAACGACTGAGGGGCGCCCCGCGGGGCGCCCCTCAAGCCGTCGTCCGTGCCGGCCGGCCGTCCGAGCCGGTCAGCCGTCCAGCTGCGCCAGCGTCGCGTTCGACGGACCGCGGCTGCCCTGGATGTCGCGGGCGACCGCTTCCGCGTCGCCGAGCACCCGCACCGCGTTGTGCCACGTCAGCTTCGCCACGTCGTCCCGGGACCAGCCCCGGTCGACCAGTTCGGCGATCAGGTTCGGGTAGCCGGAGACGTCGTCGAGGCCGTCCGGCGTGAAGGCCGTGCCGTCGTAGTCGCCGCCGATGCCGATGTGGTCGATGCCCGCGACCTCGCGCATGTGGTCGAGGTGGTCCGCCACCGTGGACGCCGTCGCGACGGGCCGGGGCCGCGCCTCCTCGAAGGCGCGGTGCAGCTTCATCGCCTCCGGGGACGTGTCGAGGTGGTGGAAGCCGTGCGAGCGCAGGTTCTCGTCGGCCGCGGCCGTCCAGTCGACCGCCGCCTGGAGGACGAACTTCGGCACGAAGGTCGCCATCGCCACTCCCCCGTTCGCGGGGAGCCGCTCCAGCACGTCGTCCGGGATGTTGCGCGGGTGGTCGCACACGGCCCGCGA
The DNA here is from genome assembly GCF_030766975.1 of Streptomyces sp. KL116D. Taxonomy (NCBI): domain Bacteria; kingdom Bacillati; phylum Actinomycetota; class Actinomycetes; order Kitasatosporales; family Streptomycetaceae; genus Streptomyces; species Streptomyces sp. KL116D. Next base: position 101,696 of record NZ_JASERH010000014.1, on the reverse strand, counting down.
CGAGGAGTGCGAGAAGATCACCGGCGCCGTCGACACGTCGAGCGCCGCGCGCATCGTGGTCGCCGCCACGTGCGACAGGTCGACGAGCATGCCCTCGCGGTTCATCTCGCGCACGACCTCGCGGCCGAACGCCGACAGTCCGCCCACGCCCGGCTCGTCCGTCGCCGAGTCCGCCCACGCGATGTTGTCGTTGTGGGTGAGCGTCATGTAGCGCACGCCCAGCGCGTACAGCGCCCGCAGCGTGGCGAGGGAGTTGTTGATCGAGTGGCCGCCCTCGGCGCCCTTCAGCGACGCGATGCGGCCCTCGGCGCGCGCCGCCGCCATGTCGGCCGCCGTCGTCGCGGCGCGCAGATCGCCGGCGTACCGGGCGACCAACTGGTCGACGCAGTCGATCTGTTCGAGCGTGGCGCTGACCGCCGCGTCGCCCGTCAGGTCCGTGCGCACGTAGACGGACCAGAACTGCGCGCCGACCCCGCCGGCCCGCAGCCGCGCGAGGTCGGTGTGCAGGTGGGCGCTCTGGTCGGCGGCGATGTCACGGGCGTCGATGTCGTACGTGACCTGCTCGCGCAGCGCCCACGGAAGGTCGTTGTGCCCGTCGACGACCGGGAACTCGGCGAGGATCGCGCGAGCCTGCTCCAGGGAGTCCGGCACGCCGCTCACTTCCCCGAGCCGAAGCCGAAGCCCGAGCCGGCGCCCTCGACCTTGGTGCGCAGGCGCTTGCCCTTCTCGGTGGCCTGGTCGTTCAGGTCCTGCTGGAACTCCCGCATGCGGACGAGGAGGTCCTCGTCGTGGGCGGCGAGGATGCGGGCCGCGAGCAGGCCCGCGTTGCGCGCGCCGCCGACCGACACCGTGGCGACCGGGACGCCGGCCGGCATCTGCACGATCGACAGCAGCGAGTCCATGCCGTCCAGGTACTTCAGCGGCACCGGCACGCCGATCACCGGCAGCGGCGTCACCGAGGCGAGCATGCCGGGCAGGTGGGCGGCGCCGCCCGCACCCGCGATGATCGCCTTGAGCCCGCGCTCGGCGGCCTGCTCGCCGTAGGTGATCATCTCGCGCGGCATCCGGTGCGCGGAGACGACGTCCACCTCGTAGGGGATCTCGAACTCGTCGAGGGCCTTCGCGGCGCCCTCCATGACGGGCCAGTCGGAGTCGGACCCCATCACAATGCCAATCACAGGGCTCATTCGGTGATCGTGCCTCTCAGGTATCCGGCTGCGTGACGGGCGCGGTCGAGGACCTCGTCCAGATCGTCGCCGTAGGTGTTCACGTGACCGACCTTGCGGCCGGGCTTCACGTCCTTGCCGTACATGTGGATCTTGAGCTGGGGGTCGCGGGCCATGCAGTGCAGGTACGCGCTGTACATGTCCGGGTAGTCGCCGCCCAGGACGTTGCACATGACCGTCCACGTGGCGCGCGGGCGCGGGTCGCCCAGCGGGAGGTCGAGGACCGCGCGCACGTGGTTCGCGAACTGGGACGTGACCGCCCCGTCCTGCGTCCAGTGGCCGGAGTTGTGCGGGCGCATCGCCAGTTCGTTGACCAGAATCCGCCCGTCGCGGGTCTCGAAGAGTTCGACCGCGAGGTGGCCGACGACGCCGAGTTCCTTGGCGACGCGCAGCGCCAGCTCCTGGGCCTCGCCCGCGAGCTGTTCGTCGAGGTCGGGGGCCGGGGCGATCACCGTGTCGCAGACGCCGTCGACCTGCTGGGACTCGACGACGGGGTACGCGACCGCCTGGCCGTGCGGGGAGCGGACCACGTTGGCCGCCAGCTCCCGGACGAAATCGACCTTCTCCTCCGCCAGGACCGCCACGCCCGCCTTGAACGGCTCGGCGGCGTCGGCCTCGGAGCGCACGAACCACACGCCCTTGCCGTCGTAGCCGCCGCGCACCGTCTTGAGGATGACGGGGAAGCCGTCGCCCTCCTCGGCGAAGGCGACCACGTCCGCCACGTCGCGCACGATGCGGTGCCGCGGGCACGGGACGCCGAGCGAGCTGAGCTTCGCGCGCATCTCGCCCTTGTCCTGGGCGTAGAGCAGCGCGTCGGGTCCCGGGCGGACGGGGATGCCGTCCGCCTCCAGGGCCCGCAGGTGCTCGGTCGGCACGTGCTCGTGATCGAAGGTGATCACGTCACAGCCGCGCGCGAACTCGCGCAGCGTGTCCAGGTCGCGGTAGTCGCCGACGACGACATCACCGACGACCTGCGCCGCGGAATCCTGAGGAGTGTCACTGAGGAGCTTGAACCTGATGCCGAGCGGGATGCCTGCCTCGTGTGTCATACGAGCGAGCTGGCCACCGCCGACCATGCCGACTACGGGGAACGTCACACCCTCAGGGTATCGGCCATATGACCGGTACCCGTACGACCCTCTCCTTGTACGAACCTCCATGTGCGCCGTCCACAGGCGACGGAGAGGCCCCGTGGTTAGCATGGCTGGGTCGGTTCTCACGGGAGCCGCACGACCACACCACGGGGACAAACGGGGGCCGAGGCGAGATCATGACAGGGACGACCAGCCGACAGACCGGCTCCGGCCTGGGCGCTTTGCGGCAGCGCTTCGACGCGCTCGCCCGGGAGATCGCCAAGTTCGGAGTCGTCGGAGCGCTGGGCGTGCTCGTGAACTTCGGCGTGTTCAACCTCATGCGGCACGGCACCGACCTGCAGGTCGTGCGCGCCAGCGTGATCGCCACGGTCGTCGCCATCGCCTTCAACTACGTGGGGTTCCGCTACTTCACCTACCGCGACCGCGACAAGACCGGCCGCGCGAAGGAACTCACGCTGTTCCTGCTGTTCAGCGTGGTCGGCCTGGTGATCGAGAACGGCGTCCTGTACGCGGCGACGTACGGCTTCGGCTGGGACAGCTCGCTGCAGAGCAACTTCTTCAAGTTCCTCGGCATGGGCCTCGCGACCCTGTTCCGCTTCTGGTCGTACCGGACGTGGGTGTTCAAGGCGCTGCCCGCGCGGGAGGCCGTCGCCAGTGCGGAATCGTTCCTTGAGGGCCGGCCGGCCGCCGCGCCCCCGGTCCACCGCGTGAAGTGACCGCGTGACCGCTACCTGATCGTCGGCAGCTCCGGGTCGTCGTCCGACTGCTTCTTCATCGGCGTACGGGACAGGAACAGACCGAAGACGGGCGGGCTCGCCTGGAGCATTTCCAGTCGTCCTCCGTCGGCCTCGGCGAGATCCCGGGCGACGGCGAGGCCGATGCCCGTCGAGTTCCGGCCGCTGATGGTGCGCTCGAAGATCCGCGAGCCCAGTTCCGAGGGGACGCCCGGGCCCTCGTCCGTGACCTCGATGACGGCCTGGTTGCCGGTGACACGGGTGCGCAGGGCGACCGTGCCGCCGCCGTGCATGAGCGAGTTCTCGATGAGCGCCGCGAGCACCTGGGCGACCGCGCCCGGCGTGCCGACCGCCGTGAGGTGCCGCTTCCCGGAGGAGACGATGGCCCGCCCGGCGCTGCGGTAGGCCGGCCGCCACTCCTCCAGCTGCTGCTTGATCACCTCGTCCAGGTCGAAGGTGACGGCCGAACCGGTGCGCGGGTCACGGGAGTTGGTGAGCAGCCGCTCCACGACGTCGGTCAGCCGCTCGACCTGCGCGAGGGCGATGGTCGCCTCCTCCTTCACCTCGTCCAGGTCGTCGGTCATGGTGATCTCCTCCAGCCGCATGGAGAGCGCCGTGAGGGGCGTGCGCAGCTGGTGCGAGGCGTCGGCCGCGAGCCGCCGCTCGGCCGTCAGCATCCGGGCGATCCGCTCGGCCGACCCGTCGAGGACGTCGGCGACCCGGTCCAGCTCGGGCACCCCGTACCGCTTGTGCCGCGGCCGCGGGTCGCCCGAGCCGAGGCGCTCCGCGGTGGACGCCAGGTCCGTGAGCGGGGAGGCGAGCCGGTTGGCCTGGCGTACGGCGAGCAGGACGGCGGCGACGATGGCGAGCAGCGCCACCCCGGCGATGAGCAGGAACGTCCGGCCGACCTCGCGGGTCACGGCCGAGCGGGGCTCCTCGACGGTGACCTTCTCGCCCTGCTCCCCCGGCGCGGTGTACCGGATGACGTCGCCCTCGGGCTTGGCGCCGATGTGGATGGGGGCGCGGCCCGGCATCCGGATCACCGCGTACCGGTCGCCCGCCACCTGGTCCCGGAGGATGTCGCCGGTGACCTGTTCCTCGCTGAGGAGGCGGCTGTCCACGATCGAGGCGAGGCGGACGGCCTCGGACTCCACGCGCTCCTGGGCGCTGTTCGTGATGGTGCGGGTCTCCACGATGACGAGGGAGACCCCGAACACGGCGATCACGACCAGGACGACGGCCAGGGTGGAATTGATGAGTCGGCGGCGCATGACTCTCAGTGTCCCGGATCGGTGCGCCGCAGCGGGGTTACGGTCCCGGGGCTCCGCCCCGGTCCCCGCTGCTCAATCGCCGCACGGGCTCGATCGGTCAGCTCTTCTCGAAGCGGAAGCCGACGCCGCGCACGGTCGCGATGTACCGGGGGTTCGCCGCGTCGTCGCCGAGCTTCTTGCGCAGCCACGAGATGTGCATGTCGAGCGTCTTGGTGGACGACCACCAGGTGGTGTCCCACACCTCGCGCATCAGCTGGTCGCGCGTCACGACCCGGCCCGCGTCGCGCACGAGCACTCGCAGCAGGTCGAACTCCTTCGCGGTGAGCTGGAGCTCCTCGTCGCCCATCCAGGCGCGGTGCGACTCGACGTCGATCCGCACGCCGTGGGTGGCCGGGGCCTCCTTGGGCTCGGCGGAGCCGCGCCGCAGCAGGGCCCGGACCCGGGCGAGCAGCTCGGCGAGGCGGAACGGCTTGGTGACGTAGTCGTCGGCACCGGCGTCCAGGCCGACGACCGTGTCGACCTCGTCGGCGCGCGCGGTGAGGATGAGGATCGGCACCGTGTGCCCCTCGGCGCGCAGCCGGCGGGCCACCTCCAGGCCGTCCATCCCTGGCAGGCCCAGGTCGAGTACGACGAGGTCGATGCTTCCCTGCAGTCCGGCGTCGAGGGCGGTGGGTCCGTCCTCGCGGACCTCGACCTCGTAACCCTCCCTGCGCAGGGCGCGGGCCAGCGGCTCCGAGATGGACGCGTCGTCCTCGGCGAGCAGTACACGGGTCATGGAGTGATGGTAGTCCGCGCCGGACGACGGTCGTGGGGTGATCGGCAACAGCGGGCCGCCGGACGGAACGGAACCCCCACCTCCGCGTTCGCGTCCTCCACCTGTGGGATGCGAACCTGGAAAGCGCCTTCGAATCAGCGAGTTGGTTCCATGGTCACCTGTGATCCATCTCTCAAGTCCTTCCATATGCCGCACTGTCGTGTCGTAAGGTGACCCAACGCCTGATGCACTACTGGGGGACTTTCGGAGCGTATTGCCACCGAAAGTCCCTTTTGTGTGTGGCTGACGAACGTCAGCACCGAAGCAATGACCTGCGGCCGGGCCCCGCGCGTAACGAAGCGCGCCGGGGCGTGGATCCCGGGTCCGCCGTACCAACTCCCCGCGGGCGTGGGGAGGACGGCAGGACTCCGGTGCCGGCCGACCCCCACCGGGCGCACGCTTTACCCCCACAAAGGAAGCGGCGGCGTCCCGAGCTAGCAAGGAACCACCATGGCGTCCACCATGACGAAGGCTTCCACCGTGCCTCCGGCCGGTGAGAGGACCTTCCTCGGCCACCCCAGCGGCCTGGCCTTCCTGTTTCTGACGGAGATGTGGGAGCGCTTCAGCTTCTACGGCATGCGCGCGCTGCTCGTGCTCTACCTGTCGGCCGCCGTGGTCGACGGCGGTCTCGGTCTCAACGTCGCCACGGCGACCGCGATCTACTCCGTCTACAACGCCCTGGTGTACCTGCTCGCCCTCCCGGGCGGCTGGCTCGGTGACCGCGTCTGGGGTCCGCGCAAGACCACCGCGGTCGGCGCCGCGATCATCATGGTGGGCCACTTCACACTGGCTCTGCCGTGGTCCGGCACGTTCTACCTCGGCCTCGGCTTCATCGCCGCCGGTTCGGGTCTGCTGAAGGCCAACATCTCGACGATGGTCGGCCACCTGTACCCGGACAAGAACGACCCGCGCCGTGACGGTGGCTTCTCGATCTTCTACATCGCGATCAACGTCGGCGCCTTCTTCGCGCCGCTGGCCATCGGCACCGTCGGCCAGAAGGTCGACTGGCACCTCGGCTTCGCCATGGCCGGTGTCGGCATGGCGATCGGCCTGATGTTCTTCCTCTTCGGCTTCCGCCACCTGTCGCCGGAGTCCAGCGTGACGCCGTCGCCGATGAGCGGCGCCGAGAAGGCCGCGCTCTGGAAGAAGGCCGCCTTCTGGGCCGCCCTGGCCGTCGTCTTCTACGGGATCGTCCTGGTCGGCAGCTGGTTCACCGTGAACTGGGTGCTGTGGCCGCTGACCGTCCTCGGGCTGGTCCTGCCGGTCTGGTACCTGGTCAAGATGAAGCGTGACCGCGACCTGTCCGACACCGAGCAGTCCCGGGTCTCCGCGTACATCTGGTTCTTCGTCGTCGCCGCCATGTTCTGGGGCATCTTCGACCAGTCCGGTTCCACGCTGAACCTGTTCGCCAACGACAACACGGCCAACACGCTCTTCGGCTTCGACTTCCCGTCCAGCTGGTTCCAGTCCCTGAACTCGCTGTACGTCATGGCGTTCGCGCCGGTCTTCGCCTGGCTGTGGCTCGCCCTCAACCGGCGCGGCAAGGAGCCCAGCTCCATCACCAAGTTCGCCAACGGCGTCTTCCTGATCGGCCTGTCCTTCTTCGTGATGATGCTCGCCCAGGCCGCGGCCTCCGGCGACGCCAAGGTGACCCCGCTGTGGCTGTGCGCGGTCTACCTGATCCAGACCATCGGTGAGCTCACCCTCTCCCCGGTCGGCCTCTCCCTCACCACGAAGCTGGCGCCGGAGAAGTACGGCTCGCAGATGATGGGTGTCTGGTTCCTGGCCGTCACCGCCGGTGACTCGGTCATCGCCCTGCTCCAGCTGATCGGCGCGCCGACCGACTCCGAGTACTGGTTCGCCTCGCAGGGCCTGATCGCCGTCCTCGCCGGCGTCGCGGTCTTCATGTTCCGCCGCAAGGTCAAGCCGCTCATGAGTGGCGTGCACTGACCCGCTCCGCGTGACAGGGGCCCCGCGACACCGTCAGGTGTCGCGGGGCCCCTTCGCCGTTCGGCCCGTCGGCCTTCCCGCGTGCGGGACCTACCGCCTGACGACCCGCCGCGCCTTCGGCAGGAACGTGAAGACCGCTCCGCCCAGCAGGATCACCGTGCCGGCCACCAGGCCCAGCGCGCGCAGGGCGCCGTCGTTCGAGGCGCCCGTCTCGGCGAGGCCGCCGCTCGTGGAGTCCGAGCCGCCCGCGGAGCCGCCGGCCGAACCGGAGCCCGAGCCCGAGGCGCCGCCCTCGACGGCCGTCGTGTCGATCTCCAGGGAGACCTCCGTCCTGGTCGGTGTGCAGGTGGTCGTCGTGCCGAGGGCCTTCACCGTCAGGACGCCCGGCGAGAGCGTCGACTTGCCGTCGGCGCCCGGCTTGTAGGTGCCCGTCAGGTCGGGGATGGTCATCGGGTCGCCGGACTTGATGGGCTCCTTGTTGGTCGGGCCCTCGACGTGGACCGTGCCCTTGTCGGCGCCGCCCAGCTTCACCTCCATCGACGGCTTGACCGAGTCGGCCGGGATGTCGGCGGGGCTGTCCATGACGGATTTCTTGAACTGGACGGTGAGCGCGTAGTTCCCGCCGTCCTTCTTCGCGTCGATCTGCACCGGGGACGTGGCGTTCTTGTCGCCGATGGGGGTCTTGCAGGCGTAGGGAATGCTGACTTCCTTGCCCTTGAAGTCGCTCTGGCCGCCACCGCCGCCACCGCTGCCGGTACCGCCGGAGTCGCTGCCGCCCGCGTTGCCGCCCGTCGCGCCGCCGGTGGGCAGGGCCGTCGGCAGGCCCGTGGGCAGACCGGTGGGCGCGGTCGTCGGCAGGCCGCCGATGGCGCCGCCGCTGCCCGAACCGCCGCCCGAGACCTTGATGGTCGCGCCGGGCTTCACGGTCTCCTTGGGCGTGCACTTGGTGTCCGTCGAGATCGGCTTGCTGACGTTGATGTTGTACTTGTCCGGCGTCAGGGTCACGTCCCCGGCCGTCGTCAGCTTCACCTTCCCCTTCATCGTGGACAGCTGCATCGGGCTGTTCTTGGGGATCTTCGGGTTCTCCCGCGGGCCGGACATCGCGATGTCCCCGGTCTGCGCGCCGGCCGCCTTGAGGGTGCCGGTGGGCTGCACGGTGTTCGCGTCGAGGTCGAGGACGTCCGGGTTCTTGGAGGCGGCCTGGACGAACTTCCAGGTGATCTCCACCTCGTCGCCGACCTTCGCCTCCGCCGGCGCCGTGATCTCCACCTTCGTCGTGCCCTCGACGGGCGGCAGGTTGGAGATCGCCGGGGGGACGCACTCGGTCCGGTACGAGACTTCGGCGGCCTGCGCGGGGGATGCGACGAGGAGCAGTCCCGCCCCGCCGAGCATCAGGGCGACGCCGGCCGCGCTCACTCTCCGTTGCGTGCTCACGTGTTTCCTTTCGTCGTCGGACTGTCGGGCGGTGCGGAGAGCTGACCGGCCGCGGGCAGCCCCGGATCGGTGTCCGGGGTGAACCAGGGCAGGGTGGTCGTGGTGTCGGACGCGGGGCCGGTGCCGTTCGCGGGCGGCCCGGCGGGTTTCGGCTCCTGCTGCGGGAGCTTCAGCCTCGGCATCCGTACGGTGAGTTCGGCCAGGCGCTGGGAGCCGCGGTGGCGGCCCGGCGCGTGCCGGTCGCGCGGGCGCAGGCGGTCCACGACCGCCATGCCGATCCGGAAGACGGCGGCCGGCACGACGACGCACAGCAGGATCCAGAAGAGGGTGACGCCCCAGGGACGGCCGACGCCCCAGGGCTGTTCGGCCAGGACCTTGCCGCCGTACTTCAGCGACACCAGGTAGCTGCCGTGGGCGCCCGCCGTCAGTTCGACCGGCAGCTCGATCCGCGCCTTGCGGCCCGGACCGATCGTGCCGCGCCACTGCTGTTCCTCCCACTGCGGCGCGAACACGCCGTGGGAGGTGCCGACCTGGAAGACGGGGTTCTTGACGGGGGCCGAGCCGACGTTGCCCACGGTGAAGGTGAAGGTGCGCGACGGCGGGGCGCCGAACCAGGTCAGCAGGCCACTGGAGCCGTCGAGGCGGGTGTCGGTGACCATGGACAGCTGTCCGTCGCCGGAGGACCGCGGGAGCGGCTTCACGGGGTGGCCCGCCACCTTGAACTCGGCGTCGACCTGCGCCTTCTCCCCGGTCACCGTCGCGACGTGGACGACGCAGGGGCACGCCTTGGGCGGTTCGGCGACGGCGAGCTTCTTGCTGAACGTCCCGTCCGCGCCGGTGGTGACGGCGAGGCCGTCGGCGTTCGCGCAGGAGTTGGTGCCGCCGATCACGCCGCGCGCGGGGCTCGACTGGCCGCAGATCAGCATCATCAGCAGGGCGTTCGGACGCCAGTCCGCGCCCTTGACGGTGATCGAACCGCCCGTTCCCGCCTGGGACTTGGAGAGGGTGACGGTGGGTTTGCCGGCGGCCGCGGCCGGACCTGCCCAGGGGGCGGTGCCCGCGAGGAGCGCGGCCGCCAGAGCCAGGACGGTCAGCAGCCGCGGGGCGCGGGCGCTGCGGCGATTCATGGCGTACTCCTTCGGTTCCCGGGTCGGCGGCGGACGTACCAGAAGGCGGCGCAGGCCGCGCCGGCGAGCACGGCCAGGGCGCCGCCGACCGCGCCCCACGGCACGAACCGGGCGGTGGCCGTCGCCGAGTCCGCCGCGCCGCCGCCCGCCGTGACCGTCACCTTCACGTCGACCGCGTCGAGCGCGGGGGCGTCCCGCCAGGGCTCGGTGAGGGTGACCCGGCGCCCGGGGAGCAGGTCGACGGGGAGGGTGCGGGGGCTCTTGCGCAGGACGGTGCCGAAGACGCCGTCGGCCCGGACCGCGAGGCGGGGCGTGAGCGTCGTGTTGCCGCGGTTCACCACGTCGTACGCGATGGAGTCGCCGTGCTCCACCCGTACGTGCTCGACCGTGAGCGCGGAGAGCGTGGGGCCGCTGATCCGCAGGTGGACGCTGACCCCGGCGTCCCGCCCGGCCGCGCTCGCCACGACCGCGCCCGGGTGGTCGCCCGGTGTCGCGCCGGGCGGCACGGTCACCGTGAACGGGACCTCGGCGCGGGTGCGGGCCGGGACCCGCACCGTCCGCTCGGCGAACGTGATCCAGGCTCCGGTGTCCTTCGCCTTCTCGCGGACGTCCAGGGAGCCGTCGCTGAGGTTGTCCGCGTCGGCGCCGCGGAGGCTGATTCTGATCGGTCGGGTGGTCGGGTTCGTGACGGCCACCTTGTCCTCCAGGACGGTGCCGGGGGCGCCCTCCGCGTAGATGTACGGACGGCCGTCCGACGCGGCGGGCCGGGACCCGCCGCCCGCGGAGGGGGCGATCGTCCAGGCCGGCGGGGCCGCTTGTGCCGGGGTGCCGCCCCACGTCAGGAGGGCGGCACCCAGGAGTGCCGAGGCGGCGCGGGAGCCGCGGATCCGGGTGCGGGCGCGGGGCGTGCGGGGTTGCCCGCGCCACGTGGCGGAGCCACCCCTCGGCACAGGCCCGCGCCCCCTGCGGAGCGCCATCTAGCGCGCCGACTGGTTCCTGCGGGTCAGCCACAGTGCGCCCGCCGCCCCGACCAGCAGCACCGTCCCGCCCAGCGTCCCCAGCGCGATCGCCGAGTCCTCGGGACCCGTCTGCGGGAGGGAGTCGCCGCCGGACGGGGCCGACTGGGAGGAGCCGGACGAGCCGGAGCCCGTCGAGCCGCCACCGCCGCCGGCGCCGCCCGCCGCCTTCACGTCCAGTTCCAGGGACGGCTTCGGGTTGTTGGCCGGGGTGCAGGTGGTCGTCGTGCCGAGCGCCTTGATGGTGAGGACACCGGCCGTGAAGGTGACCTTGCCGCTCTTCTTCGGCGTGTACGTGCCCGACAGGTCACTGATCTTGATGGGCGTGTTGGCGGGGATCGCCTCGGAGTTCGGCGGGCCCGAGACCGGGACCGAGCCGCTGTCGGCGCCGCCGAGCTTGATGACGGCGCTGGGCTTCATCGCGCCCTTGCCGAGCTCGACGGGGCTGGAGGAGACGCCCTTCTGGAAGGACATGGTGATCTTGTAGCCGCTGCCGCTCTTGACGCTCTTCATGTCGATCGGGGAGACGGCGCCCTTGTTCCCGATCGGCGTCTTGCACTGGTAGTTCACGTCCTGGACCGTCGCCTCGGCTGCGGGGGCGGCCATCAGCACCGCCGAGCCTGCCAAGGCCGCGCTGAGCGCGAACGCGGCGGTTCGTTTCGGGTACGTCCGGTACGACACCTCGAGATCCCTTCAGACCGACGGTTACTGACGGTTCATCAGATGCGGGTGGCTCAAGGTACGCCCGGGACCTTGCCGAGGGAAGACAAAGAGCACGCCGGATCGAAGACGATCCGGCGTGCTCTCGACAGTGCCGGGCACCAGGGACGGAGCCCCGTACGGGCGGGTCAGGCGGGGGCGCCCACCTCGGCCCACACGGTCTTGCCCGTCACTCCGGGGGTGCGCACGACCCCCCAGTCCAGACAGAGGCGTTGGACGATGAACATGCCGTGGCCGCCGGGGCGGCCCGCACGGTGCGGGGTGCGCGGGGCGGGCTGGCCGGCGCCGCGGTCCGTGACCTCGATGCGCAGCACCTTGTGGGCCGACGAGTCGCCGAAGAAGAGCGCCAGTTCGTCCGGGCCCTCGGCGTGCAGGCACGCGTTGGTGACCAGTTCGGAGACGACCAGCAGCACGTCCTCCGCGGCGGCACGCCGGTCCGCGCTCGCGGCGGGCAGCCAGCCCCAGGCGTGCAACGCGTCCCGGGTGAAGTCGCGGGCGAGCGGCACGATTCCGCTCGCGCCATGGAGGCTCAGCCTGCGGACCTGGCGGTCCCCGGCGGCCGGCACGTCGCCGGGCTCGGGGCCGTGGTCGCCCGGCGAGTAAGGCCGGGTGGTGCTCATCAGCACTTCACCTCACCGATTCACCAATTCAGCTTCAGGATTCAGGGTTCAGGGTTCGCGGGCGGGGGTCTGGGTCCTGCTGTCTTCGAGTGTCGCTCGTCGTCGGGTCCTGGGCCTTGCTCGGGGTGTCTCCTGCCCGGGCGGACGCCGGGAACACCCACTTGTTCGGGTCAGACCTTGTGACGCTGGTAACGCGGCGATCACGCGAAGACAACTGGAGCGTAACTTCTGCTGGTCGCCACTGTCCGCGATCGGGCGGATCCGGTCAGTCGCCCGACGCTTCGGCCGCCAGGGCCGCCTCCAGGGATTCATGCACCGAAAAAACGGCCTCCGCGCCGGTGATCTCGAAGACTCGGGCCACCACCGGCAGCATCCCGGCCAGATGGACACCGCCCCCCGCCGCCTCGGCCTTGAGGCGGGCCCCGAGGAGCACGTTCAGCCCCGTCGAGTCGCAGAATTCGAGGCGCGAACAGTCGATGACCAGCCGTGACAGCCCCTCATCGAGGCATTGCTCGAGGGGGTCGCGCAGCAGATCGGCGGTGTGGTGATCCAACTCACCCGCCGGGGTCACGACGGCACTCGAGCCCTCTTGTCGCACCTCGACCAGAAGCCGGCCCCGAGCCGCGCTGCCGACTGTCCCGCGGTCCATGACGTCTCTCTCTCGCTGCCTTCGACGTGCCGGTTGACGCCCTCGAACACTACGCCTTCTGTACGCCCCCCGGTACCCGAACAACCCCTAGGAATCGGACATTTCAGCACAGAGCGCACTTGCGGCCCGGTGAGGAAAGCGGGTAGGCCTAGTAAGGACAGAAATCGACACGGCCGGCTTTGGAGGCGCCGCACACCGCAGTGCACGTATTGGCATCGGCAGCCATATGCCGAGAACGATGGAGGACATCATGTCACCCCGGCTCGACGAATCGCGTACTGACCAGGCGACGTCGACACTCCCCCCGGAACCCCGATCCCCCCACACGGAGGTCGAGCAGCCCGCGTCCGACACCCTCGAAGGACTTGAGGGCCTGCCGGAGATCCCCCCGTTCGACGAGGTGGGACCGCTCGACGCACGAGCTCTCTCCAAGACCCTCTTCGAGCGCCTCGAATCGCTCGAGGAAGGCACGCACGAGTATTCCTACGTCCGCAACACGCTGGTCGAACTCAACCTCGCCCTGGTGAAGTTCGCCGCGTCCCGGTTCCGCTCCCGCAGCGAGCCGATGGAGGACATCATCCAGGTCGGCACCATCGGCCTGATCAAGGCGATCGACCGGTTCGAACTGAGCCGGGGCGTCGAGTTCCCGACGTTCGCGATGCCGACCATCGTCGGCGAGATCAAGCGCTTCTTCCGTGACACCTCCTGGTCGGTGCGCGTACCCCGGCGCCTTCAGGAACTCCGCCTCGACCTCGCCAAGGCGGGCGACGAACTCGCCCAGCAGCTCGACCGCGCCCCCACGGTGGGCGAGCTCGCCGAACGCCTGGGCATCTCGAACGAGGAGGTCGTGGAGGGCATGGCGGCGTCCAACGCCTACACCGCCAGCTCCCTCGACGCCCAGCCCGAGGAGGACGACTCCGAGGGCGCGCTCGCGGACCGCATCGGCTACGAGGACCACGGCCTCGAAGGCATCGAGTACGTCGAGTCGCTGAAGCCGCTGATCGCCGAACTGCCGCCGCGGGACCGCAAGATCCTGTCGTTGCGCTTCGTCGCGGGCATGACCCAGTCCGAGATCGGCGACGAGCTGGGAATCTCGCAGATGCACGTGTCGCGGCTGTTGTCGCGCACGCTGGTGCGTCTGCGCAAGGGGCTGACGGTGGAGGAGTGAGCCCGCCCCTCGGCCCCTTACCGTTCCCAGCACGCACGGGCCCGCCTCCCTGATCCCCGGGAGGCGGGCCCGTGCGCGTCGTGACCCAGGTCACCCCCGGCGCCGTGTCACAGGAGCCGGGGCTCGCTCGTCATGGGGGCGAGACGCTGAAGCGATCAGCTCCCAGGGAGGCCGAGATGAAGGTTGTAGTGGTGGGCGCCGGATACGCGGGGACGACCGCGGCGAACCGGCTGGCCAAGAAGGTCGCGGGCGCCGAGATCACCGTGGTCAACCCGCGCGCCGACTTCGTGGAGCGGGTGCGGCTGCACCAGCAGCTGGCCGGCACCGGTGAGGCCGCGACGCCGCTCACCGGGATGCTGCGGGACGGCATCACCGTCCGGGTCGGCTCCGTCGACAAGATCGGCGACGGGACGCTGACCCTCACGGACGGCGACAGCCTGGACTTCGACTACGCCGTCCTCGCCGTGGGCAGCACGGTGCAGCCCCTGCCGGGAACGGTGCCGGTGGGCACCTGGGAGGGCGCTCAGCGGGCCCGCACGGCGCTCGCCGCGCTTCCCGCGGGCGCCACGGTGACCGTGGTCGGGGGCGGGGCGACGGGGACCGAGACGGCGGCCGAGGTGGCCGAGGCCCGGCCCGACCTGCGGGTACGCGTCGTCGGCCCGGACGTCGCGGGCAACCTCTCCGGCACCGCGCGCACCCGGATGCTGACCGGTCTGGCGGGCCTCGGCGTCGACGTCGTGACCGGCGCCGTCGCGGAGGTGGACGAGTCCGACGGCACCGTGCGCCTCGCGTCGGGCACGGAGCTCGCCTCCGACCTCACGCTGTGGGCGATCGTGTCGGGCGTCCCGGACCTCGCGGCCCGCAGCGGCCTCGACGTCGCCGAGGACGGCCGTGCCCTCGTGGACGCCTACCTGCGCAGCGTCAGCGACGAGCGAGTCTTCGTCGTGGGCGACGTCGCCGCCGTGCCCGGCGCCCGCTTCGGCTGCCAGAGCGCGGGCCCGCAGGGCAAGCACGCCGCCGACGTCCTCGCCCGCCTGACCGCCGGCCGCGAGCCCGCCCCGTACCCGCTGCGCTACGTCTCCCGGGCCCTGAGCATCGGCCGCAAGGACGCGGTGATCCAGTTCACCCACTTCGACGACAGCCTCCGCAAGGCGTACGTCACCGGCCGCACCGGCACCCTGATCAAGGAACTGGCCTGCCGCGGCGGCAAGTTCGGGGCGCGCACGGGGATCACGGGGTGACGGGGCGCGGCCCGCTTCAGAGGGTCTGGCAGGATCACGGCCGCCCCCGGAGATCCGAGCCGAGCGAGTCGCGTGTGAGCCGTCCTGATGCCCCACCGTTTCCCCGACGGAAGTGGATCTCCCTCGCCGTCGCGCTGGTGGTCGCCGCTGCGACCGCTGGAGCGGTCCTCGTCGTACGGGCGCACACTGTGGATCCGGCAGCCGGGTCCGGCAGCCCCCGGTGCGCGCAGGTCGTGTCCCGCGCGCCCGAGCACATCCCCGGGCACTCCCGTGACTGGGTGATCGGGGAGGGCGTCGCCACCTGGGGCGGCAGGACCGCCGTACTGCGCTGCGGCGTCGAGGAGCTCGGACCGAACATCAACATCTGTATCACCGCCGACGGAGTCGACTGGGTCCTGGACGAGACGCGGCTGCGGCGCGACGGGGTGAGCGTCCTGCGCACGTACGGCCGCTCCCCCGCCGTGGAAGTGGCCTACACGGGCCCGAGGGAAGACGTGGGCGGAATCCTGAGCTCGTTGGCGTCCGCCGTACGGCGGATACCGCAGACGAGTGCCTGCCTGAGCCTCGAGGACGTCTAGCCGGACCGTGGCTCGATCCCGAGCGCGCTGCTAACGGCCGGTGGTTTTGTACTTCTCGAGGGCCGCATAGGTGGCGGCAACGATTGCAGTGAGATCCCGGTCGGCATCTCTGCGCCGCTCCAGGCGCTCCCTGCGGCCCGCCTTCCCTTCACCCGGCGTAGGCTCCGACTCCGTCAGATAGGTCGACAGGGCCCAGGCCAGCTGGAGCGCGGTGGCCTTGAGCGACTCCGGCAGGCGGGCAGGGGCCACCTTCGCCTTGGGGAGCAGATCGGCCAGGAGCTTCAGATCGCCGCCCGGGGATTCACGGCGACGTACTTTCTCGTGCTCGACCTCGACCTCCGTGACGGTCTGTTCGTACCCCGCCACGCGCGCCAGGCGTTCACTGAGCCGCCTGTGCCTGAGCGGGATCACCACCCCGGCCGCCGCTGCAATACAGATCCCGATCCCCCATGCCCACCAGCTCCCCGACGGAGCCCCGGCAGCCGAAGCAGCGGGGTGCCCCCCGCTGGTTGCCAACAAGGCGATGTGTACGCCCACTTGCTCCCCTGTGGTCAAAAGGAGGCCTCGGGAGCCCTGTGTGCACCCTGAGGTCTGTTAGGCGTTGAGAGTACTGAAGTGCCGCAGCAGATTCAGGAGTTCCCGCATCAAGGAGTGAAGTGGGTTGGTTTATACGTCGCTTGTTACCGGTGTCATAGACGTCATGGGTCGACCAGCATCCACGAAGGGGCGCTTTCGTGCGAACTGCGGGGCCCCGCAGTTCATCTCGCAGGACTACGTGTCCTTGCCGTACCGGATCCACCGGCCCCTGGGGGACGTGGGGTCCTCGAGGGCGCCTGCCGTGCGCGAGCCCGAGTCCTTCACCCCGCCTGCAAGAGAAAAGGCTCCAGTACTGGTGAACTTCCCACACGTGCCGTCCCAGAACTTGGGGTCCTTCTGCCACTGAACGTCCTTGAGTAGCAGCATGAGGTCGTCCAAGGTGCGGTGCTCGCCCGAGGTCCAGGGCATCGACCGATGCGCGACGGCGCCGAGCGCCGCGAAGACCGCCGGTGCGGCGATGACGTTGCGGGTGCGGTCGGCGAAGTGCCCGGCAAACTCGTCGAAGAGCAAGTCGAGGACGTCCGCGATGGCATCCTCCGCCTGCTCGCGTTCGCAGCCGTCGGGCAGTTCGTTGATGGATCCGCTCGTCCGCTCGAAACCCGGCTTTCCGAAGATCGCAGTGACCACGAACGACCGGAGCGTCGACAGGGTCATCCACTCCCGGTCGGTGGACTTCAGCTGCCGCTGTCGTACGGCGACCAGTTCCTCCAGCGCGACGCCCTCTCCGGTATCGGGGTCCGCCACCGTCATCCGCTTCAGCAGGCCGTTCGCGATGCGAGTCGCCTCGTTGAGCTGGTCAGAGGAGAGTGCCACGTTCTTGTTGGGAATGACCCCCAGCAGGTTGCGGTCGTGGAATATCTGCCGGGCCGACTCCAACGGCATGCCGTGATAGATCTCCACCCCCACGATCCGGGCGTTGACCTGCTGCGCCGTCACCCCGTACCGAGCGGGGTCCTCAAGGAGCAGGAAGTGCGCGAGATGCTGGGTCTCCGCATCGACCAGCACGCCGGACATCGAGTAGGGCAAATAGACCAGATGGTCGACGCCGAACGGGCTCCGCGCCTTGACCTGGGTGAGCGTCTCCTCGGTCCACAGCGCAAAGGGCGGCGTGGCCCAGTGCTCGCCGCGCTCACCCCGGATGACGGCCGCGAGATAGCGGGCGTAATCCTTGGCATTGTCCGCCTTCTTGGTGGACTTGATCGCCCGCTGAACCTGTACGCGCGCCTCCGCCTGCCGCTGGGCCTCCGGGGAGAGGAGTCGGCGCATCCGCGTGTTCTCGGAGATCCGGGGATCGGGGACGATCTGCTGCAGCTTTCCCCAGGGCATTCCGGCCAGCAGCCGGGTGGGGCTCAGCCGGAGCACTCGCAGCGGATCACCCAGCTCCGGCCTGATCTCGTCTGCGTACTCGGTGACCTGCTGCACCACGTCCCCGCCCCTCTCCGCTCAACCGGCGCCGTGGCCACGGAGGGCACAGCCGACGCACGAACAGACTTGAGCGTAGTGAACATCCGTCAACTGCGGGGAGCTGTTGGCCAACTGCGGGGATCAGAGGTCATACGCGAGTACCCTTCCGCCACACCTCCCGCACCAGCGGCACCCCCGGCCGGTACGCCAGGTGGACGTGGCTCGGGGCGTCCAGGATCGCCAGGTCCGCGCGGGCGCCCGGTGACAGGTGGCCGACGTCCGTGCGGCGCAGGGCCTGTGCTCCGCCCGCCGTCGCCGACCAGAGGGCCTCGTCCGGGGTCATGCCCATGTCCCGTACGGCGAGGGCGATGCAGAAGGGCACCGAGGACGTGAAGGACGAGCCCGGGTTGCAGTCCGTGGAGAGGGCCACCGTGGCGCCCGCGTCCAGCAGGCGGCGGGCGTCCGCCACGCGGCGCGGGTGGAGAACCCGGCGCCGGGCAGAGGTGGCGACGGTGGAGCGTGCGCGAGGCGTCGACGTCGGCGACCGTGAGGTGGGTGCAGTGGTCGGCGACTGGCCGCGTCGAGCTCCACGGCGAGCTGGACGCCGGGGCCGTAGCGAGAGCTGGTTGGCGTGGATGCGCGGGTGCAGCCCTCGCTGCCCGCCGTGAGGATGGCGCGGCCTGGTCGCCGTCGAAGGCGCCCTTCTCGCAGAACACGTCGATCCAGCGGGCGTGCGGGCGCAGGCGTGCTCAGCATCTCGCCCGTGACGAGAGTCGACGTAGGCGGCCGGGTCGTCGGCGTAGGCTCGGGCGAGACGATGTGTGCGCCGAGGTAGGTGCTCGTCGGTGGCGGGCCGCACGCGATGCGCGAGGCCCGTCCTCGTCGGCCGTCGTCAGGCCGTAGCCGGACTTGGTCTCGAAGGTGGTGGTGCCTCTGGCGAGCTCGCGAGGTAGCGGGCGAGGTTGGCCTCCAGCTCGGCGTCGGTGGCGCGCGCGGTCAGCGGCGACGGTGGTGCGTGGATGCTCGCCCGCGCCTGGTGGCTCTGGCCGACATGCGGGCGTTGAATCCCGGCGGTGCGGTCGCCGGCGAAGACGAGGTGGAGTGGGAGTCGACGAAGCCGGGGATCGCGGCGCGGCCGGCGGCGTCGTACGTGGTGTCCGTCGCGGGCTTGGCCGTGGTCCTGACCCAGGCGATGCTGTCGTCGTCGATGATCACGCGGCGCGTCCGATCAGGCCGAGATCCGTCGGCGAGGGAGGGGCCGTTGCGACCAGGTGGCGATAGTTGGTGATGAGCGTGGTCGTGCCGTGGGTCGTCATGGGCGCGCGTGTGGTCGTCGGTCGGGTAGCTCGGCGGCTGCGGGTCCGGTGGGGCTGCTCGCGCAGTTCCCCGCGCCTGAAATGCCGACTGCGTCATGGCGAGCGTCTCTTCGCGCGGGCTCGGGCCGGTGGGGCGGGGCGCCGGCAGTCCCGGCGCTGAAATGCCGACTGCGTCTGCCGGGCGGGCTCGCGTCGCGACGTGCGGGCCAGTGTTGCGCGCGCAGTTCCCCGCGCCCCTGACGCATGCGCTGCGCGCAGCCTTCACGGGGAGATGCCGCACCGCAGGTGCGCATCTCAGGGGCGCGGGGAACTGCGCGTACCAGCACGTGAGCGCACCCGCCCACGCCACGGCGGGACGTCTAGTGGAGGGACCTGATGGCCTTGGTCAGGGACTGGGCCACGTCGCCGAGCGTCGCGTGGGAGCCGTCGCGACGATGACGCGTCTCGGCCGCCACGACGTGCGTCACGTCGCACGCGCCCGCCGCGAACACCGCCGTCTCCGCGCCCAGGCGTCGGCAACGCGACCGTACGTGACCGAGTCGAGGGTGAGCGTGACCAGGTCGCCGTCGCGCCCGGTTCCAGGACGCCCGCGTCGTGCCAGCCGAGGGCGGCGTGGCCGTCGGCGGACGCGCGCGCAGCAGGCGGCGGCGGTCCAGTGGCCGCGGGTGCGGAGCGGAGCCGCTCGTCAGCTCATCGCGCGCGCCTCCTCGAAGCAGGTCGATGACGGCGTGGCTGTCGGAGCCGAGGAGAGCGCCGAACCCGCCTTCTGCAGAGCGCGCGGCCGGGCCGATGCCGTCGGCGAGGTCGCGCTCGGTCGTCGGGCACATGCAGCGCCGGGCGCCCGCGGCGCCGAGGAGGCGATGTCCTCGTCCGTGAGGTGGGTGGCGTGGACGGCGTGGTGCGGGCGCCCAGCACCCCGCAGTCCGCGAGGCGTTGCGTGGAGCAGCCGTGCCGCGCGGCTGGCGGCGCGGCACGCGCGTGCTCGGCGGCTGCTCGGAGAGGTGGACGTGGAGCGGAGGCGCGGCGGTCCGCGGCCCAGTCCGCGACGGTGGCGTAGCCGTCCGCGTCGGAGACGCCCGCACGGAGTGGAGCGCGCGCCGATCCGCACGCGGCTCGCGCGGGCTTGAGCAGGGCGGGACCACGCTCGGCCCAGGCCTGCTGGCGTGCCGTCGCCGAAGCGCAGCTGGGGCGTCCAGGGCGGTAGCCGTCTGCGAGAGCCGCCGAGAGGTAGGCGTGTCGAGGAGGTGATGCGGATGCCCGCTCGGCGGCCGCCGCGATCAGCGCCTCGCCCATGGCGTTGGGTCGGCGTACGCGTGCCGCCCGGGCGTGGTGGAGGTAGTGGAACTCGACGCGGTGATGCCGGCCAGCGCCATCTCGGCGTGGCCACGGCGCGCGCAGGCGTGGTACGTGTCGGGGTGAGCCGTGCCGCCGCCGCGTACATGCGTCGCGCCAGGTCCAGAACGCGTGCCGGAGCCGACCTGGACGCGGCGCGCGCAGGCGCGGTGGAAGGCGTGCGAGTGGCTGTTGGCGAGACCGGGGAGGGTGAGGCCGCGCAGGACGGCGGCGCCGGGCGGCGGGCGGTCCCGATCCCCTGCGGACGGCGGTGAGGCGCGCCGTCGGCGCTCCACCAGGACGACCCCGCGACGTCGGCCGTCGGCAGCCAGGCGTGCCCGAGCCAGTACCGCGCGGCTGCGTCACGTGCAGGCCAGGCTCCTCCAGGACGTCGGCGAGGGCGTGGACGCCCGCCAGGCAGTCGTCCCCGGCGGCGGTCTCCGCCGGGGAGTGCGAGACGCCCGTGCGCGTGCGTACGAACGCAGCATGGCGGTGGAGGATCGAGCCGACGCCAGGACACCCGCGTCGTGGCCCGCGCCGCGTGCCGAGCACCGGCACCTGCGGCTCCTGGGACGCCGCCCAGGATCGCTGGCCAGCTCGTCGCGCAGGGCGTGCGTCGAACTCCACGACCGGCGTGAACGACTCTTGCGGACGAGCGACGAGGTCCACGCTGCCGTGCGCGGCGGCGTCCGCGCGGGCCGCCTTCGGATGGCGCGGTGACCGTGTCGTCAGGGCGCCTGTCCTGGTCGGCGGCCCGGGAGTCGAGCCAGCCGCGGACGAGGGAGGGGATGGCGTTGACGCCGTTCGGCTCCACCGCGATCTTGCCGAACGTCGCCACGCGCGCGCGGCGAGCCGGCCTCGCGGCGGGCGGCCAGGACCGTCTCCGCGTAGCTGAGCATCGGGTCCCTGCGGTCCACCAGGCGGGTGGTGCCCGCGTGGTTGGCCTCGCCGCGGAAGTCGAAGCGCCAGCGGCCGATGCGGCCAGATGCGGGCTGGCGATGCCGACCGCGTCACCCGACAGGTCGAGCGCGCGGCCCTGCTCCACGTGGAGTTCGATGAACGCGCCGATGCGGGCGAGCCGGTCGTGGTCGGGGCCGATCGTCTCCGGGTCGTACCCGGCCCGCTCCATCGCCTGCGGAAGGCTCGCGTCCGTCGGCGTCCGTCAGTGCGTGCGCCTGCTCGGCGGTGAGGACGCCGGACGTGAGGCGGGAGCCCACGCAGAGCCAGGCCGAAGCGGGCGCCCTCCTCGTCGCCGAAGTTGGTGATCGCGAGCGGTTTGGTGAACTCCACTCCCCTGTGGCGGAGTTCGTCCAGGGCGGCGAACGAGGAGACGACGCCGAGGGGGCCGTCGAAGGCGCCGCCGTCGGGGACGGAGTCCAGGTGGGAGCCGGTCACGACGGCGTCCCCGGCGTCCGGGTCGCCGAGCCAGGCCCACTGGTTGCCGTTGCGGTCCGGTTCGTAGGTCAGGCCGCGGGACTCGGCCTGGGCCTTGAACCAGGCGCGGCAGTCGGCGTCCGCCGCGGTCCAGGCGTAGCGCCGGTAGCCGCCGCTGTGCCGGTTCCGGCCGATGGGGTGCAGTTCGCGCCACATCTCCGTGAAGCCGGGCGGCACCGGCACCGGCACCGGTGTTACGGGCGCGGGGCCCTGCCCCGGACCCGCTCGCTCAATCGCCGGAGGGGCTTGATCGGCCGGAGCCGCTTGAGTGGCCGGGTCGCTTGAGTGGCCGGAGCCGCTTGATCGGTCACTCGCCCTCCCGCATCGGCACCCGCACGCCGCGCTCGGCCGCGACCTCGGCCGCGTGCTCGTAGCCCGCGTCGACGTGGCGGATGACGCCCATCGCCGGGTCGTTGGTGAGGAGGACGCGCTCGATCTTCTGGGCGGCGAGGTCGGTGCCGTCGGCGACGCGGACCTGGCCGGCGTGGATGGAGCGGCCCATGCCGACGCCGCCGCCGTGGTGGAGGGAGACCCACGAGGCGCCCGAAGCCGTGTTGACCAGGGCGTTCAGGAGCGGCCAGTCGGCGATCGCGTCGGAGCCGTCGCTCATGGCCTCGGTCTCGCGGTACGGGAGGCCACCGAGCCCGAGTCGAGGTGGTCGCGGCCACGATGGCGACCGGGGCGGACGGCTCGCCGCTGGCGACCATCTCGTTGAACTGCAGGCCCGCCAGGTGGCGTTCGCCGTAGCCGAGCCAGCAGATGCGCGCCGGGAGGCCCTCGAAGGAGATGCGCTCGGCGGCCATGTCGAGCCAGCGGTGCAGGTGCTTGTTGTCCGGGAACAGCTCCTTGATCGCGGCGTCCGTCTTGCGGATGTCCTCCGGGTCGCCGGACAGGGCCGCCCAGCGGAACGGGCCGAGGCCCTCCTCGAAGAGGGGACGGATGTGCGCCGGGACGAAGCCCGGGAAGTCGAAGCGCGCGCTCGCAGCCGGCCTTGCGGGCCTCGTCGCGGATCGAGTTGCCGTAGTCGAAGACCTCGGCGCCCTTGTCGAGGAAGCCGACCATCGCCTCGACGTGCAGGCGCATCGAGTGCCGGGCCTTGTCGGTGAAGCCGGCCGGGTCGGCCTCGCGCTCCTGTCCCAGTCCTCGACGGAGATGCCGACGGGAGGTAGCGCGAGCGGGTCGTGGGCCGAGGTCTGGTCCGTGACGATGTCGATCGGGGCGTCGCGGCGCAGCAGTTCGGGGAAGACCTCGGCCGCGTTGCCGACGACGCCGATGGACAGAGCCGCGGCGCTCGTCGCGGGCCTGGACCGCCAGCTCCAGGGCGTGGTCGAGGTTGTCGGCCTTGACGTCGAGGTAGCGGGTGCCGATGCGGCGGTCGATGCGGGTCTCGTCGACGTCGACGCAGATCGCGACGCCCTCGTTCATGGTGACCGCGAGGGGCTGGGCGCCACCCATGCCGCCGACGCCGGCGGTGAGGGTGATGGTGCCGGCCAGCGTGCCGTGTGAACTTCTTGCGGGCGACCGCGCCGAAGGTCTCGTAGGTGCCCTGGACGATGCCCTGCGAGCCGATGTAGATCCACGAACCGGCCGTCATCTGGCCGTACATGGTGAGGCCCTCGGCCTCCAGCTTGCGGAACTCCTCCCAGTTGGCCCAGTCGCCGACCAGGTTGGAGTTGGCGAGCAGCACGCGCGGCGCCCACTCGCTGGTGCGCAGCACGCCGACCGGCTTGCCGGACGCTGGACGAGGAGGGTCTCGTCCGACTGCAGCGTCTTCAGCGTGCGCACGATCGCGTCGAACGCCTCCCAGGACGCGGGCCGCCTTGCCGGTGCCGCCGTAGACGACGAGCTTGTCGGGTGCTCGGCGACCTCGGCGTCGAGGTTGTTCATGAGCATCCGCAGCGCACCCTCCTGCTGCCACCCCAGGGTGTTGAGCTCGGTGCCGCGCGCGGGGCGCGTACTGGGGCGGGGTCCTGACATCGGCGGCCTCCTGGGTGCTCCATGTTGATGCGGATATTCACATCCCATGGCTGTCCTGAATAGAGCTAGTCATACAGTTCCCATGACAGCGGTTCGGGTGGTTGTCTCGGACGCACATGGCTGCCACGGGACGCTTCCCCGCACCTCTCCACCCGCCGCGACCAGGCCGTACGGGCCGCCGTCGAGCACAGGACTCGTCGGCCTCGGCCCTCCCGTGGCCGGGCTCCTCGACGTCACCGGCATCCGCGCCTCCGCGGCCGCCCTGCGCGCCGCCTTCGACGCGGTCGCCGCCCCCGGCACCCGGATCCTGCACGCTTCGCGGTGAAGGCGACGCCGCTCGT
Source organism: Streptomyces sp. KL116D (assembly GCF_030766975.1). NCBI lineage: Bacteria > Bacillati > Actinomycetota > Actinomycetes > Kitasatosporales > Streptomycetaceae > Streptomyces > Streptomyces sp. KL116D. The sequence continues at coordinate 77,653 of NZ_JASERH010000014.1, read as the reverse complement.
CCCGGTCCTGCGGCTGCTGCGCGAGGAGGGCATCGGGGTGGAGGTGGCGAGCCCCGGCGAGCTGGCCCTGGCCCGCGCCGCGTGTGGTGCCGCCCACCCACACCGTCCTGGACTCCCCCGCCAAGACCACCGCCGAACTGCGCGAGGCCCTCGCCCTCGGCATCGCCGTGAACGCGGACAACGCGCAGGAGCTGGCCCGCCTCGACGCCCTCTCGTGAGCTCCGCGCCCACCCGCTCCCCGCTCGGCGTCCGCGTGAACCCGCAGATCGGCGCCGGGTCGATCGGCGCCCTGTCGACCGCGACCGCCACCTCCAAGTTCGGCGTCGCCCTGCGCGACGAGGGGGCGCGGGCCTGGCTCGTGCGCGCGTACCTGGACCGGCCGTGGCTGACCCGGCTGCACACGCACTCCGGGTCGCAGGGCGTGCCGCGCTGGAGCTGATGGCCGAGGGCGTGCGCGCACGACGTGCGAGCTCGCCGAGGAGATCAACGCGGCGGCCGGCCGGCAGCAGGTCGACACCCTCGACATCGGCGGCGGCCTGCCCGCGTCAACTTCGCCTCCGACGAGGAGACCACGCACGCGGCGTACGCGCAGCTGCTCGCCGCGACCGTGCCGGGCCTCTTCGACGGGCGGTACGGCATCGTCACCGAGTTCGGCCGGTCACTGCTCGCCAAGCACGGCACGCTGCTCGCCCTCGTCGAGTACGCGAAGGAGAGCGGCGGCCGCCCGATCGCCGTGACCCACGCGGGCGTCCAGGTCGCCACCAGGACCGTGTACGCGCCCGCGTCGTGGCCGCTGCGGATCGCCGCGTACGACGCGAAGGGGCTGCCGAAGACCGGGCCCGCCGTCGCCCAGGACGTGGCGGGTCCGGCCTGCTTCTGCGCGGTGACCTGCTCGCCGAGAACCACGCGCTGCCGCTCCTGGAGGCGGGCGACTACGCCGCCGCGCTCGACACCGGCGCGTACTACTTCGCGCGCAGCACTACTCGTACAACTCGCTGGCCAGGCCGGGCGTCTACGGCTTCGCGGCGGACGCCGACGGCGAGGGTGCGGTTCGCGGCCGCGCGCGAGCCGCAGACGGTCGAGGAGATCGTCGCCGAGTCCGGCGGTGACCTGCGGCGGGGCCTGCGCGACCTCTGAGATTGCTCAACCCGCGCATCCGTGACGTGCGTCACGGGCATGACGTCCCCTTCCAGGCACCCACCTCGGGGAGGCACCCGTGACGACGTCGTCCACGCCCACTTCCACCACACCGCCACCGTCCGGCGACGGCACCCTGCACCGCGCCATCGGCCCCAAGCTGCTGATCCTGTCTCGTGATCGAGCGACATCCTCGGCACCGGGATCTACGCGACCACCGGGAAGGTCGCGGGGAAGGTCGGCGGCGCGCTGTGGCTGCCGTTCGTGATCGGGTTCGTGGTGGCGATCCTGACCGCGGCCTCGTACGTCGAACTCGTCGGCAAGTACCCGAAGGCGGCGGGCGCCGCGCTGTACACGCAGAAGGCGTTCAAGGTCCCCTTCCTGACCTTCATCGTCGCGTTCATGGTGATGTGCTCGGGCCTGTCGTCGGCGAGCGCCGCCGCCCGCGCCTTCAGCGGCGACTACCTCGGCGAGCTGACGAACGACGCGCTGCCGCCGACGCTGATCGCCATCCTGTTCGTCCTCGCGCTCGCCGCCCTCAACCTGCGGGCGTGAGCGAGTCCGTGAGGCGAACGTCGTGCTGACGATGGTCGAGCTGACCGGACTGCTGATCATCCTCACCATCGGCGCGCACGCGAGTGCTGACCGGCGACGGAGAACCGTCGCGGCTCACCGAGTTCGAGGCGAGCGGGAGCGGATTCGCCCTGATGACCGGGGTGTTGGGGGCGACGGCGCTCGGGTTCTTCGCCTTCGTCGGCTTCGAGGACTCGGTCAACATGGCGGAGGAGACCAGGATCCGACGCGCACCTTCCCGCGCGCCATCTTCATCGGCGTCGCGGTGACCGGGACCATCTACGTCCTCGTCGCGATCGTGTCGTCGCTGCTCGTCGACCACAAGACGCTGGAGTCGTCGAGCGGGCCGCTGCTGGAGGTCGTGAAGGCGGGCGGGCTCGACTTCCCGCACAAGCTCTTCGCGCTCATCGCCCTGTTCGCGGTCACCAGCTCGGCGCTCATCAACATCATGATGGCCTCGCGGCTCTGCTACGGCATGGCCAACGAGCGGATCCTGCCGCGCGCCATGGGCCGGTGCTGCCCGCCCGCCGCACCCCCGTCGTCGGCATCGTCTTCGTGTCGCTGCTCGCGATCGGGCTGGTGTCGACCGGCGAGATCGAGGGCTCGGCGACACCACGGCCTTCCTGCTGCTGTGCGTCTTCGCCGTCGTCAACGTCGCGGTGCTCGTGCTGCGCAAGGACCGGGTGGAGCACCGGCACTTCCGTACGCCGACCGTGCTGCCGGTGCTCGGCGCCGTCACCGCGCTGATCCTGGCCAGCCCGCTCGCCGACCGGCCCGCCGAGGTCTACGTCAGGGCCGGGGTGCTCGTCGCCATCGGCATCGCCCTGTGGGCGGTCAACAAGCTGGTGATGAAGGCGCGCACGGAGGACTGAACACCCCGCACAGCACGCGTCGGCCGACCCGAACAGCCGTGACTTTCGGGCCGGTTGGCGGATTCTAGTCCTCGGTACGCATGTTCCATCGGAAAATGCCAGAACCCTCACCAGGTCGCCGAACCGTGCGTAGCGTCGCGCTCACACACACCAGAAATACACCGACGTGGCGACGAAGTGGGGGGTTTCAGGCGTGCCCGGAATCGACGAGTGCCTGCTCGAGGTCATGCGGCTGCCGGGGGCCCGCGGTGCCGCCGTCGTCGACTGGACCAGTGGACTCGCCCTGGGCACCGTCGGCGAGTCGCCGAACAGGGGACCACGAGGCCACCGCCGCCGAGGCCGCGGAGCTCGCCCGGCTCGCCGCCGAGCACCGGGCCTTCGCGCCCGCCGACGGCAGCGACTGGACCGAGGGCTCCGCCGGCGACAAGGCGCCGCCCGTCGAGGACGTCATGGTGACGAACCGGGACGGCTACCACGTCCTGCGGTTCGTCCGGACCAGCTTCGACAGCAGCGTCTTCCTGTACCTGTGGCTGGACCGCGGGGAGGGCAATCTCGCCCTCGCCCGGCTGCGGCTGTCCGATCTGGCGGACCGGCTGATCCTGGGATGACCTCCGCCCCCGCCCCGACGGGCGTCTCGCCGATGCTCAGCCGCCTCGCGGCCGAGCAGTGCGACCGGCGCGCTGATCCGGGAGAGCACGGCACCCTCTACCTGGAGGACGGCCACATCGTGCACGCGGAGTCCCCCGCGACGCCCGGCATCGACGTGCTGCTCACCGCGGGCGGCGCCGTCCAGGCCGAGGGCTGGTGGGAGGCGGTCGACCAGGCGGGGGCCAGGCAGCGCGTCGGGCGGTACCTCGTCGAGCGCGGCCGGCTGACCGACGGGGCGCTCGAACTGTGCCATCTGGGCGCCCTGTTCGACGCGCGCGTACTTCACGCTCGCCCCGACCAGCGGCTCGACCCGCTTCCGGTACGGTCTCGCACCGTTCGGCACCGTGCGCCCGGTGCCGGTGGCCGCCGTCGAGCGGGAGACGCTGCGCCGGCGCGAGCTGCTCCAGCGGATCTGGCCCGAGCCGGACACCGACACGGCGGCGCTCACCCTGGGGCCCGACCCGGACCGGCCGGTGCCCGCGCGCCGGCGCCGCGTCCTCGACCTGGTCGACGGGTCCCGCACCGCGTCCCAGATCGCCACCGCCCTGGGCAGGCCCGCCTTCCACACCCTGGTCGACCTGCGGCGGCTCGCCGCGGGCGGCCTGGTGGCCGCCGTCCCGCCACCCCCGGCGGCGACCACGCCCGTGCCCGAATGGGTCGCGCACAGCAGCGTCGAGGACCCCGACGTGGCCCTGCTGCGCCGGCTGCGCGCCGCGCTGGAGGCTCGTGAAGCGCTCTCCGCCGCACCGGCCGAGCCGGCACCGAAGCTTCCGGAACTCCCGAAAGGAGACCGCCGATGGCCGACGAGGCCGAAGTCCTCGGCGAACTACAGAGGTTGAGAGTCCGGGTGCCCCAGGTCGCGGGGCACTCGCGGCCAGCGTCGACGGACTCGTGCTCGCCCAGGACACCCCCGGCGTCGAACCGGAGGGCGTGGCGGCCCTGACCGCGGCGGCGCTCGGCGTCGCCCAGCGGCTCGCGGACGCCACCGCCCAGGGTGCCTTCCGGGAACTCCTGGTGCGCGGCACGGACGGCTACGTCGCGACGTACGCGGCCGGACACGGCCGTCCTCACGCTGCTCGCGGAGGACCGGGTCACCGTCGGCCGGCTCCATCTGGAGGGCGCGCCGGGCCGGCACCCGGATCGGCGAGCCCGTCGACGCGGCGCCCCCGAACCGCCCGAGCCGGTCGTGCGCACCCGCGGCCGGGCCCTGCGCCCGCACGACCCCGAGACCCGGAGGGCGAACTGCTCCGTCCGCACCCCGGTCCAAGCTCCCGGAGACCAACCTGCAGCCCCGAACGGCCCGTTGACCCGACGGAGCACCACGGAATCACGAACAGAAACAGCAGAAGAAACAGCAACAGCAGCAACTGGAAAGGAAGCCATCATGGCCAACACCGAGACCGCTCTCAAGGACGCCCTCGCCTCCATCGAAGGAGCCTCCGCCGCCGCCCTCGTCGACTACACGAGCGGGATGGCGCTCGGCACGATCGGCGGCTCCAAGAGCTTCGACCTGGAGGTCGCGGCCGCCGGCAACACCGATGTCGTCCGCTCCAAACTGCGCACCATGGAGCACCTCGGCCTGAAGGACGAGATCGAGGACATCCTGATCACGCTCGGCACGCAGTACCACCTGATCCGGCTGCTCAAGGCCGGCGGCAACGGCCTCTTCCTCTACCTGGTGCTGGACAACCAACGCGCCAACCTGGCGATGGCGCGCCATCAGCTGAAGAAGATCGAGGCCGAACTGGAGGTCTGAGCAGACCGGCTGTCCGCGGGCTCAGCGGCGCCGCGCCCCACCGGCGCGGCGTCGCCCGCGAGGGTCCCGGTCCGCCGGCACGCCTTGACCTGCTTAAGCCGACGGGCGCGCCCGCGCGGGTGCCGAGCCAGTCGACGCGCAGCCACAGCAGTGCGTCGTCGTTCCGCTCGCACCGCCCGAGCCACGCGGCCTTCAGCCACAGTCCGGCACCCGCCCCGGCGACCGCCATGCCGCCCGCGGCGGGCACCGCGAAGGCGCTGCCTGAGGGCCGCGCGATGCGCGAGGGCCAGCCACCAGCGTGGTGGCCGCGTGCCGCCAGTTCCGTACGGTGACGGCCCGGTCCTGGAGCACGTCGTGCTTCCCGGCGCGGGCCGCCGAGCCGGTGAGCGCGGTGTGCCGCCCGCGCCTGCCGTACGCCACCGCCGCCGCGACCACGAGGACGGCACGGCGCCCGCCAGACACCGATCCGGCGTCCGGTGAGCCCGCCGGGCAGCAGCCCGATCGTGCCGCCGCGAGCACCGAGCCACCACAGTGCGGCTCCGGCGCGCACCACCACGGCGGTCACTGACCAGGCCCTGCGCACGCGCGTCACCGTCGTCTCCCGCCGTAGGCCGTAGGCCGTAGACCGTCGACTCGGCCGCTTTCGGGCGGCGACTGAGTGCGGGATTCTGAGTGATCGCAGAGGGTCTCGTGAGAGCCGTCTCACTCGGCCGCGGGCACGGTCGCCGCCCAGCGCTCCCGAGGAGCCGCGCAGCCGCTCCTCCGTCACGGACCCGCTCCTGGCGTGTAGACGACGAGGGTCTGGTCGGGTTCGCCGGAGACGGTCAACGTCTCGTACGGCATGGTGAGTTCACCGGCCACGGGTGCGTCATGCGCTTCGCGAACGTCTTCTCCTTGACCTGGTGGTCCGCCCACAGCCGCCGGAAGTCCTCGCTGGCCAGGGACAATCCTCGCCGACCAGTGCGGCCAGTTGGGGTCCTTCTGGATGCAGGCCCGCATCGAGCCTGAGGTAGGCGACGGTCACGGCGGCGACCGCCGGCCACTCGGGGTAGAGGTCGCGGGCCGCGGGGTCGATGGAGACCTGGCGCGGCATGCTGTCCTGCTCCTGGGCGCCATCGTCCGAGAAGCCGAGGACGAGGGCGTCACCGAGCGCGTTCCAGGCGAGGACGTCCATCCGGCGGCCGAGCATCACGAACGCGCGGCGCCTTGTCGATGGTGTCAGCGAGCAGCCTGAGGCCGGGCCGCACCCGCTGTCCGCGGGCGGGCGGGCGCCTGCGCCGGGTCCGCGCCGGCCGGGCCACCGAGCAGCAGGTACGCGGCCTCGAGTCGTCGAGGCGCAGGACGCGGGCGACCGCGTCGAGCACGGCGTCCGAGACGGATCGCCGCGGCCCTGTTCGAGCCGGATGTAGTAGTCGACGCTGACTCCCCGCGAGCGTGCGCCACCTCCTCGCGGCGCAGGCCCGGCACGCGGCGCCGCCCGTGCCCCGGCAGCAGACCGACCTGCGTCCGGCTGATCCGGGCAACCGCTCGCGACCTGAGGAAGTCGCCTGATGCACGCCGATGCGCCGCCGCCGTCCCCGCTGTCCCCGTGCTGCGTCCATAGCGAGCCGATCCCAGGCACCCGCAGCGGAGTCCATCCTGGTACTGCCGACCCAGGAAAGCTCTGCTCCTGGGTGAGCGGCGCGGACCGCCGCAGGCTGGTGCCATGAATCGGACGACGTGGCCAGCACTCTCACCGGCCGCACCGCACTGATCACCGGCGCCGCCAGCGCGCACTTGTAGGCGAGGCCACCGCCCGGCTGCTCGCCGCGAACGGCGCCCGCGTCGCCCTGCTGGCCTCGCCGCGCCGACCGCCTCACGAGCTCGCGGCGAAGATCGGGGCCGATCGGCGGGCGAGGCGCTCAGCGAAAGCCCACGGACATCACCGACCAGAGACGTCGGTAGGACGCGGCGGCCGAGCGGCGTGCGCGCCGCGTACGGCCGGGTCGACCTGGTGGTGAACTCGGCGGGCGTGATGCTCCCTGAACCCGGTCACCGACGGCCGGACGGACGAGTGGCAGCGGATGCTCGACACGAACGTCGCGGGCGCGCTGCGCGTCATCCGCGCCGTCACCCCCGACCTGATCGCGACGGCCGCCGGCGGCGGCACCGCGGACCATGGTCAACATCTCGTCGATCGGCGCGCACGTGCCGCTCCCGAACTACGCGGTGTACGAGCGCGACGAAGGCAGGCCCTGACGTACCTGTCGCAGTCGCTGCGCACGGAACTGGGCCCGCGCGACGTGCGCGTCACGAACATCGAGCCGGGCCTGACCGACACGAGCTGGGCTCCCACGTCGACAACGCGGAGCTCTCCGGCCAGCTGGACGGCATGTTCGAGGCTCTCATCGGCCTCTCGTCGGACTGACGTCGCGGACCTCATCGCCTACACGACGAGCCGCCCCCGGCGACGTGAACCTGCGCCAGGCGATCGTCCTGCCGACCCGGCAGGCGTGACCACTCCTCCCAGGCGGACGACTCGGGGCGCCGGTCGCGCCGCCGGGCCACAGGTGCCCGGCGTGCAGCGCGTTCACGCCCACGATGCCGCGGCGATCAGCAGGCCCGGCAGGTGCGCGCGTTGACCACGGCGAGTCGCGGAGAGCGGGATCGCGAGGACGAGCGGACGATGGCGAAGCCGAAGCGTTCGCAGTTGTCGCCGCCGCCGCGGGGTTCCGGCTGACCCGGGCCACGACCACCTGCTGCTCGGCCAGCTGCCGGCGCACGCGCCGGTCGACGGCGCCGAGTCGAGCCGCTGGTCGACCTTGTCGGGAAGCGAGTCCACGAGCGCGGACTCGTACTCCTCACCGAGACTCCCTGCGGGCATGCAGGGTGGCGTCGAGTTCCTTCTTCAGTTCGGCGTCACGTGCGCGTTCGCCTTGGGCTTCCATACTACTGGTCAACGGTACGGATCGGGGCGCGGACAGTGGGGCTAACCCCCACGCCCGCGAGTGGGCCACGCCCCCGGACACGAGCGGCTCCGCGGACTCCTCCGTACCCAGGATCGTGGCGTCCGGTATAGCAGCGAGGTGTCCCGGCGGGCGAGCAGCCAGTACAGGACGGTGCCGGGACGACCAGGCCCACGATCCACGACTTTACGTCCGCGCCGCCGAGCGGTTCGACGAGCGGCCTCCGATGTAGAAGTGCGCGGCCAGGAACGGGAGTTGGGCGACGAGGAGCCGATGCCGTAGACGGCGAGGGCGTCCCAGCGCCAGGCGCCGTGGCGGCCGTGCGGGTCGGCGAGCGCCGGGATGACGTCAGCGCTCGCGCGAGATCAGGTAGTAGTCGACGAGGTTGATCGCCGACCACGGCGTGAAGAACGTCAGCAGGAAGAGCAGGAAGTCCTTGAAGGAGGCCCGGGAAGGAGTCACTTGCCCAGCAGGGCGACGCCGTGCCGGCGACCATGATGATCGCGATGTAGACGGCCCGGCCGCGCTGCGACAGGGCGCGCTGGCCGCGGAAGCCGCTGATGCCGGTCACCATCGACATGAAGCCGCCGTACGTGTTGAGCACGTTGATGTGAGCTTGCCCAGCGCGATCACGAAGCAGAAGAAGGACGCGACGAGGCCCGCGCCGCCGAGCGAGACGAGCGTACCCGACCTGGTTGTCGAGGAACGCGCCGCCGCTGGACGCCGCGACCAGCACGCCGAACGCGTCATCGACCACTGCGACCCGAGCGCCGACCCGGACAGCGTCCACCAGAACGTCGCCCTGGCGCTGGTGGACCGCGGCAGGTAGCGCGAGTAGTCGGCGACGTACGGCCCGAAGGCGAGCTGCCAGGAGGCGGAGAGCGAGACGGCGAGCAGGAACATCGGCAGCGAGAAGCGGGCGTCGCCCAGCAGGTCGCCGAGGTCGGCGCGGTCGAGCAGCCGTACGCCCAGGTAGACGAAGGCCAGGGCGCAGATCACGCTCGCGACGCGGCCCAGCACGTGGATCACGCGCAGCCGACCGCCGCGACCACGGCGGTGACGAGCGCGAAGACGACGATGCCGGTCGTGTCGTTCGTGTGGGTCAGCTCGGCCGTCGCCTCGCCCGGCGAGCACGCTGCCGCTGGCGAAGAACCCGACGTACATGAGGATGACGAGGAGCAGCGGGACGACGGCGCCCTTCACCCCGAACTGGGCCCGACTGGATCATCTGGGGCGAGTCCGAGCTTGGGGCCTGTGCGGAGTGCAGGCCAGCGACGGCGCCGCCGAGCAGGTTGCCGGCCACGAGGCCGACGAGGGACCAGACCACGTCGCCGCCGAAGACGACGGCGAGCGCGCCGGTGACGACGGCCGTGATCTGAGGTTGGCGCCGAGCCAGAGGGTGAACTGGTTGAACGCGCGCCCGTGCCGTGCGCTGTCGGGGACGACGTCGATGGAGTGCTTCTCCACTACCGCTGCCATGGGACGGCCCTCTCTACTTCTTCTTGCTGAGCCCGTGCCGGCAGGGCGTAGTCGTTCGCGACGTCCCCGGGGTCCTTCTTGTCCTTGTCGACGAGGCGGTTGAGCTCGGTGAGGTGCTCGGTCGTCAGGACGTTGCCGAGGCGGGCCAGCGCCTTGCGGACCGTGGAGTCGGCCTTGCGGTCGGCGATCAGCGGGACGACGTGCTGGCCGGGGACGAGGTTCTGGGGTCGGTGAGGACGACCCAGTGGTTGGCGACGATGTCCGTGTCGGTGGTGAACAGGTTCGCCACGTCGACGTCGCCCTTCTTCAGGGCGCCCTTCACCAACGGCCCCGAGGAGTCGAGCGACTTGAACTCCTTGAACTCGACGCCGTAGACGTCCTTCAGTCCGACCGCCCCGACCTGCCGCTTCTTCACTTCCGGCGCGGCGCCGATGACGAGCTTGCCGTTGTGCTTGGCGAGGTCCGCGAGGGACTTCAGCCCGTACTTCTCGGCGGTCTCGCGGGTGACGGCGAAGGCGTCGGAGTCCTCGGCCGTGCCGTAGGGCAGGATCTGCAGGCCCGCGGGGAGCGCCATGGCGAGGGCGTTCTGCATCTCGCCCTCCCCGGTGGCGGTCGACTTGGCGTCGAGGTAGTGAAGGAGCGCGCCCTGGTACTCGGGCAGCAGGTCGAGGTCGCCGCCCTTGAGCGCGGGGATGAGGATCTCGCGGGTGCCGAGGTTGGCCCGACGGTCGTTCTGACGCCCGCCGCCTCCAGGACGGCCGCGTACAGGTAGCCGAGGACCTGGTTCTCGGTGAAGTTGGCGGTGCCGATGGTGAGGCCGCCCTTGCTGGAGCCGCCGCCGGAGCCGCCTGAGCCCTGCCCGTCGAGCGAGGTGATGCCGCCGGAGCAGGCGGTGACTGCGGTACGGCGGCCGCGGCGAAGAGGCCGCCGAGGAGGGTGCGTCGGTTCATCTGGGGTGCTCTAGGCGGACTTGAGGGTGCTGGGGCGGTGGCGGAAGAGCAGGCGCTGCAGGCCGGACAAGGCCAGATCGAGGACGACGGCGACGAGTGCGACGAGGACGGCGCCGCCGAGCACCTGCACGAGGTCGCGCTGGGCGAGCCCGTCGAAGACGTAGCGGCCGAGCCCGCCGAAGGAGACGTGACGCGGCGATCGTGGCGGTCGCGACGACCTGATGAGGGCGAGCCGCAGTCCGGTCATGATCAGCGGCAGCGCCAGCGGCAGCTCGACCTGGAACAGCACCTGGTGGGCGCGCATCCCCTGGCCGCGCGCCGCGTCCTTCACCTCCGGTCGACGGCGGTCATCCCGGCGTACGTGTTGGTGACGATGGACGGCACCGCGAGCGCGACGAGGGCGACGTAGACGGGCCACATCGACAACCCGCTGGCCAGGAAGACCAGGACGACGAGGCCGACGGTGGGCAGGGCCCGGCCGAAGGAGAGAGGTTGATGGCGAGGAACGCGCCACGGCCGTGTGTGCCCGATGAGCAGTCCCACGGGCAGCGCGATCGCGGCGGCGATGAGGGTGGCGAGCAGCGAGTACTGGAGGTGCTCGGCGAGCCGTCTGTGCGATGCCGTCGACGCCGCCCCACTGGTCGCCGCTGACCAGCCACGCGCCCAGGTCCTTGAAGAGTTCGTACATGGCGGTCAGGCCTTCCGGGTCCGTGCGCGCGCCCACGGCGTCCGCAGCCGCTGGACGCCGACGAGCAGCGCGTCGGCGACGAGCGCGAGCAGGAGGGTGAGGACGACGCCGACGATGACCGGGGTCGGGAAGTTGCGCTGGAACCCGTCGGTGAACAGCTGCCCGAGCCGCCGTCGCCGATGTAGCGTGGCCACGGACACCAGGAGATCGACATGACGGTCGCGATCCGTACGCCGGCCATGATCACCGGCAGCGCGAGCGGCAGTTCGACGGTGAGCAGGGTGCGCGGCGGCCGCGTCCCCATCGCCTTGGCCTGCTTCTTCGTCTTCTGCGGCACGAGTCGAGCCCTTCGACGCGTGTTCCGCAGGAGGACGGCTGAGGAGTGTAGATCGTCACAGGGCCGATCACGGTGGTGGTGCGGTGAGCCCGGAGAGCCGGCGGCGGCAGCACGAACACGGCGATGGACGGGATGGTGAACAGGACGTTCGACAGCCCGAGGAGGAATCCGCGCAGCGGCACGCACGCGGTGCGCGAGGACGGCCAGCGGCAGGAGATCAGCAGCCCGAGGAGGACTGCCGTCAGGGCTGCCTGGAGGTGGGAGACGGTGAGGGTGGCGAGGTCGTCCCGATGCGACCCGACCCATTCCCAGTCAAAACTCATGCGACGCCACGCCCACTCTTGCCGTCGGCGGGGTCGGCAGATCAAGCCTGCGGCGATTGAGCAGCGGGGTCCGGGGCGGAGCCCCGGGGCGTTGCCGCCGTGGGGGCGGGGGCTCTGTTGCCGGTGCGCCGCCGTCAGGGGCTGGTCGCGCCGTTCCCCGCGCCCTGAGGTGGGCGTCTCCCGCCGCCGAATGGATGTCGGACCGGGACGACACCCCGGTCAAGATGCCTTCCGCGTCGACCCGGGCCACAGCCCCGACGGGGACGTCGATCGACTCGTTCAGGGCCGAGAGCAGCGAGTCCGTATCGCGGAGGGGCACGCACGGGCACCTCCGCCCCACCGGCACCGCCCCGCTCCGCCACACGACCGGCCTGCGGGCAGCGTCAGCACCAGCTCCAGCCCGCCGATCGGCGCCGCCCGCCTGCGGCACGTCCGCCAGCCCGGTCAGTGACGGCGGCTGCAGCCCCCGCTCGGCAGGAAGTCCGCGACGAGGTCGTCCGCGGGCCGCGCGAGTTCCGCGGCGACGCGCACTGCACGAGGTGCCGCCGTACGGAACACGGCTATCCGGTCGCCCAGCCGCACCACGCTTCGTCGATGTCGTGCGTGACGGAGACGATGGTCTTGTTCAACTCCCGTTGCAGGCGCAGCAGTTCGTCCTGGAGCTGCGGTACGGACCACCGGGTCGGCCGCACCGAACGGCTCGTCCATGAGCGCACCGGCGGATCGGCGGCGAGCGCGCGGGCGACGCCACGCGCTGCACTGCTGCCCGCCGGAGAGCTGGTGCGGGTGGCGCCTGCCCATCTCTCGGGCGCGAGGCCGACGCGCTCCAGGAGGTCACCGGCGGCGGCCCGGGCCTATCTTGCGGCCCCAGCCGAGGAGCAGCGGCACGGTCGCGATGTTGTATCGAGGACGGTGCGGTGCGGGAAGAGGCCGGCCTGCTGGATGACGTGGCCGATGGAGCGCCGCAGCTCGGCGGCGTCCTGCTCCAGAGACGTCCCGGCCGCCGGCCGGATGGTGCCGGAGGTCGGGTCGAGCCATACGGTTGATCATGCGGAGGCTGGTCGTCTTGCCGCAGCCGGACGGCCCGACGCCGACGGTCACACCCCCTTCGGCATGTCGAGCGAGAGAGATCGTGGACCGCCGTCGTGCCGTTGGGGAATCGCTTGTGGACCGCTTCGAACTGCGAATCATGGAGCGCCTCTGAGTCCTCTTGCCCGTCCTGCATATCGTCATGCAGAGTTCTTGGTGCGTGAATAACTTGTCAATGCCCCCGCGTAAATCACCCGTAAATCCGCGCCTGGCGGACCGGACTGTGAGACGCGGTCGTCCTTTACACGCCTGGTTAGAGGAGGAACGGCGCCTGATGTCCACGACGCCCCGACGACTCCGGTCGTCGTCCTCGACGGTCACGGCCTCCCCGTCTCCGACGTGGTCGCCTCGCCGACGCGACCGCCCGCCCGGTGCCGGGCACCGACGCCATGAAGCGGGTCGAGGAGTCCTGGAACGCGGCCCGCGAGATCGCCGCGTGGGGCCGGGTCTACGGCCGCTCCGCCGGTGTCGGCGCCCAGCGCAGCGAGGACGTGCCCACGGAGGCCGCCGCCGACCACGGCCTGCGCCTGCTGCGCAGCCACGCGGGCGCGATCGGCGCCGAACTGCCCGAGCGCGAGGTGCGCGCGATGCTCGCGGTCCGCGCGCGAACCAGCTGCTCGCGGGCGGCGCGGGCCTGCGCCACCGTCGTGACGGCCTCTGCGAGGCGCTGGAGAACGGCGCGCGACCCGGCGGTCAACGAGCACGGCTCGGTCGGCACCGGCGACATCGCCCCGCTGGCCCAGATGGGCCTGGCGCTCGCGGGCGAACACCCCTGGCGCGGCAAGGGCACCGCCCCCGAGCCGCAGCCCCTCGACAACAACGACGCGCTGGCCTGATCTCGTCGAACGCGCTCACCCTCGGCCAGTCGGCGCTCGCCCTGCACGAACTGCGCACGCTCTGACGGCCACTCAACTGGTCGCCGCACTCAGCCTGTTGGCGGTGGACGGCTCGTACGAGGCGTATGCGCTGCCGGTCCACGAGGCCCGCCGCCACCGGGGCTCGTACGACGTGGCGCGGAGCATGCGCGCCACCCTCGGCGCCCCGGACCGCCCCACCCCGCCGCTCGGCCGCATCCAGGACCCGTACGGCTTCCGCTGCGTGCCGCAGATCCACGGACCGGCGCACGACGCGGCGGACGCCCTGGAGACGTGCTGACGGTCGAGATCAACGCGGCGGCGGAGAACCGCTGATCACACACGCGGACATGGCGGCCTACCACCACGGCGGCTTCTACCTGGCCCAACTGGCCCTGGCCTGGATCACTTCCGCCTCTCGCTCACCCAGGTGGCCCGGCTCTCCACGTCCCGCCTGTCGACGCTGAACGAACCCGCGTACACCCGGCTGCGCCCGTTCCTCGCGGACGGCGAACCGGCGTCGTCGGGCGTGATGATCCTGGAGTACGCGCCGGCGCGCCCTCGGTGACCTCCGCGCCTTCTCCGCCCCCGCGTCCCTCGGCCACGCGGTCCTCTCCCGCACGGCGTCGAGGAGCGGAGCGTCCAGCTTCGCCTCGCTCGCGGCCCGCCAGACGCTGCGCGTCTGCACCGCGGCCGCCGGCAGGTCGTGGGCTGCGAACTGGTGGCGGCCGTCCGGGCGTTGCGCCTGCGCGACCTGCACCCCGACCACTGCCTGCGTTGCCGGTGGGCCGGGCGTTCGCGCTGGCGGCCGCGGAGCTCGATCCGGATCCGGCCAGACCGTCCTGACGGTGGACGTGGCACGGGCGGCCGCGCTGCTCGACCGGCTGGCCGGGTGACGCGGCGGCACCGCCACGGCCTCACGCTTGCCGAACGTGAGTCCCTTCCAGCCCACCCGGACTGCAGCACCGCGTCGCGCACCGGCCGCCGCAGGTCCGAGGCGTCGTAGCGGAACGTCTCCGTGGCCTGGAGACGGCCGCTGTCACCGCGCTCGATGGTCCACTGGCGGGTCACGGTCCGGTCGGGGCCGCGCGAGTACTCAAGTCGTCGACATCTGGAGCCGCGGCGGTTGCCGACCCACTGCAGCTCCACTGCTCTCAGGGCCCGCACTTCGTGGTTCCCGGCGTCGAGCCGCATCCGGATGCGGACGGCGTGGAGTGACCTGCGTGCGGAGAAGGAGACGTCTGCCAGGCCGGCTCCGCGAGCGCCACTCGGCCACCACGATCGGCAAACTCGTCGGCGCCGCCGTCACGGATGACGTAGGGAACGTCGTCCGTGGTGAGAGAGCGAGCAGGGCGGCGCGCACCTCGTCGGGCGAGGCCAGTGCAGGCGCCGGTGCTCGGGCAGCTTGGTCGCGGTCGGCTTGTCGAGGTCCCATGCAGGTCAGCCTATGCGGCGACGTCGGTGTCGGCCGGACGGTGCTCATGAACTCCTGGAAATCGCCCACCCACCGCACGCAGGGAACGCTGGGCGGCGGTGGCCGTCAGCACGAGCCGGGTCACCGCCCGCTTCGACGCGTCGGCCTCGTCCAGCATCGCCAGGTACACCTGCGACTGGACCAGCTCGCGCGACACGCGGCCAGCGCGGAGATCTCAGGGTCTGGGTGAGGCCCCGGGAGCCGGGCGAGCCGACCTCCTGGCGGTCCACGACGTGGACGTCCGTGACGGCGCGCGCAGCCGCTCCGCACCGACTCCTCGGCGATCTGCGCGAGCGTCGCCGTGTCGGGCGGTACTCGCCGTCGATGGTGATGTTCGCCGTGAACCCGCTGTCGGGGTACGGGTGCACCGCGACGAACGCCGCGCCCGGGGCGCCCGCCGCGTCGGTGCCGCGGCCTGCCAGACCCTCCGGCAGCTTGAACGTGATCGGCACGGGAAGGGTCGGCGTGGACATCTCAGGTACTCTCCCTCACTGCGGTGCTGTGACGGCCCGGGTCGGCATCCATCAGAACAGGCCGCCGATCGCATGCCAGCGAGCTCGCGCCGTGCCCGATGCCGCTCACGATGTCGCCCGTGGTGTCGGCGGTCTTCCCGGGTCGACAGGTAGAACTCCGTGCCGAGACCGCCGCCGACGATCGGCGGCACACCGGCCTTGGCCTGAAGTGCCAGGCCCCGTTCTGGTCCTTGCCGAAGTCAGGTTGGCCTCGGCGCCGGGCCGCGTAGCCCTCGGCGGTGACACCGACGCCGATGCCGCCGAGGTCGGCGCCGCCCGCGACCTCGCCCTTGGCACCGGCGAACGCGCCGGCCCCGGCGTGGAAGCCTTCCTGCCGACGTTGATCCCGGCCTCCGCCTCGGCGCCCACCTGCCCTCGGCCCGCCCGTAGACGCCGACCGGGCCGGCGTAGGCGCTGCCCTGGGCCGAGGCCGCGCCGCCGGCGAAGGCACCGGCCTCGGCGTTGAGCCCCTCGTTGGTGATGCCCGCGCCGATGTTGGCCTTGGCCCCGGCGAACGCCTCGGCCTCACCGGCCAGCTTGAACGCCGTTGGTGAGCGAGCCCTCCGCCGACGCCTTGCCGAGGTACGCGTGCGCCTCGGCCTCGCCGAGCTTGCCGCCGCCGACGTCCGAGGCCTTGGCCTCGGCTCCGGCCTCAGGACCGGACGCCTCGGACTCGCCCTCGGAGACCCAAACCGCCGTCACTTCTTCTCGGACTTGGGTTCCGGCTTGCCCGCCGTCTTCAGGTCGCCGTCGGCGTGCGCGTTGAACCCGCCGAAGCCGAGGCCGTCCGTGTTCACGTCGCTGGAGGCGGGACAGGGCGCGCTTCACGCTCTGGTCGCAGTCGTCGCACGGCCTGGACGGCCTTGGTGATGGCGTCGGACCAGTCCTGGCCTCTGGTTGGCGTCGGCGACCAGCTTCGGATAGTCGGGGTCGTGGTGGAGCGCGAACTTCTCGTCCTGCGACATCTTGTCGAAGCCGACGTAGGTCGCCTTGCCGGACCAGAGTCGACCTTGTAGTCTCCCTTCTTCTCCGCGTCCTCGACGAGGTCCTTGACCGCCTTCTGCAGCCGGACCAGATCGGTGTGCGCGTCGGTGAGCAGGCTCGCGACGGCGTGCGCCTCCGCCTTCGCCGCGCCGTACTCGAAGAGCGGTGGCGGAGGCGTTCTGCTGCTGGGCGCCGTAGGCGAGGCCCTGCCAGTTGCCGTTGCCGAGCACGCCCTGGACGTTCTTCTCGTAGTCCGTCTGCAGCTCGCCGAAGCGGTCGCCCATCTTCTTCCACGCCGTGGAGACGTCCACGAAGAAGGAGAGATCGGCCGTCATCACGTCCTGGTACGTCAGTGCCATGGCCGGGCCCCCGTCACATTCCGTCGAAGCTGCTGGGCGGACGGATGCCGTTGACCTGGCTCTGGACGCCGAGGTCGGTGCCCTGGAACAGGTTCTTCGTGCCGTGCAGCGCGTTCAGCTCCGTCTGCAGCCGGCCGAGGAGACGGTTCGCCGACCCCTGCCAGGCCACCAGCGCGTCCGACAGGCCCTGATCGCTGGCCCAGCCGGAGAGGCCATTGAGCCCGGTGTCCTGCTTCATCAGCGGACTGGCCGGCGCCACGGGGCCGATGAAGGGCGGCTTGACGGCCCCGCCGCCCGCCGCCATGTTCCCGGCCGACTTCGTGTGCGGGAGGAGTTCTTCCTCCAGGTACTTGGCGGCCTTCTTCTTGTCGGCGGGCGAACTGGCCAGCGTCTGGCCGTCGCTCCCCGGTCCCCCGTTGCCCACGGGCGCTCCCCTTGCACATCCGTTGCCTGACGGAAAGGCACACTACCGTTGCCCCATCGCGGCGGAACCTGGCGCCGGTCCCCTGCTCTGAATAAGCTCATACACGCTAGCAGCTGCACTGAATGGACCGCAGGGGAACGGGGAGAGATGAACGACCACACGGACCGCGCCGCGCTCGGTCAGGGCCCCGCCGCCCGGCTCCAGCACCTCTTCGAGGGCCACCGGCTCACGCCCACCCAGCGCCGGATCGCGCACTGCATGGTGCGCCGCGCGGCCGACGTGCCGTTCCTGTCCTCGGTGGAGCTGGCGGATCTGGCCGGAGTCAGCCAGCCGTCCGTGACCCGTTCGCGGTCGCCCTCGGCTCTCGACGAGCTATCCGGCGCTGCGCAAGCACCTGCGCGAGGTCGCCCCCGCCAGCGGCGGACGGCGGCCACCGAGGCCAGCGAGTACCAGCAGGCCGTCGAGGCCGAGATCGCCAATCTGCGCCACCTGGCGGAGCTGCTCGCCGACCCGTCGCGGTCGAGCGGGCGGGCCGGCTGCTCGCCGCGTCCCGGCCGCTGCCGGTGCTCGGCCTGCGCGCCGCGGCCTCCCAGGCGTACGGGTTCTCGTACTTCGCGGCGAAGGTCCACCCCGACGTCCGGCTCCTCGACGAGGCGGCACGATGCTCGCCGACCGGATCGACGCGGCCGTGCGCGCGGGCGCGGCGACGCTGCTCTGCTTCGCGCTCCCCCGCCATCCGCGGGAGGTCGTCGAGCGCCCTCGCGTACGCCAAGGAGGCCGGGCTGATGCCGTCGTCACCGTCGCCGACTCCGCCTTCGCGCCGGTCGCCAAGCACTCCGACCTCCTGCTGCCGGCGGCCCTGTCGGCACGGCCTCGCCTTCGAGCACGGCGTGCGCGCCGATGCTGCTGGGCCGGGTGCTCCTGGAGGCGATGTGCGACGGGCTGCCGCAGGCGCAGGCGCGGCTGGAGGAGTTCGACGTGCGGGCGGCCGAGCGCGGCCTCTTCGTGGAGTAGGCCAGCGGAGCAGCCCTTGCTTACGGGAAAGAGAGTTGCGCGGGGACCGCCGCACTGTGACGGGGGCGGGACGACGGCGGTCCCCGCGAGGACGCCCGCCCGGGTCAGGCGGGCGTCACGTCTGGGCGTCGGTGGAGGTCCGGGAGCCGCTCGGAGGTCCTTGACGCCGCTACGGTGCCGGCTGGGAGCGGGAGCCGCTCCCACCCCCTCCGACACCCACCAATCTGCCGGACGCGTGTTAAGCCGGTGCTGCGCGCACGTGTCGCGCTCAGTACCGTTTCGCGAACCGGTGAAGCGGTCATGCGAAACGGACCGGCGCCGGCTGCTTCGTGGCGCCCTTGGCCAGGAACGCCAGCAGGTCCGACGGCTCACCACGCCGGTCGGCTTGCGCCTCGACCAGCACGATCGCGGCGTCGGCCGCGCCCAGCACGCTCATCAGGTCCGCGCACCGGCTCACCGGATCCGACCTGCGGCAGCGGCGCCGAGCATGTGCTTCTCCAACGGGTCGTGCAGCGACGCCCGCTGCGCGAACAGCGCATCGAGCAGCTCCCGCTCGACGACCGAGCCGATGACCTCTGCGGCCATCACGTCGGGTGTCGGCGCCCGGCTTCACGATCGGCATCTGCGAGACGCCGTACTCGCGCAGCACGTCGATGGCCTCGCCGACCGTCTCCTCGGGAGTGCATGTGGACGAGCTCGGGCAGCGCGCCGCCGTCCTTGTCGCTTGAGCACGTCGCCGACGCGGGCGCTCGGCCCGGAGTCGTCGAGGAACCCGTAGTCCGCCATCCACTCGTCGTTGAAGATCTTCGACAGATAGCCGCGGCCGCTGTCCGGCAGCAGCACGACCACCACGTCGTCCGGGCCGAGCCCTCCGCGACGCGCAGCGCGGCGACGACAGCCATCCCGCAGGAGCCGCCGACGAGCAGCCCCTCCTCGCTTGGCGAGCCGCCGCGTCATCTGGAAGGAGTCCTTGTCGGACACGGCGACGATGCCGTCGGCGACGCTCGCGGTCGTACGCCGTCGGCCAGAAGTCCTCACCGACGCCCTCGACGAGGTAGGGCCGCCCGGAGCCGCCGGAGTAGACCGACCCCTCGGGGTCCGCGCCGATGATGACCTGGACCCGGCCCTCACTGGCGTCCTTCAGGTACCGCCCGGTCCCCGAGATCGTGCCGCCGGTCCCGACACCGGCGACGAAATGGGTGATCTTCCCTTCCGTCTGCTCCCACAGCTCGGGGCCGGTCGAGTGGTAGTGGGACAGCGAGGTTGTTCGGGTTGCTGTACTGGTCCGGCTTCCACGCCCCGGGCGTCTCGCGGACCAGCCGGTCGAGACGTTGTAGTACGAGTCCGGGTGCTCGGGATCCACGGCGGTCGGGCAGACCACGACCTCGGCGCAGCCACGCGCGCAGCGCGCTGATCTTGTCGGTGGAGACCTTGTCCGCAGACGAAGATGCGCTTGTAGCCCTTCTGCTGGGCCACGATGGCGAGTCCCACGCCCGTGTGTTGCCGCTGGTGGGCTCCACGATCGTGCCGCCCGGCTCAGCTCCCCGCTCGCTCGGCGGCCTCGATCATGCGCAGCGCGATGCGGTCCTTCACGGAACCGCCGGGGTTGAAGTACTCGACCTTGGCCAGGACGGTCGCCTGCAGCCCTTCGGTCACCTTGTTGAGCCTCAGCAGCGGGGTGTTGCCGACGAGACTGATCATCGAGTCGTGGATCTGCACGTTGTCTCCGGGTCTCCTGCGTAGGGGATGTGGTCAGCGTATTGCGCGTGTACCAGGCCCTTCATCTCCCGTTGCGAGTGGCCGACGGGGATTGCGGGCAATGAGTTCATGCTGGCCGTAGGAACGGCGATCTTCGTACGTCGCTGAACAGAGGCAGGTGGCCGCGAACATGTCGAGCAGGGCGAGTGGCACGGCGGATCGCCGCGGGGCGGCGGCACGCGGCGGGCATCGGGCTGCGCTGCGGCGCGGCCGCCGTCGGCGTGGTTCTGGCCGAGGTCCAGATGGCGCGCCGCCAGGTCGGCAACCACGGGACGGACCGGTGCACGTCCCGTCGGCGGACGGCGCTGTCGCGGCAGGGCGTACGCGCTGTCGGGGCGCAGCCTGCGCTCACCATGCTCGGCGACTCCACGGCCGCAGGGGCAGGGCGTGCACCGCGCCGGCAGACGCCGGCGCGCGCTGCTCGCGTCGGGACTCGCGGCGGTGGCCGAGCGCGCGTGGAGCTGCGCAACGCGGCGCTGCCGCGGCGCCCAGTCCGACGACCTGGACCGCCAGGTCGCGCTGAGCTCGCCGACCCGGCCTGGCAGCCGGACGTCTGCGTGATCATGATCGGCGCGAACGACGTCACGCACCGCATCCCCGCCGCGCAAGTCCGTACGCCACCTCTCCGCGGCCGTCCGCAGGCTGCGCACGGCCGGTGCGGAGGTGGTCGTGGGCACCTGTCCCGACCTCGGCGCCGTCGAGCCGGTGCAACAGCCGCTGCGCTGGCTGGCCCGGCGAGGCGTCGCGGCAGCCCGCCGCCGCGCAGGCGATCGGCACGGTGGAGCAGGCGGGCGCACGTCTCGCTGGGCGATCTGCTGGGCCCTGAGTTCTCGGCGGCCCGCGCGGAGCTGTTCGGCCCGACAACTACCACCCCTCGGCGGAGGGTACGCGACGGCGGCGATGGCCGTCCTGCCGACCCTGTGCGCCTCCCTGGGCCTGTGGCCGGAGGAGAGCGCGGACGTCGCCCGCGCCGAGGGTTTCCTGCCGGTGGCCCGTGCGGCGGCCCAGGCGGTCAGGAGGGCGGCACGGAGGTCACTGCCGCGATGCCGACGGTCCGGGGCCCGTGGGCATTGCTCAAGCGACGCCGCCGCCGCCAACTCTCCGCAGGACGCGGTCGGCCACGTCCGGCGACTGAGACCACCTGCCCTCGACCGACCGCCGGCGGGCTGGTCGCGCGGTTCCCCGCGCCCTGGGTCGCAGATCAAGCCCTCCGGCGAGCGAGAGCGGGTCCGGCGGAGCCCCGAGGCCGTTGACCGGGTGAGCGCCGGTGGGGAGCTGGCGCAGCAGTACGCGCCCTGGCGCCCAGATCGAGCCCCTCCGGCGATTGAGGAGCGGGACCGGGCAGAGCCGAGGCCGGTGCCCGACCGACCGCCGGTGGGGCTGGTCGCGCAGTTCGCGCCTAGGGGCGCCCAGATCAGCCCTCCGGCGGTTGAGGAGCGCCGCGGAGCCCCGAGGCCGTTCGCCGGGTGGGGGCTGGGCGCGCAGCTCCCGCACCCCCGGGGGCTACCCGGATCACTCACCCGTTGGACGCAGAGCGCTGAGCAAGCGCTTAGAAAGATGCTGGCGGGGTCACACACCCATGCCGGTGACCTGAGCAGTACGTACAGGGTAACTTCCCAGACGGTCCCGCCTGAAAAGGTCAACGAACCCTCTGGAGCCGTGATGCCCGAAGCAGTGATCGTCTCAGCCGCCCGCTCCCCCATCGGCCGCGCCTTCAAGGGCTCCCTGAAGGATCTGCGACCGGACGACCTGACCGCCACGATCATCCAGTCCGCCCTCGCCAAGGTCCCCGAGCTCGACCCGCACGACATCGACGACCTGATGCTCGGCTGCGGCCTCCCCGGCGGCGAGCAGGGCAACAACCTCGGCCGCATCGTGGCCGTGCAGATGGGCATGGACCACCTCCCGGGCTGCACCATCACCCGCTACTGCTCCAGCTCCCTGCAGACCACGCGCATGGCGCTGCACGCCATCAAGGCGGGCGAGGGCGACGTGTTCATCTCGGCCGGCGTCGAGATGGTGTCGCGCTTCGCGAAGGGCAACTCGGACTCGCTGCCCGACACGCACAACCCGTTCTTCGCCGAGGCCGAGGCCCGCACCGCGGCCGTCGCCCAGCAGGAGAACACCACCTGGCACGACCCGCGCGAGGACGGCCTGGTCCCGGACGCGTACATCGCGATGGGCCAGACCGCCGAGAACCTGGCCCGCCTGAAGGGCATCACCCGCGAGGACATGGACGCCTTCGGCGTGCGCTCGCAGAACCGCGCCGAGGAAGCCATCAAGAACGGCTTCTGGGAGCGCGAGATCACCCGGTGACCACCCCGGACGGCACGGTCGTGTCGAAGGACGACGGCCCGCGCGCCGGCGTCACGCTGGAGGGCGTCTCGGGCCTCAAGCCGCGTCTTCCGCCCCGACGGCCTGGTCACCGCCGCCAACTGCTGCCCGCTGAACGACGGCGCCGCCGCCCTCGTGATCATGTCCGACACGAAGGCCCGCGAGCTGGGCCTGACCCCGCTCGCCCGCGTGGTCTCGACCGGCGTCTCGGCCTCTCCCCGAGATCATGGGCCTGGGCCCGGTGGAGGCGTCCAGCGCGCGCCTGAAGCTGGCCGGCCTGTCCGTCTCGGACATCGACCTGTTCGAGATCAACGAGGCGTTCGCCGCGCAGGTCATCCCGTCCGCCCGCGACCTCGGCATCGACGAGGACAAGCTGAACGTGAACGGTGGCGCCATCGCCGTCGGCCACCCCTTCGGCATGACCGGCGCCCGGATCACCGGCACGCTGATCAACTCGCTCCAGTTCCACGACAAGCAGTTCGGCCTGGAGACCATGTGCGTCGGCGGCGGTCAGGGCATGGCGATGGTCATCGAGCGCCTCAGCTGACCGGAACCGACCAGAGCTGAGCCGGAGCTGACCTCGAGATCCGTCTATGCAATCGTGATCCAATCTCCCCCAGGATGTGACATGCATCTCGGGGAGATGGACTTTCGCAGCGTCAGCCCGGTACCCAGAGCCATATCGGGGCTAAACGCCCGGCCAAAAGCCCTGTCCAATTCGTGACGTAATGCACTGACAGCTGGTTCGTCCAGGCTTCAAGCTGATGTAGGAAGTCGGGGGTCGACTTGAAACCGGGAGTACGTCAGTGAGCGCCATCCCCTCTGCATTGCTGCTCGCCACGGCCGCTGCCACGCTCGTCGGCGCCGCCACCCTGCACAACGTCCGGGGCCTGCGTCGGCAGATCGCGGACCTCGCAAGGAGCTGGCCCGTGATCGCGCGGATGCCGTGCGCCCGGGCGTGCCGGCGGCTCGCACGACTCCCGACACGGACGCCATACGCGGCGCCGTCGCCGACGCACTCGCCGAGGAGCGGGAGCGCGAGCTGGCGGAGGCGCGGGCGTTCTGGGCGGCGCAGGAGGCGCGCGACACGTCCGACCTGCCGCCGTTCCTGACCGGTGGCGGTGCGCTCGGCGACGAGTTCTTCATGCCGCGCGCAGGCCGACTTCGCCGGCCTCGAGCCGGTCGTCGATCGGCCGGCCCTGGAGCCGGAGGACGAGTTCGCCGGGGAGTCCGCCGAGCTGGCGCGGCCCGCCGCCGCCACCCCTCGCACCCGGACTTCGTCCCGGTCCAGTCGCCCGTCTCCAGCGACCACGAGCGCACGGTGGCGTGTCTGGAGGAGCTGGCGCAGGCGCGCACGGCGCTGTCCGACGTCCGCCCCGGCCCGCTCGGCACGCTCGACGTCTACGTCTTCGCCGACGGCACCACGCTCTGCATGACCCCGGGTCACCGGAGACCGCGGAGCAGCTCGCCGCGGCCCTCCGTGACGGCGACACCCCGGTCCTCCTCGGCGGCTCCGGCGTCTCCGGCGCGTACGCTCCCGACCTTCGAGTGCGCCGGCGCCAGCGTCTGCATCCTGGCGGACCGCGTCATAGCCTCCGCCTGACCCGTTCAGCCGACCGCGGCCCGGTGGGGGCCGGTCGCGCAGTTCGCGCGCCCCTGAGACGCGCACTCCGTGCGCCATCTCAGCGGCGCGCTGCCATGACGGCGCGGTATCTCTCGGGCGAAGACGCGGCAAAGCCGCGGCGCTCAGGCCCGCGAGCAACTGCGCACGAAGCCCCACCGGCCCGCAGCCGAGATCGGGTTTCAAGGGGCGCGAGGAACTGCGCGAGAAGCCCCACCGGCCCGCAGCCGAAATCGGCCTCCCAGGGGCGCGAGGAACTGCGCGAGAAGCCCCACCAGCCGACAGCCGAAGTCGGTTTCAAGGGGCGCGGGGAACTGCGCGAGAAGCCCCACCAGCCGACAGCCGAGATCGGGTTTCAAGGGGCGCGGGGAACTGCGCGAGAAGCCCCACCAGCCGACAGCCGAGATCGGGTTTCAAGGGCCGCGAGGAACTGCGCGAGAAGCCCCACCGGCCCGCAGCCGAAATCGACCTTCCAGGGCGCGGGAACTGCGCGACCAGCCACGACGAGACCCGCACCCGGCAGCACCACACCAGGCGCCACGGCGAGACTCCCGGAACCGCTCTACACCCGGCCCGCTTCATCGCCGCCTCGACCAGCTCCACGGCCTCCGCCAGCTCCCCGGCCCCCGCAGGGACACCGCCAGGTCCCGCCCGGCCACCGTGATCTGATCGGCCGCCGCGAACATCCCCGCGTCCGGCATCTCCCGGACGGCTCGAGGGTCGTCCAACAGCTGGGCCCGCGCCGAGAGTTCCCTGGCCAGCGCCAGCGCCTCCGCGGCGGCCCCCCGCTGCAGCCGACTCTGCGGCGCGGCTCTGAGCCGGTCCGCGAGCTGATCCACCGCTGCGGTCAAAGGCGTCGTATCAAGCACCCGGCGAACTGTAGCTGTTTACAAGGCCCCAACGCTCAGGCACGGTGGCGTGAAGCGACCGGCCACATCGAAGCGTTCCGAGGCGCCGATGTCCCAAGTCTTCTCCGAGGAGACCCACCGCAATCTGCTGGCTCGAATCCCCACTGCACCGGTCGTGAAGTCTCCGACTGGCTGCGCACCGTCGAAATGATGGCCCCTGCTTCCTTCGCTTCGAAGAGAAGGTCAGCTGGTTGCGCGGGGAGCACGATCTCGCGTACGGCCATGCCAAAGCGATCATCCACGAGTACGACCTGAGGCGCGCCGCCCGCCGATTCGGCTGAGGCGGGCCGAGCAGCGCCGCCAACTCCCCATGAAGCCAGGGCCCGCGCGCGAAGGGTGCGCGGGCCCGAGGCAGCTACCGGACGACCGGCTAGTCGTTGCCGCTGCAGGATCGCGATGAGCCGCAGGAACTCCATGTGAGATCCAGACCAGGGTCAGGGTCAGACCGAAGGCGGCGAGCCACGCCTCTTCCTTCGGGGCGCCGTACGCGATGCCGTCCTCGACCTGCTTGAAGTCCAGGGCCAGGAAGCAGGCACCGAGCAGGATGCCGATGATGCCGAACAGGATGCCGAGGCCGCCGCTGCGGAAGCCGAGGCCGTCACCGCCGCCGAAGACGGCGAACAGCAGGTTCACCGCCACGAGCAGGATGAAGCCCATGGCCGCGGCCATCACGAAGCCGTAGAGAGCGACGGTTGACGCGGATCCAGCCCGCCTTGTACGCGACGAGGACCGCGACGAACACGGCCATCGTGCCGAGCACGGCCTGCACGGCCGCACCGCTCGCTGATGTAGTTGTCGACGATGCTGGAGAGCACGCCGAGGAAGACACCTTCGAGGGCGGCGTACGCCAGGATGATCGGCGGGGACGCCTTGCGCTTGAAGGCCTCGCACGAAGCCGAGCACCATCGCGACGAGGCCGGCGCCGATCGCGATGCCGTACGACTTGTTGATGTTGGCCTCGTCGACCGGGAGCAGCGCCCAGGCGAGCGCGGCGGTCACGACGAGGAGACCGAGGGTGGTCGCCGTGCGCATGATGACGTCGTCCATCGTCATGCGGCCGGTGGTGGTGGGCGCCTGCGGAGCGCCGTACTGCAGATCCTGCTGCGCGTAGGGGTTCTGCGCGTACGGGTTGCCGGCGGGGGCCTGGCCGTACGGATTGGCCTGCGTCCCGACTGCGGGGCCCCCGGCCTGCGGCTGCTGCGCGGTGTTGAACTGCGCGTAGCCGTTGTCGCGGCTGAACCCCCGTCGCGAGAAGACCGGGTTGCTGCTCCTCATTTCACTCCTCCATGGCCACCGTGTATGGCCTTGCCACAAGAGTAATAGCTTGGCAAAGATCCGGCCCTAGTGCTCAGGGAGGATCTTTCTCATCCTGTTACCCCTTTCTGCTTCTACGAACGTGGCAGCCCCGTGATGTTCCGCCCGGCGGCGATCACAGCGGGAAACCGGTGTACGCCTCCGCGAGATCGGCTTCCGCGGCCTTCGACGTGGTCAGGCGGTCGAGCCGGGCGAGCTGGATCTTGTCGTCGAACGCGGTGGCGTCGGGCGCGCGGTGCAGCATCGTCGTCATCGCGTAGGAGAACCGCTCGGCCTGCCAGACGCGGCGCAGGCAGGTCTCCGAGATACGCGTCGAGGAGCGCGGTGTCGCCCTTCTCCGTGGCCGCGACGAGGGCGCGAACGCGCACGTGACGACGTCGCCGACGGCGAGGTTCAGCCCTTCTGCGCCGGTCGGCGGGACGATGTGCGCCGCGTCACCGGCCAGGAAGAGCCGGCCGTGCCGCATGGGCTCGTGGACGTAGGAGCGCATCGGGGTGACGGACTTCTGCGTGATCGGTCCGCGGGCCAGCCGCCAGGCCGGGTCGTCGACCGCCAGGCGGCGGTCGAGCTCGTCCCAGATCGCGTCGTCGGACCAGTCGGCGGCGTCCGTGCCCTCGGGGACCTGGAGGTAGGCGCGGGTGACCGAGGGCGAGCGCATGGACAGGAGCGCGAAGCCGCGGTCGGAGCGGGCGTAGACCAGCTCGTCGTGGGACGGGGCGACGTCGGCGAGGATGCCGAGCCAGCCGAAGGGGTACGTGCGCTCGTACGTCGCGGACTCCGGCGCCGGTATCGCGTTCCTGGCCACGCCCCAGAAGCCGTCGCAGCCGACCACGTAGGCGCAGTCGAGGACGTCCTCGCGGCCCTCGTGCCGGAACCGGACGCGCGGCGCGTCCGTGTCTCGCCCTCCACCGCCAGCGCCTCCGCCTCGAACAACAGGGGCCCGCCGTCGGCCAGTTGGGCCGCGATGAGGTCCTTGCAGACCTCGGTCTGGGCGTAGACCATGACCTGCTTCCCGCCGGTCAGGGCCGGGAAGTCGACGCGGTGGCGGCGGCGGTCGAAGCGCAGCTCGATGCCGTCGTGGGGCATTCCGTCGCGGTCCATGCGGGCGCCGACGCCGGCCTCGCGCAGCACGTCGACGGTGCCCTGCTCCAGGATCCCGGCGCGCTGGCGCTGTTCCACGCTACGCGCGGTCGCGGCTCTCCAGGACGACGGAGTCGATCCCCGCGTCGTGCAGGAGCCTGGCCAGGAGCAGTCCGGCCGGGCCCGCTCCGATGATGCCGACGGTGGTGCGCATACGGATCCTCTCGCGTCTGTGCGTTCGTTCCCTCGCGTTCGCCTGGTGAACTTTCGTTCATTGAGGCTCTGGCGGGATCCTCCGCCCCGGTCGCATCGGGTGTCAATGGTCCGGTGGCGGACGGGCGCGGGCGGCGGCGGCCGACGGGGTGCGTGCGCACGCCAAGACCCGCGCCCGGCAAGGGAGTTGGCGATCTTCGGCCCCCTCGCGCACGGCGGATCCCGCGCCGGGCACACATACCTGTGGCAAGGCCCGCAAAGGCGACGGGGCGGGAAACGAGGGGGAAACGGGGAGGAGAGGACGGAGGTGCCCGGAACCGGACTTGAACCGGTACGCCCGCGAAGGGCGGCGAGGTTTAAGCTCGCCGTGTCTGCATTCCACCATCCGGGCAGGCTGTGGGGCTCCGCGTCGACCATCCGAGCCTATCCGGCGGCATCCCCCGATCAGCGGAACAACAGCCCGATGTTGTCTTATTTTATTGACGTCTGAGGGTGCATCAGCCCACTACAAGCTCCATCCGCACTTGCCGGAGGCCTTGTCACGGCACGGGCGCGCTCCAGGGGATTGACGGGATTTCACCTCCGCCGGCGGTGTCCCGGCGGGCGCCCGGTTCTCAGGGTCCCGTGTCATCCCCAGGTGTATGACACAGCCTCCCCCGGTCCGACCCGAGTCGCCCCTCGGAACGGGAACTGCGACTGACTCCACGGCTCCGATCCGCCGGGACGATGGAACGGTCCCCGAACGCCGCACCGACAGGAGCACCCACCCGTGACCACCACCCCTCTCGCCGGCCGGACCACCACGGCGGCCGCCCGCGCCACGGATCTGTCGAAGGTCTACGGACAGGGTGAGACCCAGGTGGTCGCGCTCGACCGGGTCTCCGTCGAGTTCCGGCAGGCCGAGTTCTACCGCGATCATGGGCCCGTCGGGCTCCGGCAAGTCGACGCTGATGCACTGCGTCGCGGGCCTGGACACCTTCTCCTCCGGCTCGGTCCGGATCGGCGAGACCGAGCTGGGCTCCCTCAAGGACAAGCAGCTCACCAAGCTCCGCCGACAAGATCGGCTTCATCTTCCAGGCGTTCAACCTGCTGCCGACGCTGACCGCCCTGGAGAACATCACGCTCCCCATGGACATCGCGGGCCGCAAGGCCGACAAGCAGTGGCTGGAGAACGTGATCCAGATGGTGGGCCTCGCGGACCCAGCCTCGGCCACCGCCCTCGCAGCTCTCCGGCGGCCAGCAGCAGCGCGTCGCGGTCGCCCGCGCCCTGGCCTCCAAGCCCGACATCATCTTCGGCGACGAGCCCACCGGAAACCTGGACTCGCGCTCCGGCGCCGAGGTCCTCGGCTTCCTGCGCAACTCCGTGCGCGAGCTGGGCCAGACCGTGGTGATGGTCACCCACGACCCGGTCGCGGCGGCCTACGCGGACCGCGTGGTCTTCCTGGCGGACGGCCGGATCGTCGACGAGATGCACGCCCCGACGGCGGACACGGTCCTGGACCGCATGAAGCGCTTCGACGCGAAGGGCCGCACCAGCTGACGCAGGTGCGCCCCGGAAGGGCGCGGGGAACTGCGCGAGCAACCACGACGGCGCAGCACCCGCGAACGAATCATCGGCCCCCACGGCGCGTAGGTCACGGGGCTCCGCCCGGACCCCGCTCCTCAATCGCCGGAGGCAGTGATCCGCACCCGCAGCCCAACGGCCGCAGGGCTGATCTGCCCGGCCCAGACCTAGAAGAGACCCCCATGTTCCGAACAGCCCTGCGCAATGTCTTCGCGCACAAGGCCCGCCTGATGATGACCGTGCTCGCCGTCATGCTCGGCGTCGCCTTCGTCACCGGCACCCTCGTCTTCACCAACACCATCTCCTCCGCCCTGGAGAAGTCGTCCTCAAGGGCTTCGACCACGTGGACGTCGCCGTCACCCCGGCTCCACCAAGTCCGAGGGCGACAGGGTCGGCCGGTCCACGAAGCTGACCGACGCCACCCTGAAGAAGGCGCGGAGCGTGCCGGGGCCGCCGCCGCGACCGGCGTGGTCAGCGGCTACGCGGCCGTCGCCGACCAGGACGGCAAGCTCGTCGGCAACGGCTTCTCGACCAAGGGCGGCAACTACTCGGGCACCGCCGGCAGGCCGACGACCGCTACCCGCTCACCGACGGCGCCGCCCCGCGCGGGAGCACCAGGTCGCCCTGGACGCGGAGACCGCGAAGCGGGCCGGGTACAAGGTCGGCGACCAGGTGCGGATGTCCATCGACGGACCGGTGCTCACGCCCACCGTCACCGGCATCTTCACCACGGACGACGGCAACGTCGCGGCCGGCGGCTCCCTGCGCCCTGTTCGACACGGCGACCGCGCAGCAGCTCTTCCACAAGCAGGGCGCGTACGACGAGATCGACGTGACCGCCGCGGCCGGGACGAGCCAGGACCAGCTCAAGCGGAACCTCGACGAGGCGCTGGGCACCTCCGCGGTCGACACCGACACCGGCAAGCGGCTCGCCGACGACCAGGCCGAGATGATCTCGTCGTCGATGAGCTCCATGAAGACGATGCTGCTGGTCTTCGCGGGCATCGCCCTGTTCGTCGGCATCTTCATCATCGCCAACACCTTCACGATGCTGGTCGCCCAGCGCACCAAGGAGCTCGCGCTGCTGCGCGCCGGTGGCGCCTCGCGCCGCCAGGTCACCCGGTCCGTGCTGCTGGAGGCGTTCTTCGTGGGCGCCGTCGCCGCCGTCACCGGTCTGGGCGTCGGCATCGGCATCGGCGCGGGCATGCGGGCGCTGATGGACGGGACCGGCGCGATCATCCCGGACGGCCCGCTGGTCGTCTCCCCCGGCACGGTCGTCTCCGCGCTCGTCGTCGGCGTCCTGATCACGATGCTGGCCGCCTGGCTGCCGGGCCGCCGCGCCGCGAGATCCCGCCGGTCGCCGCGATGAACGCGGTGCACGCCGCCCCCACCGCCAAGTCCCTGGTGCTGCGCAACACGCTCGGCGCGCTCGTCTCGGCCGCCGGTGTCACGGCCGTGCTCGCCGCGACGACCATGAGCGGCGACTCCGGTCAGCTGCCGATGGGGCTCGGCGCCGGCCTGCTGGTGATCGGCGTCTTCATCCTCACGCCGCTGCTGTCCCGCCCGCTGATCGCGGCCGCCGCGCCGGTGCTGCGCGCCTTCGGCATCGCCGGCAAGCTGGCCCGCCTCAGCTCGGTCCGCAGCCCGCGCCGCACCGCCGCCACCGCCTCGGCCCTGATGATCGGCCTCACCCTCATCACCGGTCTGACGGTGATCGCGGGCAGCGATCCAGTCGGCGATCGACAAGATGGCGGCCGACTCCCTCAAGGCGGACTACGTCGTCTCCATGGCGAACGGGAACGCGCTCTCGCCCGACGTCCTCAAGACGCTCGACGGGACGCCCGGCGTCACCGCCACCAGCGGACTGTCGAACTCGCCCTCGCGCATCGACAACAGCACCGAGTACCTGACGGGTGTCAACGGGAAGACGATCAGCCGGCTCGCCGAACTCCCGGTGGACAGCGGCACGTTCACCGTGGGCGGCAGCGACGTCGTGGTCGACGATCGAGACCGCCGAGGACCACGACTGGAAGGCCGGCTCGGCCTTCACCGTCCACTACGAGGACGGCAAGGAGCAGCGGCTGACGGTCGCGGGCGTCTACGAGGGCAACGAGATGATCCGGGGATCATGCTCGACTCCTCGACCCTGAACCCGCACATCACCGACGGCGTCTCCGACATGCAGGTCATGCTGAAGACGTCCGGCGGCACCTCCGACGCCACCAAGGACAAGCTGACCAGGCGCTCGGCGAGAACCCCGCGGTCAAGATCCAGGACCGCCAGGACATCTCCAACGAGATCGCCCAGATGTTCACGCTGATGCTGAACATGCTCTACGGCCTGCTCGCCATGGCGGTCATCGTCGCCGTCCTCGGTGTCATCAACACCCTGGCCATGTCGGTCTTCGAGCGCCAGCAGGAGACCGGCATGCTCCGCGCGATCGGCATCGACCGCAAGGGCATCAAGCGCATGGTCCGCCTGGAGTCCCTGGTGATCTCCCTGTTCGGCGGCGTGCTCGGCATCGGCCTGGGCGTGTTCTTCGGCTGGGCGGCCGGTCAGCTCATCGGCAACAGCATGTCGACGTACGCGCTGATCCTGCCCTGGGGCCGGATGGGGATCTTCCTCGCGCTCGCCGCGGTGGTCGGCATCCTGGCGGCCCTGTGGCCGGCCGGCGCCGCGCGGCCCGGCTGAACATGCTGGCGGCGATCAAGTCCGAGTAGCCGTACGGCAGTCGTACGCGAAGGGGCCCGCCGGTGTGTCACCGGCGGGCCCCTTCGACGCTACGGCGTGGTGCGGACGCGGGTCAGACGTTCCAGGTACGGGCCCGCAGCGGCATCCCCGAGGCCCCGCTCACCGGTGTCTTCTACCGCGAGGATCTGGTTCACGCCGATGCGGTTGCGCTCGAAGCTCAGGGCGGAGGCCGCCATGTAGAGCCGCCAGATCCGGGCCCGGCCGGGGCTCACCAGCTTCGGGCCTCCTTCCAGCCTCCAGGTGCGCACCCAGTGCCGCAGCGTGAGCGCGTAGTGCTCGCGGATGGCCTCGACGTCGCGCACCTCGAACCCGGCCCGCTCCAGCGGCCGTGGTGGTGCCGACGGGCGCCAGCTCGCCGTCCGGGAACACGTGGCGTCGATGAACTCGTCGACCTCGTACGCCGACTCGTCCTCCTGGGGCCGCCGCGCGACGTCTGGTGGTTGAGCAGCCGCCCGCCGGGCTTGAGGAGGGCGTACAGGTCGGCGGCGTACTCCAGGCACCGCGCGGAGCCGACGTGCTGCCGGCCATGCGCGATGGAGGAGATCGCGTCGCACGGACCGTCGCGCACGTCGGTAGTCCTGGACGCGGATCTCGACGCGGTCGGTGAGGCCCTCGTCGGCGACGCGCTTCCCTGGCGAACGCGGCCTGTTCCTGCGAGAGGGTGACGCCGACGACGCTCACGCCGTGCTCACAGGCCGCGTGCACGGCCATCGAGCCCCAGCCGCAGCCGACGTCGAGGAGGCGCATCCCGGCTTGAGGTCGAGCTTGCGGGAGATCAGCTCCAGCTTGTCGCGCTGGGCGGACTCCGGCGTCGACTCCGGCGACTCCCGGTAGGCGCACGAGTAGACCATCGAAGGGCCGAGGACCAGCTCGTAGAAGTCGTTGCCGACGTCGTAGTGGTGGCTGATGGCCTGTTTGTCTGTCGCCCTTGGTGTGCAGGTGCAGGCGGCCTGCGGCGCATCTCCTCGGCGGGCGGGGCCGGCGGCAGGAACGGTCCTGCGAGCTTGACCAGCTCGCGGGCCGCGCGCGCACCTGGGTCCCTGAGCGCCTCCACGAGGCTCCTGCGCTCCTCTTCGGGGCGCTCCCAGATCGAGCCCGGCCAGTCGACCTCAGCGCGTCGCACAGATCGCCGTCCACGTCCAGGTCGCCGGCCACCCAGGCGCGGGCGAGCCCCAGCTCGCCCGGCTTCCAGAGCGAGTCGGCGCAGCGCGCGGCGGTTGCGCACGACGAGGGCCGGCGTGTCCGGGGCCCGGCCTCCGAGCTCTTCGATCCCAGGCGCGCAGCCACGCACCGGGAGCTCGGCGCCGAGCAGCTGCGTCGGCGGATTCTTCAGCCGCTGTGCGCGTGGCGTCCTGCGCGGCGCACACCTCCGTGACGAGGGAAATCCCGAACGGTCCCAGCGCCGACGTAAGAAGCACCGAACAGGGCGGTTGCGCGGTCGTTATCGCGTCACGGAACGGCAAAATGCTTGGCCAGGGCTTCACGTACTTTGGGCAGGAGAAAACCGAAGGGACCACTCGCACCACGGATGGCAGAGCAGCCCCTTCGCTGGCACTGAGCCGCAGGTCAGAGGCCTTGGCCTCGGCCTTCTTCTCCTCCACCACGGGCTTGGGCGCCGGCTTGGCGGCTCGTCGACCTCCTCGCGCGGAGACGCAGGCACCGAGCGCGGTGATGTCGCGCTTCTGAGACATGTTGATCGTCCGCTCGGCGATCACCCGGACCTGCGGTTCCAGGTCGGCATGGCCAGACCGTGGTAACCACGGTGCATGTACCAGGCGAGACGGCCCTCGAGCTTGATCTTCATCTTGCCCAGCTGACGATCATCGCGACGCCCTTGTGCAGGCCGAGACCCGCGACGGTTCGCCCTGTTGCTGTGGCTGTACCCTCTTCTCGCGGGAAGCCCTGCATGCCGGAGACCACGTTGTCGCCGAGCGACCTTGGCCTGGCGCATGGCGTGCTGCGCGTTCGGCGGGCACCAGTGCGCTCTGTCGTTGCCCGCCTTGCGGCGCCGACGAGGTCCGGCGATCTGGGCGTCGCCGCCCGCGCGCTCCAGATGCAGTCGCTGCCGGCGACCCGGAGTGGCCTGGAGCCACGTGGCCGCGCGGGCCGAGCGCGGGAGACCGAAGCGCGAGAGGGCTGCCCGGGTTCGGCTTGACGCCGGCGGTCCACACGCACGGTGTTCGAGCCTTCTGACCACCTCGAGCCCTGTTGGAGGTTAGCACGACGTGACCAGGCCGACGCAGGACGGCATGGTGGTCTTCAGGTAGACCTCGATGCCGCGGGACTCGGTGCTTGCGGCCGTACTGGCCGAGCTCCGGGCCGACCTCGGGCAGCACCTGTCGGCGGCGTCGACGAGCACGAAGCGCATGTCCTCGCGCTTCACGTTCCTTAGTAGAACTGGCCGCGAAATCGCAGCGCCAGGTCCTCGACCTCACCGATGTGTCTCGGCGCCCGCGAAGCCACCGCGATCGACGATCAGACGAGGTGAGCGCCTTGCGGCGATGATCTCCTCGTCGGTCGTCGATCTCGGCCTTGTCGCGAGAGGCCAGCTCGAGCATCGTGGCAGCGCAGGCCGATGGCCTCCTCGACAGCACCTTCATCACCGATGCCGACCTCAGCGGCGAGGCCCGGCGTCGGGAAGGTGCGGAGTACCGCGCCGAGCGCGATCGCAGGTAGGCGAAGGCACCTGCGTACGCCTCGCCGACGAGCGGGCGACCGTGGCGGCCTGTGCAGGTCCTGGTCGATGGTGGTGACGCGGCCGGTGAGAATCTCGGCGCCCGGCACAGCGCGTCGCAGCGGTACGACGACGTTGCGCGGCGAGATGCTGCCGGCGGCGGTCTCGGGGAGGAAGGGCTGGTACGTCATGTACGAGCGCGGGTCGACGACCGTGACGGTCGCTTCCGCGTAACGCATCTTCTTCAGGATGCGTCGCGCCGCGTACAGGCCTACGTACCCACCCCCGACAATGAGGATCCTGGGACGCTCCGTGGTGCTCATGCCATCGAGTATCCACCCGACTGGAGGGGGTCGCTCGTGCGCCCCTTCACAAGCACGGGTGAGGCCTCTGCTACACTTCGCCGCCCACGTGACCCATGTCATGGTCCACAGAGGGAACCACGGGGCACCCCCGGTCGTTGCTCACCCCTCTTGAGCAGCCACAGTGAGCATTCGGCGGCACTGGACCACTCACGGTTTTCATCCGCGCGTAACACGCGCGGAACCTCGTAAACCCCGGGCAGAAGTGTCCTGCGGCACCCCCGGACGGGCCCACGGGCCCGTAACAGCCGCCAATGGGACCGAATTCCTTGTGAAGAACTTCACGAACTTTCCCGACGGGGTGTCGCCGAAGCGTGTCGGGACCCCCGTTTCCGGTGCTCGGACGGGGTGGGACACGCTCAGGCGAGCCCTCGCGCCAGTCGATTCGTCAGGCGGATCGCCGGGCGAATCGTCAGGCGATGGACCAGGCGATCCCGTCGAGGATGTCGTGCTCGGAGACGACCACCTCGCGGGCCCCGGTCCACTCCATGATCAGGCGCAGCACGAGCGCGCCCGAGGCGATCACGTCGACCCGGCCGGGATGGATGACCGGCTTCAGGGCGCGCTGGTCGTGCGTGGAGGCCAGCAGCCAGTCGGTGAGCTCGGCGACCTTCTCGTAGGGGATCCGGGAGTGGTGGATCGCCGTCGAGTCGTACTCCTGGAGCCCGAGCGCCAGCGCCGCCACCGTCGTGACCGAACCGGCCAGGCCGACCAGCGTGCGGGCGGAGGTGATCGGGACGGTCTGCGTGACCCTGTCGAGGGCCTCGGCGATGTCCGCGCGGATCGCCTCGATCTGGGCCGGGGCCGGCGGGTCCGTCACCTTGCCGTCCTCGCCGACGAGGTGGCGCTCCGTCATGCGGACGCAGCCGATGTCGACGGAGAGGGCCGAGCGCACCGCGTCGTCGCCGACGACGAACTCGGTGGAGCCGCCGCCGATGTCCACGACCAGGTACGGCTTGTCCAGGTCGGCGCGGCCGGTCAGTTCCTTCGTCGCACCCGTGAAGGAGAACTGGGCCTCCTGGTCACCGCTGATGACCTCGGGCTCCACGCCCAGGATGTCCAGGACGCCCCGCACGAACTCGTCGCGGTTCTCCGCGTCGCGGGACGCGGACGTCGCGACGAAGCGGACCTTCTCCGCCCCGTGTTCCTTGATCACCGCGGCGTACTCGCGGCACGCCGCGAACGTCCGCTCCAGCGCCTCGGGGGCCAGCCGGCCCGTCCGGTCGACGCCCTGGCCGAGCCGGACGATCGTCATCCGGCGGTCCAGGTCGACGAGTTCGCCGGTCTGCGGATTCGCGTCCGCGACGAGCAGCCGGATCGAGTTCGTCCCGCAGTCGACGGCGGCCACCCGGGTCACTCGGCCACCTCCGCGGACACGCACGCGCCCCTCTTCCACCACTCGGGCAGCATCGCGATCGCCTCGTCGCCCAGCGGGTTCACGCCCGGGCCCGCGGCCAGCGAGTGCGCGACCAGGACGTGCAGGCACTTCACCCGGTCCGGCATGCCGCCGGCGCTCGGGAAGCCCTCCAGGACCTCGATGGCGTCACGACGCGCGATGTAGTCCTCGTGGGCCGCGCGGTACTTGGCCGCCAGGTCCTCGTCCGTCTTGAGGCGCTCCGTCATCTCCTTCATGACGCCGTTCGCCTCCAGGGTGCCGATGGCGGAGGCCGCCCGCGGGCACGTCAGGTAGAACGTCGTCGGGAACGGCGTGCCGTCCTCCAGCCGGGGGGCCGTCTCGACCACGTCCGGGTTGCCGCACGGGCAGCGGTGCGCGATGGCCCGCAGACCGCGCGGCGGGCGGCCCAGCTGCTCCTTGAACGCGCGGATGTCGGCGTCCGTGGGCGCGGTGGCTTCGGTCTGGGGCGGGGGCGTGTCCATGCGTCTCTTACGTGTCTTCCGTGTCAGTGGTCGGTCTGGTCGGCCTTGTCGACGCCGTCCCAGACGTTCGAGTACCAGGGGCGGTCCGTCTCGCCCTGCTCGGCGCGGCTCGACGCGGTGGCGCGCGGATCGGGCACCACGTACCCGGTCTCGCCCGGCATCACCATGTGCAGCCGCTCGCGGATCCGCTGCTCGGCGTACGCGTCGTCCTGCCAGCGGGCCTTCTCGTCGCGGAGCCGTTCGACCCGCTCCTCGGCCTCCTGCTGCTGGCGCTGGAGGTCCTCGATCTCGCCGCGCTGGGAGACGTACTGCCTTATCGGGTACGCGAGCGCGACCACCAGCGTGCACAGGACGAGGGCGAGGAGCGCCGCGCGGCCGGTGAGGCGGGAGCGGCGGGCCTGGCGCTTGTTCTGCGAGCGGTAGACGCGCTCGGCGGTCTGCTCGCCGAGCAGCCTCAGACGGGTGGCCGTGGAGAACGCGGCGGACCGGTCCTTGTTCCGGTCGCGGACCTTACCGGCCATCGCCTGCTCGCCTCCCCGATACGTACGTACGTCCCCGCACACGGTACGGGACCGAGTGCGGGGACGTACGTAACTACGGCGTCAGGGGAGGTCAGCCCTTGAAGCGGGGGAAGGCGCTGCGGCCGGCGTAGACCGCGGCGTCGTCCAGGATCTCCTCGATGCGCAGGAGCTGGTTGTACTTGGCGACGCGCTCGGAGCGGGCCGGGGCGCCGGTCTTGATCTGGCCGCAGTTCGTGGCGACGGCGAGGTCGGCGATGGTGACGTCCTCGGTCTCGCCGGAGCGGTGGGACATCATGCACTTGAAGCCGCTGCGCTGGGCGAGCTCCACGGCGTCCAGGGTCTCCGTCAGCGAACCGATCTGGTTCACCTTCACGAGCAGGGCGTTCGCCGAGTTCTCCTCGATGCCGCGGGCCAGGCGCTCCGGGTTGGTGACGAAGAGGTCGTCGCCGACGAGCTGGACCTTGTCGCCCAGCTTCGCGGTGATGACGTTCCAGCCGGCCCAGTCGTCCTCGTACAGCGGGTCCTCGATGGAGACGAGCGGGTACGCGGAGACGAGCTCCTCGTAGTACTCCGTCATCTCGGCGGCGGAGCGCTCCTTGCCCTCGAAGAGGTACTTGCCGTCCTTGTAGAACTCGGAGGCGGCGACGTCGAGCGCGAGGGCGACCTGCTGGCCGGGGATGTAACCGGCCTCCTTGATGGCCTCGAGGATGAGGTCGAGGGCCTCGCGGTTCGAGCCGAGGTTCGGGGCGAAGCCGCCCTCGTCGCCCAGGCCGGTGGCCAGGCCCTTGCTCTTCAGGACCTTCTTGAGGGTGTGGTAGACCTCGGTGCCCCAGCGCAGCGCCTCGGAGAAGGACTCCGCACCGATCGGGGCGATCATGAACTCCTGGATGTCGACGTTGGAGTCGGCGTGCGACCCACCGTTCAGGATGTTCATCATCGGGACGGGCAGCAGGTGCGCGTTCGGACCGCCGAGGTAGCGGAACAGCGGCAGGTCGCTGGCCTCGGAGGCGGCGTGGGCCACGGCGAGGGAGACGCCGAGGATGGCGTTGGCGCCGAGGGAGCCCTTGTTGTCGGTGGCGTCCAGGTCGAACATCGCCTGGTCGATCAGGCGCTGCTCGGTGGCGTCGTAGCCGACGAGCTCCGGGCCGATCTGCTCGATGACGGCGAGGACGGCCTTCTCGACGCCCTTGCCCTGGTAACGGTTGGGGTCACCGTCACGGAGTTCGATGGCCTCGAAGGCACCGGTGGAGGCGCCGGACGGAACAGCAGCACGACCCGTGCTGCCGTCGTCGAGGCCGACCTCGACCTCGACCGTGGGGTTGCCTCGGGAGTCCAGGATTTCCCGGGCTACGACGACGTCGATGGACGGCACGAGCATCTCCTTCTGGGATGTGACGCGGGCTATGCGGGGCCGCGATGCACGGCCTCGACCCCTTGAGCCTAACCGGCTCCGGGGCATCGGCCAGCCGACCGCCCGTCTCGTGGACACGGCCGTTAGCAAAATGTTCCCGACCTAAACAAAGCGGGGTGGTGGCGACCGGGTGACGGAATCCCGCCTGCCGGGTCGGCGACCATTGCCGGGTGCGGGCCGGTGGGGGCTTCTCGCGCAGTTCCCCGCGCCCCTGAAGGTGCGCACTCCGTGCGCGACCTTCATCAGGAGAAGGCCGCAGGGCGTTCAGGGGAAAGCGCGGCGAAGCCGCAGGCTTTCAGGGGCGCGGGGAACTGCGCGAGAAGCCCCACCGGCCCGCAGGCGGCGGGCACGCGAAACCCCCCACCTCCGGATTCCGGAGATGGGGGGCGCGCTGAGCGGCCCGTTGGGGGACGGGAGGGGATCTCGGCGTCCGCCGATGCCGGGTTCCCCTATATACGTGCGGCGGCGCTGCTTACTTCAGGTGCAGCTGCTGACCCGGGTAGATCAGGTCGGCGTCGGACACGATGTCCTTGTTCAGCTTGAAGACCTTCTGCCAGGTCGTCCCGTGCGCCTCGGCGATCTTGCTGAGGGTGTCACCGGACTTGACCTTGTACTCGCCGTCGCCCTTCTCGACCTTCTTGCCGGTCGGGGTGGTGACGGTCTCGCGCTTCTCGGACCGCGTGGTCGTCGAGGAGTCGGAGCGCTCCTGCTGCTTCGGCTGAGCCTGCTTCGGCTGGGCCTGCTGCTGCTGGGGCTCGGCGGCCGGCGCGGGGTTGGACGTGGAGGCGCCCGAGAGGCCCACACCACAGCTCGGCCAGGCGCCCTTGCCCTGGGAGGCGAGGACCTTCTCGGCGACCGATATCTGCTG
Source organism: Streptomyces sp. KL116D (assembly GCF_030766975.1). Taxonomy (NCBI): domain Bacteria; kingdom Bacillati; phylum Actinomycetota; class Actinomycetes; order Kitasatosporales; family Streptomycetaceae; genus Streptomyces; species Streptomyces sp. KL116D. The sequence continues at coordinate 37,978 of NZ_JASERH010000014.1, read as the reverse complement.
CGCCTTGGAGGCCTGGTTGGCCGTGGACGCGTAGGCGGTGCCGCCGTACGCGGCCCAGGTGGAGGCCGAGAACTGGAGGCCGCCGTAGTAGCCGTTGCCGGTGTTGATGGACCAGTTGCCACCGGACTCGCACTGCGCGACCTGGTCCCACTCGGAGGTGGAGGCGGCGGAGGCGGAGGTGGCGCCCATCAGCGGGACGGCGACGGCGGCACCGGTGACACCGGCGAGCGTGGCGACACGGACGGCCTTGGACGGGCGGCGGTGCTTGCCCTTGCTGGAGAACAGCATGGAGAGATCCCCTCACCGACGCCTACGAGGTGAGCTGTCGGGTTCGGGCCAGTGAGTGCCCGGCCGCGCAACCTTGTGCGCGGCTTAACCCCAAGCCGTCTCGGTCTCCCTCGACGGCGCTTACCTGGGTCCCCCGCTCCTGCCTACGGCGCTGACGCGTCGACTGTTCCCGTACGGACGTTGGCAGGATTCGGCGTGACGTCCATCGGGGCCCGCAGTGGCGAGCGGTGACGACGTTAAGCAGTAGATCCGCCCGATTTCAAAGACGATCAGGGTCTTTGAGACTCATGTCTCACTCGAGCAAAAGTGGACATACGAGTCTCAACCCACCCCGAACTCCCGCTACTTTTCGCCCGATTCGACACCAAGATCCAGACTCTGACCAGGAAGGATGAGGTCCGGGTCGGAGCCGACCGTCCCCTTGTTCAGGTCGTAGAGCGTGGACCAACCGCCTCGCACGTCCTGGGCGTCCGCGATGTCCCACAGGTTGTCGCCGGAACGGACCGTGTAATCGCCGTCGCCGCGCTTCGTGTCGCGGGAGGCGTGACGCCCGTCCCCCGTACGGGAGTCGGCGGTGTCGTCCGGGGCGCGGTCGCCGCGGTGCCGGCCGCCGGTGGTGTCGTCCGCGGGGGCCGACGAGGGCGGCATGGCGGACTCCGAGGCGTCCGAGGCGTCCGGAGCAGCCGGGGAAGCGGAGTCGAGTCGACCCGACTTGTCCGTTTTGCCGCTCGCGTCGTCCGTCGGCTCGCCACTCTCCTTGTTACCGGAGGTATCTCCCGAGGCGTCAGCTGACGGGGTGTCGGACGCGTCGCCCGGTTCGCCGGACTCATCGGCCTTGCCGGACTCACCGGACTTGCCGTGATTCTTCTCTCCCGAGCCGTCCGATCCCTGGCCGTCACCCGCGGAGTCGGACGCCTGCGGGGAGGGGCTCGCACCCGGGTCGACATCGGCGGAGTCGTCGCCCTGGGTCAGGCCCGCCGTGATCGAGCAGCTCGGCCAGGCGAGGGGACCCCGGGCGTCGAGGACCTTCTCGGCGACGGATATCTGCTGCGAGCGGCTGGCCTGGTCGGCACGCGGGGCGAAGTCGAGGCCGCCGTACTGCTCCCACATCTCCTGCGAGAACTGGAGCCCGCCGTAGTAGCCGTTGCCCGCGTCCAGGCTCCACTGGCCACCGCTCTCGCACTCGGCGAGCTTGTCCCAGGTGGTGGTGGAGGCGGCGCTCGCGCTCGTCGCGGCGAGCAGCGGGATCGCGATGGCGCTTCCCGTGACGCCGAAGGCGACGACGAGAGCAGGAGCCTGACGGGGGCGACGGTGACGACCGTTCCCGGAGAGCATGCGGTTGCCTTTCGCGAGACTGATGCTGCACGCGACGGGTGGGAAGAGTGGTGCCTGTTGTGCATGTGTCGCGATGACTGGTGAACGTAGCGGGACTCGAACGCTTGTCACAAGTCGATGCAGCGCAGATCACGTGAAAGTCACAGCTTTGACGGACCGTCAGTTCCTTGGGGCTCGCTTAAGGTGCGAAACGGGACGTGACCGCTATGCCTGACGCGGTGTGAACTCGACCGGCAGGGTGCGCAGTCCACGCATGATGAGGCCGCCGCGCCAGCGCAGATCCGGGAGATCACGCCGCGAGGGTCAGGCCGCACGGCCGCGGGGAGCCCCCTCATCGCCGCCTGTTTCTTCGGCTCCTCCACCGAAGAGGGTCACCAGTCGGAAGGGCGGCAGGGTCGTACGCCGGTGTGCAGGGTCTCCCCGCAGGTCGGCGCCCAGGATCTCCATCACACGGGGCCAGGCCCCCCTCTGCCACCAGGCCAGCTGCCGCGCGCGGACAGCCTCCCTCTGCCCCCGTTCCAAAGGCATGTCGACCCATGCGAGCCCGGTACGAAGCCGGTGGAGCATCCAGTCGAACTGCTTCCGGATGTCGTACTTGCTGGTGAAGTGCTTCTTGGCGAAAAACGGGCGCACAGCCGCGACGACCGCCTCCCACTCCTCATCCGTCGGGTCCGGCGGCACCAGGGTGCCCGTCTCCCGATGCCATTCGGTGACAGGGCATCTCACCCCTGCTTTGCGCTCTTGTCCCCGCGCCACCAGGACGACCTCCACCTCGTAGGCGTCGCACAGGCGCGCCGCCTGCACGGCGGTCAGACGGGGGACGATGTCGGGTCCGGCGGCCACGACGTCGCGGAGGTCGGCCTTCAGGCGATCCTGTTCCGCCCTGACGGCCAGCCACTCGGCAGCCACCGCCCGTTGGCATCGCAGATCGGTCAGCTGCTCCTGCGCCGACGCGATGGAAGCCTGGAGGAACTCCGGGTCCATACCCGCCGCAAGGTACTCGGGCACCTTGGTGAGGAGCAGGTCCTCCTGTCGCGCGATCGCCTCACTGAACTCCGCCACCCTGCGCTCGTACCGATCGCGGTCCCCGGTCTCCGCCTCACGCCGACCGGCCCCGTGCACTACGGAGAGGTCCCTCACCGGCTGCCGGAGGACCACGAAGAGCTCCTCCAGGACGACGGACTCGAACTCGTCGGCCCTCAGATTGAGTTCACGGCAGGCTCCGGACAGCCGTCCGCGACAGCGATACACCCGCCGAGCGTCATCGCCTTCGGTCGCCCCGGTGTAGGTCTCGCCGCACTCACCGGTGATGCGCCCGGACAGGGGGTAGATCCGGTCCTGGCGTCGCCCGTTCTGGAAACCCGTCCTGCGCAGTGACTCCCACAACTCCCGGGCCCGCCCCTCCCCGAGAACGGGCGGCACGCCGATCCTCACCGGTGCCCCGTCATACGGATCGCCGCTCTCGGCCGTCCCCGTCCGGCTCCCCCCGCTCAGCTTGCGATACGTCACGTACCCCTTGTGGAGGGTCTCGCTGCTGAGGCGGGACCGCAGGTTCGCCGCACCCCACGGGCGCCCGCTCCGCGTGAGAAGCCCCCGCCGGTTCAACTCGGCTGCGGCCTGGGCGCAGTTCATGTCGTTGTCGACGAGCAACGCCGCGGCGACGGTGAGCACCATGGCTTCATGGTCGTCCGTCACCAGTACCGACAGGCGCTTGCGCCCCGTCTCCGTCTCCACGACGTCGGAGACGATCCGGTAGCCGTACGGAGCGGGCCCAGCGGGCCAGCCTCCGTAACCGATCTTTGCCTCGCGGCCGGCAACGGTTCTCTCCCGGATGCGGCGCCACTCCATCTCGGCGAAGACGACGTGCCGCCTGAACTCGGCCCAGCCCGATTCGGTACTGGTGTCGATCCCCTCGCGGACAGCGATGAAGTGGACGCCCAGGTCCGCCATGTCCCAGGCCCACTGGTACGCGGCACGCGCCGTCCTTCCCACGCGGTCGACACTCGCCACCAGAATGCGCTGGAAACCGCCGCCGCGGGCGTCACGCATCAATCGCGCCATCGCGGGGCGGCCGTCGAGGGAGCCGGACACCGCTCCGTCCACGTAGTCCCCCGCGAGGACAACACCCTCATGCGCGCCGAGCCATCCGGTGCAGAGCTCGTCCTGGTCCTCGAGTCCGAAACCCTCGAGCTGGTCCCTGGTCGACACGCGGCGGTACGTGACCATCACGTGCGGTTCGTCCCCGGGTGAACTCCCGGGTGCCACAATGGACATGTTCAGCCCTCCACGGCTGTTCCGGTCCCGGGGTGGTCGCACACCGCCGGGACTCTTCCGGCCCCGAGGTTCGCGTCTCGGGGCCGGTCCATTTCGCGCTGAACCTATGTCTGCAGATCTGCGCGCGTAGAGGGTTCAACGAATTTCCCTCGCATGTGGGACATGCAGGAACGATGCTTCGTGGTCCCGGTCTCCGGAAGTTCAGTGCGCCTCTCGCCCCGCCCCGCCGAGAACCGCTTGCGGCGTGAAGGTCACCGGCAGGCTGCGCAGTCCACGCATGATGAGGCCGCCGCGCCACCTCAGCTCGGCGGGCTCCTCGGCCAGCTTCAGGTCGGGCAGGCGGCGCAGAAGGGTCGCCAGGGCCGTTCGCCCTTCGAGGCGGGCCAGCGGTGCCCCCAGGCAGTAGTGGATGCCGTGCCCGAACCCCAGGTGCGGGTTCTCCTTGCGGGCCAGGTCCAGGACGTCCGGTTCCGCGAACCGGGACGGGTCCCGATTCGCCGCGGCGAGAACCACGAGAACCGGATCGCCCACAGCGATGTCCTGCCCGCCGATCTCCAAGGGCTGCGTGGCGAACCGCCAGGTGGCCACCTCGACCGGGCCGTCGAAGCGCAGCATCTCCTCGATTCCGGAATCAAGCAGATGCAGATCATCGCCGTCCACCGCATCCTGCAATGCGGCTCTTTGCTCTTCATCCCTCAACAGCGAATAGGTGCCGTTACCAATGAGGTTGATGGTGGTTTCGAACCCCGCGAAGAGCAGCACGAAACACATGGCCGCCACCTCGTTCTCAGTGAGGTGTTCGCCGTGGTCGGACGCCCGGACGAGGTCCGAGATCAGGTCGTCGCCGAGTGCCTCGCGCTTGCGGTGGATCAGCTCGGCCAGGTAGTCGCGGATCTTCTTGACACCGCGAGCGACACCGCCCCGCTTGCCCCCGCCGTGCCGGATCATCATCGCCGCCCAGTCCCGGAAGTCGTCCTGGTCCTCGCGCGGGACGCCCAGCAGGTCGCAGATCGCGTAGATGGGGAGCGGGAAGGCGAACTCGTGGATCAGGTCCGCTTCGCCGCGGGCCGCGAAGTCGTCGATGAAGCGGTCCGTCAGCTCCTGGACCCGGGGGGCGAATTCGGCCACCCGGCGTGGGGTGAACGCCTTGGAGACGAGGCGGCGCAGGCGGGTGTGGTCCGGCGGGTCGATGTTGAGGAGGTGGGTCATCAGGTCGGCCTTGCGCTCGCCGGGGATGCCCGTCTTGCCCTTGGCGTGGGACGGCTCGTCGTGGTGGTCCGGGTTCTTGCTGAGCCGCTGGTCGGCGAGGGCCTGGCGGGCGTCGGCGTAGCGGGTGACCAGCCACGCCTCGACGCCGCTGGGCAGCGTGGTGCGGTGCACGGGGGAGTGCTCGCGCAGCCAGGCGTAGGCGGGGTACGGGTCGGCGGCGAACTCCCAGGTGAAGAGTTCGGGCGCGGCGGGCTGCGGGGTGGGGCTCTCGGTCACCCGTCGACGGTATCCGGCGGGTCCGGCGCGATCGTCCCGGTGGTCCTGTTCGCGTCGTAGTGGCCCTGCTCCGCGGCCCTGTGCAGCCAGTCGTCCCGGACGGCCGGGTCGTCCGCCATGAGCGCGATCCGGTAGGCGGCCTCGGGGTGGCCCCCCTCGTCGCCCTTCTCGTAGTGGGTGAAGGCTTCCCGCCGGGCGCCCCGCTCCTCCGCGAGCAGGCCGAGGGCGGTCTCCGCCGCGGCGTGGCCCGCCTCGGCGGCGCGGGTGAGGAGGGTGTGCACCTCGGGGGTGCGGTCGCCCGCGTTGAAGAGGAAGACGCCCAGGTAGTAGGCGGCGAGGGTGTCGCCCGCGTCGGCGGCGCAGCGGTACCAGGGCTCGGCCTCCTGGGGTCTGCCCCAGTCGTGCAGCAGGCCCGCGATGCGCAGGGCCGCGTCGCCGACGCCGGCGTCCCAGGCGGCGATGTAGTGGCTCATCGATTCCTCGGCGCGGCCGGGGGTGCCGCTGATCAGGTCGCCGAGGTGCAGCGCCGCCCGCCCGGACGGCACCGACGCCTCCACCGCGCCGGTGAGCAGTTCCTCGGCGCGGGCCCGGTGGTGATCGGCGAGCTCGAGGGCCGCCCAGGTCCTGCCCGCCGCGGCCAGCGTCTCCAGGTAGGGGACGGCCGCGGTGAACTCGCCGTCCGCCACGAGCAGGACGGCGAGGTCCTCGACGGCCTCCTCGTGTCCGGCGTCGGCCGCCTGCCGGAACCACCGCCGTTCCTGCTGGGGGTCGCCGGCCAGCCGGGCCAGCTGGCCCATGCCGTGCGCCGCGTCGGCCTCGCCGGCCTCGGCGCGGGGCCGCAGCACGGCGGCGAGGGCGTCGCCGACGGCCGCCTCCTCGGGGCCGCGGTGCGCCGCCGCGTCGAACACCTGCCAGCGCAGTTCGTCCGTGGCGGGCTCGCCCGCCGTCCGCAGCGTGCCCGCCACGAGCGCCCCGTGGGCGCGCCAGGTCCCGGGCCGCTCCCCCGGCATCAGGAAGCCGACGTTCCCGATCCGCTCCCGGGCCGCCCAGCCGGTGTCACCCGGCGCTCCGAGCTTCCGCAGCAGCTCCAGCGGCACCGGGCCGGCGTAGCCGCACCGCGCCACGTCGAGCGCGGCCCGGACGAGCGCGACGCCGTCCGGGTCGGCGTTCCGCGCGCTCAGCCGGATCCACTCCTCGTGCAGGAGGTGGCCGAGCGCCAGGTACGCGGCCGGGTTCCCGCCGCCGGTCCACAGGTGGGCCTCGTACGCGCGCGGGTCCTCGACCTGCTCGGCGAGCCGGGCGAACTCGGACTCGCTCCAGGTGCGGGGCAGTTCAACGGTGTGCGCGTGGGCGATGACCCGGTCGCCGGGGGTCGATCCGGTCCGCCGCTCGTAGTAGGCGTCGGCGTCCATGGTGGCGAGGATGCGCACCCCGAGTGCCGTGAGCCGCCCCAACAGGCCCGGTTCCAGGCCCCGTTCGCCGAGGTGTCCCTCGATGTCGTCGAGCCACAGCAGGTACCGGCCCGGCTTCCCCTTGAGGCTGCCGAGCAGGGCGCGCAGGTCCGCGCCGCGCTCGGGGGCGTAGAGCTGGTGGCCGTCGAGGTGGTGGGCGGCGTGCCAGGCGGCGTACGACGTGCCGGTGACCGGTTTGCCGAGCAGCAGGACGAGCCCGTACTGGGTGAGGTTCGCGGCGAGTTCGGCGTCGCAGTCGCGGGGGACGTAGGGCGGGACGTCGGGGAGTCCTGAGACGCGGCGGGTGGGGCGCACGCCGAACTCGGCGGGGCCTATGTGGTGCACGGGGCGCCAGTCGGGGCCGTCGTGGGCGGCGCCGAAGTGCTGGTGGATCGCGCCGACGCTGCCGGCCTGGACGAGCGCCTGCTGGGTGCCGCCGGTGACGGTGTTCGTGGTGGTGGGCGCCGGTGGGGCGGGGGCGTCCGCCGGGGCCGTGGGCAGGTGGGGAGCGGTCGGGCGGGGGACGTCCTGGCCGTCGGGCCGGCCGGAGCGGGGGGAGCGCAGGGGGAAGGGGGGCGGGCCGGCGGCGTCCCGCAGGGCGGCGGCGGCCCGGTCCGCGACCTCCCGGGCGTCGGGGGCGGTGTACCACTCCCGGTCCCGGCTGTCGGCGGCGCGGAACAGGGCGTCCCGGGCGGCGTACCACTCCGGGTCCCGGCCGTCGGGCCGGTCGGCCGGGCGCTCGGTCTCCCGGGCCCGGGGCCCTTGCGCCGTCTCGCCCAGGTACCAGGCCGGTGGGCTGAAGTCGATGACCGGCTCGTCCGGCTCCGCGTACTCGTCGGTCAGGTCGCCCAGCCGCTGTTCGCTGCCGGGCCACCGCAGCAGTGCCTCGCGGAACCGGGCGGCCCAGGCGGCACGGTGCAGGCCGAGCGCCGCGTCACCCGTGCGGACGGCGCCCGCGAGCTCCGCCAGCTCGACGACGAGCGAACCGTCCGGGTCCCCGGTGCTCGCGAAGTACTCGACGAACCGGTCCTGGTCCCGTGCCGACCACTTCCCCGACCGCATCGCGGCGATCAGCGCATCGGCCGCCCGCTCCGCCAACTCCCGCTCCACACAAGCCCCCAGACGAGCCGACCGCACCTAGCGCAACGGTACTAATCCGCCAGCCCCTCGGCGGCGCGAACCGCGTCGCGGTAGGCCCGGGCCGCCGCCCTGAGCGCCGCCTCCGGGTCCACGCCCTCCGACTCCGCCCGCAGGGCCAGCGCCAGCAGCTCGTACCCGACGCCCGAACCGCCGGGAACCGGTACGTCGAGTCCCGCCGTGCGGACCCGGGAGCCGAGCTTCGCGGCGAGGGCGAGGCCGGGCTGGCCGACCGGGACGCCGTCCGTGACGGAGGCGCGGCGCTTGGCCTCGCCCTTCTTGCGCAGCCAGATCTCCCGGACCTCTTCCGGGGTGGTGGCGCTCTCGTCGCCGAACACGTGCGGATGGCGGTGGATGAGCTTGTCGACGATGCCGCCCGCGACGTCGTCCACGGAGAACGGGGCGTCGGCGTCCTCCTCGGCGATGCGGGCGTGGAAGACGACCTGGAGCAGCACGTCGCCGAGCTCCTCGCGCAGCTCGTCCCGGTCGTCCGTCTCGATCGCCTCGACCAGCTCGTACGCCTCCTCGATCGCGTACTTCGCCAGGTCCTCGTGGGTGCGCAGCCGGGACCAGGGGCACTCGCGGCGGATCCGGTCCATGACCTGCACGAGGTCGAGGAGGCGGGCGCCCGGCAGGTCGTACGAGCCGGGGAGCAGTTCGAGCGAGGGCATCGTCTCGCGGCCGGAGCCGGCCAGCGCGGCGAGTCCGTCGGTGAGGCGGCGGTCGCCCTCGGCCGTGGCGAGGACGACGACGGTGCGGGCCCCGTCGGCGCAGCGGTCGACCAGTTCGCGGGCGGTCGGGGTGTCGGCCGAGACCTCGACGCCCGCCTCCTTCAGGTACGGCAGCTGGGGGTGCGCGGGGTCGGCGCACAGCACCTCGTCGGCGGCGCGCAGCACCTCCCACGCCTGCCAGGACAGCAGTCCGGGGGCGACCCGGTGGCTGGTGGTGAGCAGGACGATGCGGCCGGCGGCGCCGGTGGGGGTGTCGTTCACCTTGTCGTTCACGTCTCGAAGCTAACGCAGCCCACCGACAGCCCGTCCCCGGGAGGGAGCTACGGGAGCTACGCCGTCTGCTGGGCGTCGGCCGGGGCCTGCCGCGTGACCTGCTTCAGCCACGGCGTCTTCGCCTCGACGAGACGGGCCCGCGGGGACACCGCCCAGGCGCCGTAGCGCGGGTTCAGGTCGATGTTCAGTTCCTTGGAGGCGGTGGCGAGCGCCTTCCAGAAGGCCGCCTCGCCCTGCTGGGTCTGGGTGTCGGCGCCGAGCGCGGTGGCCAGCTTCTGCGCCTCGATCTCGGTGCGCAGGCTCTCGGTGAGCCGCTTCGGCGGGATGTTGTACTGCTGGAGCCAGGCCACCTCCAACTGCTTGGCGCCGCCCGCCTGTTGTTCGAGGCCGGCGCGCATGCCCTGCATCTCCTTGCGGGAGACGGTGACGCCCGCGTCGGTGGCGGCGCGGTGCAGGACCCGGTCGAGGACCATGGTGTGCAGCGTGTTCCGGGTGAGGCCGCCGGTCTTGGCGATGGCCTGCTCGTACTGGGCGGAGTCCGCGGTGGCGTCCTGCTGGGCGTCCCGCACCTCGTTCACCCGGCTCTCCAGCTGGGAGACGGTGATGCGCTGGCCCCCGACGACGGCCGCGGCGCCGGGGTGGGCCTCGCTTCCGCAGGCGGTGAGGGCGGGGACCGCGGCGATGGCGGCGGCGGACAGGACGAGCGCGGTGCGGCGGCTGTTGCGGCGGTGCAAGGTGGGCCTCCCTGCGGCGAGTTTGTGCGTCGGTGCACAAAGTCCGGCGATGATCGATGTTAGGAGGTGGCCGCTTCCTCGGCCACCTATTCGACAACGATTCGCCGCGAGTTGAGGTATCGACGGGGCGGCACGCTCTCTCAGCCGACCACGGCCACCGGGGCGTCCCAGGCGTCGCGGTCCACGGTGATCGGGTAACCGCCGCGCGACTCCTTGCTGTTGACCATGTACTGGTGGCCGCGGTGGTGGCCGGTCCACAGGGTGGTGGCGAACGGCCAGTCGGTGGTGGTCGTGTTCACCTTGTCCCACTTGGCGTACCAGAGGTTGCCCGGCAGGTTGCTGCGGTCGGTCGTCGTGGCGACGGCCTTGGCGCCGGAGCTGGAGAAGCCGTACATGCCGGTGCGGTAGTACTTCGCGTGGACGGCCTTCTGCCAGGCGCGCACGTAGGTGAGGACGGCGGTGTTGCAGGAGGAGTTCGTGACGTCGTACGCCTCCACGTCGAGGTAGAGCGCGCTGCCCGCCTTCATGCCGAGCGCGGATGCCTTGTTCACCGCGTCGGCGCCGTCGGTGGCGCCGAGCGAGGCGGCCGTCGTGGACGTCATCTTCTCCGGGTTGGAGCCGCTCGCGCACGGCGGTTGTGCGCCTACGTAGAGCGGGATCAGCTTCCAGCCCTGGGAGGTGACGGTCTTCACCCAGGAGGCGGTGAGGTTGGGCTGGGCGCAGCCGCGGTTCCTGCCTCCGACGTAGACGGCGGCCGCTCCGTAGAAGCCGGTGTGCCAGGCCTTCATGGCGGTGGCGGAGGGCGCCGTGCAGGTGTCGAACGCGCGGCCCTTGTAGTACGCGGCGGCGGGCCAGGCCGTGGTGGCGAGGGACTGCTGGACGGTGATGCCGCCGGCGAGTACGGCGGCGCCGACCGCCGCCCCGGCGATCCTGCGACGTCTTCTCGACAGCTTGTGCCCTGCCATGTCCCCACCCCTGTCCTGCTGTGCGTTCCGCTGGTGCCGCACCTGCGCGGACGATCATGGCAGGCGCACCGCCAAGGGAACGCAAAGGGAGGGTCAGCCTCTGACCTGGCCCAGCCATTGCAGGGTGCGGCGGACCTCGGCGGGGAACGGGTGGCCGGGGCCGTGCAGCCGCTCGGAGTCGTGCAGGAGGCGGACCAGGGTCTCCTGGGCGGCGCCCCGGTCGCCGACGGCGAGCAGCAACTGGCCGATGCGGCGGCGTACTTCGAGGGCGAGACGCAGGTCCGTGGTGGCGTACTGGTTCTCGTAGTACGGCAGCAGGGACCGGTATTCGGCGAGGGCCGCGGCCGGTTCGCCGAGGGCTTCGAGGCACTGGGCCGACTCGTAGCGGAACTGGAGCGACTGCGGGTCGGCGTGGCCGGCCTCGGCGGCGCGCTCGTCGGCGAGGCGGCGCAGTTCGGGCAGGGCGCGGCGGTACTGGCCGTCGTCCATGAGCGTGGCGGCGTACTGCTTGCGCAGGGTGCGGACGACGGGCGAGTGCTCGCCGTGCTGGGCGGCCGCGGCGGGCAGGATCGCGCCGAGGATGTCGACGGCCTGGGTGATGCGGCCCTCGCCGAGGAGGCGCTTGACCTCGTCGACCGCGCGTGCCACGTCGGGGCGGTCGCCCTGGACGTCGGATCCGGCGGGCTGCGGCGCGGGGGTGACGGCCCGGTCGGGCCAGGGGGCGTGCGGGCGCAGGAAGGGGCGGGTCGGGTCGAGCGGGTGGCCGGTGGGCACGCCGCGTGCGGGCAGCAGCGGGAGCAGTTCCTCGTAGGTCTGCTGCGCGGAGGCGGGGCGGTGCTGCGGGTCCTTGGCGAGGAGGCGCAGGACGAGGTTCTCCAGGGCCTCCGGTACTTCGGGGCGCAGCTGGCGGACCGGGAGCGGGGCCTCGTACAGGTGGCGGTGGAGGATGCCGAGGGCGGTGGTGCCCGCGAACGGGACGTCGCCGCTGAGGAGTTCGTGCAGCAGCACGCCGAGCGCGTACAGGTCGGTGTACGGGCCGACGGCGCCGCCCATGGCCTGCTCGGGCGCCATGTAGGCGGGGGTGCCGATGGGTGAGCCGGTGTGGGTGAGGCGGGTGGTGTCGGTGTCGAGGACGGACGCGACGCCGAGGTCGAGGACGGTGATCGTGCCGTCCTTCTTGACCATCACGTTCCGCGGCTTGAGGTCGCGGTGCACGATCGGCACCGCGTGCACGGCGGAGAGCACGGCGCACAGCTGGGCGGCGATGGAGACGGCCCAGGGCCACGGGTACGGGTCGTGCTCGGCGAGGTGGTCGGCGAGGTCGGAGCCGTCGACGTACTGCATGACGAGGTACAGGAACGAGGCGCCGTCGGGGCCGCCGTCCTCGGTGCCCGCGTCGTGCACGGTGACCAGGCCGGGGTGGTCGACCTGGGCGGTGACGCGGCACTCGCGCAGGAAGCGGCGGCGCAGTTCGTCGGCCTCGGCGCCCGCGACCCGGTCGGGGCGGACCAGCTTGACGGCGACGCGGCGGTCAGAGCGCTGGTCGTACGCCGTCCAGACCTGGCCCATGCCGCCCTGGCCGATGAGCGTGGAGAGTTCAGTGGCACGATCCCGCGACGACGCGTCCTGCCGTGGTGGGCAGCCCTGCCGAACTGGTCACCGGCCGCCGTCCTGCTTGCGCAGGTAGTCGCTCAGCTCGTCCAGCTCGGCGACGGACCTGGTCGATGCGGTGCGGGGGCTGACCCTGCGTCTGACCGGGCAGATCTGGCCCTGGGTCTGGCTCGGTGCTGGCTCAGGTGGCGGCACTGACTCGGGTGCTGGCTCGGGTGCTGGCTCGGTGCTGGTTCTGCGGCGGCCGGCGGCGTGGGGCCCGCGGTCTGGTGGAAGCATCGCGTGCATCGGCGGCGGGGGCGTCTCTGCGGGCTAGGTCTGCGGCTGGGGCTGCGGGTAGCCGTACGAGGCGCTGCGGCGCTGCGGCATGCCGTACAGGAGGCGGGACCGGCCGCACCGAGCTGCTGCCGGCGGCCGTGCCGGATGTCGGCGACCAGGTAATACGTGACCGACACGGCGAGGTTCTACCAGCATCAGGCCCATCGCGGCATTGCCCCACCAGGTGGCGAGACTCCTCACCGCCGGATCGCTGAAGGCGCCGACCCAGCAGACGAGAGCTGGACTCCGGCGACGGCGCCGAAGACCCGCGTCGACCTTGCTGCGGGTGGTCGGGCGAGCCGGAGCGTCGTGGCACGAGACGAGGAAGCCGACCGTCAGGACGGCGATCGCCACGAAGAGCACGCGCAGTGATCTCTGCCTGCTGCTCCGGGCGGCGGAAGCCTGGGCGGCGGCGCATAGCCGTGGCCGTGCATGGCTCGCTCCTGCTGGGTGGGTGCCTGCGTTCGAACTGCGTGCTCCATCGGGCGAGCGTATGGCCGACCGGGACAACAGGCGGGTTGTATGCCGAACCGTTGTCTACCTGGATCGCGCAGAGCCTCACTCGGTTCCAACAGGGCCGTCGGTGAGGCCGTCGTGCAGGCCCTGGACGAGCGCTGCTCGCCGAGCCGGCTCGCGCGCGCCTCAGCGCGCCTCCTCGAAAGCGGCGATGGCCCTCTGAACCGCTCGCCGTATCCGGCCTGTTCGGGCAGGGGAGGCGGGGCGGCTGGAGGCGGCGCACGTCGAGCCGGGTCGCGGTGGCTGCGTAACTGCTGGCCTGCCGGTTGTTCGCGGTGCCGCGCAGGAACCCGGCGAGGAACCGCGGCAGGTCGAGCGCGGCCGGTCGGGAGCTGCAGCAGCGCGAGGCCGCGCCGAGCGCGGCGCCCGCGGTGGCCTCGTCGACGACGCGGGCGGTCGCGCCTGCTCTGCCGGCGACGGGCGCGACGACGTCCCCGGTCGCCAGGAGCACCGGATCCTCGCCGGCCGAACCGGCAGAACCGGACGGACGGCGCCGGTGAGCACGTCGTGGTCGGTGAGCGCGGCACGCGCGCGGAGCCCGCCGGTGCCGCTCGCGGTCGCGGCGGTGTGGAGCGTGAGGGCGCCCGCGCGCGCGAGTTCCCGACGGTGGTCTGCGGCCAGCGCCCCGCCGAGTCTGCCGGGCGGGCGTCCTCGGGGTGAGCTTCGTGGCCAGGCGCAGCGTCTCGGTGAGCTCCTCGCGTACGGAGACCAGCTCGGCTTGGCGCCGCCGTCGCCCGCGGCGGGCGGGGCAGCCGGCGCGCGGGCGCGAGGTCGACCTCGTCGTCGAGCAGCTCGATGACCGGCACGGAGCGGGCGAGTCCGGGCCGCTCGGCGAGACGTCCGTCCCGGTCGAAGGCGTGCCAGGCGTCGAGTGCCGCCTGCTGCACGACGGCCCACGCCTGCTGTTCGCGGACGTCGCCGGACGCGGTGCCGGTGAGTGTCGACGAGGAGCAGTTCGGGGGCGGGCGTGGCGGCGGCGGGGCGGCGCAGGACCCACAGGTGCAGCGGGATGTTGTTCGGCGGGACGGCGCCCGCGGGCAGGGCGATCACCGCGCGCAGGGCGCCGCGGCACGCAGCAGGTCGGCGCGAGATCCGGCGGCGGAGCGGCGGAGGCGACGGTGGGCGGCATCAGGAGGACGGCGGTGCCGCCGTCCTTCAGGCGGCCAACGCGTGCTGCACCACGCCAGTTCGGACTCGGTGCGGGCCGGGAAGCCGTACTCCCAGCGCGGGTCGTAGGCCAGCTCGTCGTGGCCCCAGCCCCGCTCGTTGAACGGCGGGTGGGCGAGCACCACGTCGGCCCGCACGTCGTCGGCAGCGCGTCGCCGCGCAGGGTGTCGGCGGCGGCGGTGCGGAGGGTGGGCGGCGGGGTGCTGCCGAGTCGTCGAGCGCGAGGCGCAGGGCGGTGAGCGCCGCGAGGTCGGGCGCTTTGCAGTCCTGGCCGTACAGGTGCTGGTCCGCGCGCGGGTCGAGGGTGCGCACGGCGCGCAGCAGGAACTGCGCCGGTGCCGCAGGCCGGGTCGAGGCGGTGTCGGCGGGTCCGGCGAGGGCGGCCATCAGGGCGGCGGGTCCCGGCGGGGTGAGCGTGTACTGCCGCGGGTTCGCGTCGAGGTGGCGGCCGAGCAGGAACGCGAAGGCGCGGCGGGTGCCGAGGTCGGCGGCGAGCTCGGCGGCGCCGCGCAACGCAGGGGCACGGACGGAGCAGGGCGGCTGCCTTCGGGGTGGCGAGGGCGCGCTCGTGGGCCGGTCCGAAGCGGGGGCGAGGACGCGCCTTCGAGGGCGGCGGGCAGGCGCTCGGCGAGGAGGCGGTCGTCGCTCTCGCCGTTCAGCGCGAGCCACTCCGTGGAGCGGTCGTGGACGAGCAGGAGGACGGCTCCGGCGTGCAGCAGCGCGGTGACCGGGCCCGCGTGGCCGGCGAGCTGCGCTGCCAGACGCGCTCGCGCAGCGGGACCTCGGCGAGCTTTCGCCCTGCGCGCAGCCGCTCCTCGACCTCGGCGAGCGCGAAGGAGGGCTGGTCTCGGTGCCGCCCACCGGCTTGAAGTCGGCGTGCCGTCGCCGCCAGCTGCTGACCGCGGCCCGTCCGACCCTCGGCGAGCCGGGCGATTCCGGCGGCCGTCACCTCTGTCGCGTTCTCCATGCGCCCGACCCTACCGACCTCGACGTAAGAACCGGTCCACAACTGTTCACACGTCGATCTCCGTGAACGCGGTTGACTCGGTTCACAGGCAATGGTGTTCTTGACCCAGCCAACCGCCGGATACGGAGAAAGCCGGGGGAGGTTGGCGTCTCTCATCTCGGAGAACAGACATGTCGCAGGCCCAGCAGCACCCCAGTACCCGCCGGAACCCAGCCGCCGCAGCAGCAGCCCCAGCAGCAGATCGCGCGGAACGGACTGGGGACGGCGGCGCTGATCCTCGGCATCATCGGCGCCGTGTCGGGCCTGATCCCGTTCATGTTCTGGCTGGCCGGCATCCTCGGTGTGGTCGCGCTGATCCTGGGCCTGACAGGGCCGGGGCCGCGCCAAGCGCGGCGAGGCGACGACAAGGGCGTGGCGCTGGCCGGGCGATCCTCGCGCTGGTCTCCCTGGGCCTCGCGGTCTTCGGCGCGTGCACGACGTTCAAGGCCGTCGACGACGCCGTGGACGAGATCAACAAGTCGGTGTCGGACGCAAGGCGAAGAGACACGAAGCCGTCCGGCGGCGCCGACGCACAAGGACAGTGGCAAGGACAAGGGCGGCAAGGGCGACGAGAAGCCGGACGGGCAAGGCGCTCGAGGCGGGCGACTCGGTGGTCTACGACGACGACCTGACCGTCACCGTGTCGAACGCGGTCGCGTTCAGCCCGAGCGAAGTACGCGGCGGGCCACAAGAGCGGCAACCACGCCTACAAGGTGACCGTGACCGTCACGAACGACAGCAGGAGAAGTTCGACGCGAGCCTGCTGTCCGCCGACGCCCGCGCCGGCGCCGACGGTGTGTCGGCGCGGAGCAGATCTTCGACGACAAGGTCGGCACGGGCTTCGAGGGCACCATCACACCGCCACGGCAAGAAGGCCACGGTCGTCTACGGCTACGGCAGCCCGGCCGCCGCCAAGAACCTGACGGTCGAGGTCGCGCCGAGCTTCGAGTACGACGCTCTGCGCAGTGGGACCTCAAGCTGTGCAGGGCCACCGAGGGTGGGGACGCGGCACGCGCTCACAGCGCGTGCCGCACCCACACGTTCGGCTCGACGTACGCGGCGAGGTCCCGCTCGGAGCAGACAGTGCACCGGCACCAGACCCGAAGGCGCTCGGCGGCGCCGGCTCGTGTCGAAGGGGAGCCCGGTCCACTCCGCCACTCGGCGGGCGAGGCGGACACGGTCATCGAGGCGGGCGCCACCTTCTCGATGACGCCGCCGGCGCACGTGCACCCGCAGCAGTCCGCCGGCAGCCCGTCCGGCTCCCGCACGCGGTACGCGTACTCGCTCATCGGCGTCGCCGGCTCCAGGTGCTTGGCGCTCGGCCGCACGGGCGCGACGACCTCGCCGAGCCGCGGGCCCGCGCGTTCTCCCGCATCGCGGCGAGCATCCGCCCCGACAGGCCGCGGCCCAGGAGGCCCGGCCTGATCGTGATCTCGATGGCGCTGACGGTGTCGGGCTCGACGCCCGGGCGCGGTCGGTGAACGCCCACTGGAGCACCTGGTCCCAGCCGCCGTCGGGCAGCGCGCCGCGCCCTCGGCGTGCAGCGCGACACGGCACGCTGTACGCCTTGGCGACCACGGTCCCCACGCGGTGTCCGTGGCGACGAACGCGTAGTCGCGCAGCTCCTGCCAGGCCCACCGCAGCAGGGCGGCGCCCACCCGGTCGTGGGCGATGAACTCCGGCCAGGTGTCCGGCATCGTCCACATGTCCACGGCGAGCTCGGGGCGCTCGGCGAGCGTGGTGATGAGTGAGGCCGGTGTCCCGGTCGGTCGTCGTCATGCGCTCATCGTGCATGGAACCGGGGCGGCGCCGCAGTCGGATTTCCCCCGGTGGGCAGCTTCTGGTCCGGGCAGCCGCCCAGCACCCGCTTCATGGCGTCGCGTTCGGCGCCGGTCACCCACACGTACTTCTTCTTCACGGCGACCTGCCCGGCGACGTAGGTGCACCGGTAGCCCTTGTTCGGCGGCAGCCAGGTGGCCGTGTCGCCGTCCCCCTTGCTGCGGTTGGGCGTGGCGCCCACGGCGAGCAGGTTGAGCGGGTCGTTGGCGAACGCGATGCGCTTGCTCGGCTCCCACTGGAAGGCGCCCTTCTGCCAGGCGTCGGACAGCGCGACGAGGTGGTCGATGTCGACCTGGCTGCGGCCGCGCACGAGCGCGATGTCGCCGCCGCCGTACGGATCGGGGGCGAGGGACCCGGCGGAGACCTTGCACTCGCCGTCGGCGAACCGCACCCCGTCCAGGTCCCGCTTGAGGATGTCGTCGCGGGTGTCGCAGCCGTTGGAGTCGGTGTCGGCCCAGGCGCTGCCGAACCGCTCGCGCGCGTAACCGGTCTTCGGCGCGCGGCTCCTGACCGTGAGCGCGTCGACGGCGGCGAGCGCGCTGCCCGTCGCGCCGTGCGGCTCGGGCCCCGACTCGCCCCCGCCACCGGTGGTCGCCTCGCACCCGGTGACGGCCACGACGGCCGCCAGCACGGCGACCACGGCCCGTCCGGCCCTCGCAGCACGGCACTACCTCCCATTTGGTGTCGTTCGGCCCGCTCACCGTACCTGAAGCATGATCACACTTTGCCGATGCCCAGACGTCGTGACGGACGGCAGCAGTCCGGAGCCGAGGACGCTCACCCACAACGGGCCGAGCAGCTCCGCGAGTTCGGCCGTGGCGTCTCGCGCCGAGGGACCGCCAGGGGCCCGTGGCGAGCCGGTCCGTCATCGTCTCGACCTCGCGCGCAGCGCGCGGCCCGCGTCGGTGGCGATCCCGTCGTCGTCCAACAGGCCCCGGCCGGCGAGGAGTTGGTGCGAGGCGTCCCACTGGTTCCGGGTCCAGCCGCGGCTCGCGAACGTCTCCAGGGGCGCCGCGCCGATCGCCGCGAACGACACCAGAGTCGGCCGGCCGAGCCGCCGTCAGCAGCGCCGCGACGTGGCCGTCGCCGCGGTGCTCGCGCAGCACCGTCGCGGCCTGCCACAGCACCAGGTGCGGGCGTCGGGCCAGGGCAGTTCGGCGTTGGCGGCGGCCAGCGGACGGCCCTCGACGTGCACGGCCTCGGCGGCCCGGCGGGCCAGATCGGCGGCGCGGGACAGCTCGGGCCCGTCCAGAACGTCACCGAACAGCGCCCGGTAGGCGCGGTCGACGCCGCGCAGCCGGGCGGCCAGGACGTCGTCGGGCGACGCCACCTCCCAGGCCGCGGGCACGTGCTCGGCGACCATGGCCGGGTTGAAGCTGTAGAACGCGGACGCGACCCGGGTGGCGCCGGCGCGCGCCCAGCGGGGCGGCCCGCCACGCGAAGTAGTCTCGGCCACCGCTCCCCCACCTCGTAGCCGAGCGCGGCGGCCTCCTCGAAGGCCTCGGGCGCGTAGTAGAGCACCGCGTGCAGCGGCTCCAGCAGGTGCCACATCTGACGGACCTTGGCGTCGGGCACGGCGTGTCGGACATGGTGGTGGCCCTCCCTGTTTGACCTTGCCACTGGCGTCAGGGTCAGACGATCGGTATGGACACCATGAACGCCACCGTCGAGCGCGGAACAGTCGTCGTCACCGGAGCGGGCACCGGCATCGGCCGCGCCACCGCCCACGCCTTCGCCGCGGTCGGCCACCCCGTCGTCGCCGTCGGCCGCAGGCCGGAGCCCGCTCGCGGAGACCGCCGCGTACGCCCCCGGTCTGATCACCCCGCTCAGCGCCGACGTCACCGCGGCCGACGGACCCGCGCGCATCGTCCGCACCGCGCTGGAGACGCACGGCCGCATCGACGTCCTCGTCAACAACGCGGGCGTCACCGGATCCGAGTCCTGGAGACCTACACGCGCGACTCCGCGCGCGCCCTGCTCGGCACGAACCTGGTCGCCCCGGTCCTGCTCACCCAGGCGGCGCTGCCCGCGCTGTCCGCCGCGCGGGGCGTCGTGATCAACGTGACGACGGCCGTCGGGCAGCGCGGCTGGCCCGGCAACTCCCTCTACGCGGCCGGGAAGGCGGCCCTCGACTCCCTCACCCGCAGCTGGGCCGTGCAGCTCGCTCCGCGCGGCGTCCGGGTCGCGGCGGTCGCGCCCAGGGGCGATCGAGACGCCCATCGCCGACCACGCCGCGTTCACGCCCGAGGAGCGAGCCGCGATCCGCAGGTGGCAGCTGGACCACACGCCGATGGGCCGCGTCGGGCGGCCGGAGGAGGTCGCCGCCACGATCCTCCATCTCGCGTCGCCGGCCGCGTCGTTCGTCACCGGGGTGATCGTTCCGGTGGACGGGGGTGCGGTGGTGGCGTGACGATGCCCCCATGGGGACCACGCAGACCATGCGGATCGGCGAACTCGCCGCGGCCACCGGGGCGACGCCGCGCGCGTTGCGCCACTACGAGCAGGCGGGTCTGCTCACGCCCTCGCGGGCGGGAACGAGGTACCGGTGTACGACGACGCTGCCGTGACCCGCGTCGGCAACATCCGCATGCTGGTGGAAGCGGGACTCACCGTGGACGACGTCCGGGTGTTCCTGCCGTGCCTGGACGGCGACATGCTGGCGGGGCGCCTTCGCCCGGGTTCTTGCGGTCGCCCGGGAGCGGCTCGCGGTGATCGAGCGGCGGATCGCGGTGCAGATCGCTCTGCGACCGCCTGACCTCAGCACTCGACGCATCCGCTGGGGGTCGGTCTAGCGCTTCGCCGTTGCAGGTTTCGGGTTCTTCGGCGGGTGCGGGTGGGGTGGGGCTGATCCGACTGCGTCTGCCGGGCTGACCATTCGTCGCGGGGTGCACCACCGTCGCGGCTGGATCGCTGCAGTTCCCCGCGCCCCTAAAAACCGGATGCGTCTGCCGGGTTGAGCTGTCATCGCGGGCTGCACCACCGTCGCGGTTGCTCGCGCAGTTCCCCGCGCCCCTAAAAGCCGGTGAGGGCTGTCGTCGCGAGGTGCACCACCGTCGTGGCCGGTCGCGCAGTTCCCCGCGCCCCTGAGATGCGCACCTGCGGTGCGGCATCTCCCGGCGGGGAAGGCTGCGCGTCAGCGCATGCCTTCCAGGGGCGCGGGGAACTGCGCGAGAAGCCCCACGCGCCCGCAGTCCGCGACGAAGGCCCAACCGGCAGACGCAGTCGGTCTTCAGGGGCGCGGGAACTGCGCGAGACGCGCCCACCGGGCCGCGGTCGAGGACGTTCCGGGGCAGCCCCCACCCCACCCGCACACGAACCAGCGGCTCCCTACGAACCCAGGATCGACGTCAAGAACTCGCCCACCCAAGCCAGCAGCTCGCGGCCGACCAACGGCTTGCCGCCCACCTTCGCCGCCTTCGGACGCGGGACGAGGATCTGGTGCGTGGCCGGCTTGATGACAGTGCCCGGGTAGAGGCGCTTGAGCCGCAGCTCCTGCGACTCCCGCAACTCCACCGGCGCGAACCGGATGTTGCTGCCCTGGAGGACGATCTCGCCGACCCCGCAGGCGCGGGACGGCATGCGCAGGCCCGCGACCAGCAGCAGGTTCTCGACGGGCTCGGGCAGCTTGCCGTAGCGGTCGGCGAGTTCCTCGCGGACGTGCCTGACGTCCTCCTCCGTGTTCGCGGAGGCGATGGCCCGGTACGCCTGGAGACGCAGCCGCTCGCCGGGCGCGTAGTCGTGCGGGACGTGCGCGTCGACCGGCAGCTCGATCTTGACCTCCAGCGGCGGCTCCTCCTCCACGCCGCCGTCAGCGAGGCCCGGTGGTCCGCACGGCCTCGCCGACCATGCGGACGTACAGGTCGAAGCCGACGCCCGCGATGTGGCCGGACTGCTCTCCGCCGAGGAGATTTCCGGCTCCGCGGATCTCCAGGTCCTTCATCGCGACGTGCATGCCCGCGCCCATCTCCGTGTGCTGGGCGATCGTCGCGAGGCGTTCGTGAGCCGTCTCCGTCAGGGGCTTCTCGGGCGGGTAGAGGAAGTACGCGTAGCCGCGTTCCCGGCCACGGCCGACACGGCCGCGCAGCTGGTGGAGCTGGGAGAGAGCCGAGGTTGTCGCCGCGCTCGACGATGAGCGTGTTGGCGTTCGAGATGTCGATGCCGGACTCGACGATCGTCGTGGAGACGAGGACGTCGAACTTCTTCTCCCAGAAGTCCACGACGACCCGTTCCAGGGCCTGTTCCGACATCTGGCCGTGGGCGGTCGCGATGCGCGCCTCGGGCACGATGTCGCGCAGCCGGGCCGCCGCCCGGTCGATCGACTCGACGCGGTTGTGGATGTAGAAGACCTGGCCCTCGCGGAGCAGTTCGCGGCGGATGGCCGCGCCGATCTGCTTCTCCTCGTACGGTCCGACGAAGGTGAGGACCGGGTGGCGCTCCTCGAGGCGGGGTCGTGATCGTCGACATCTCCCGGATGCCGGTGACCGCCATTTCGAGCGTACGGGGGATGGGGTCGCGGACATCGTGAGGACGTCGACGTTGGCCCGCAGCTTCTTCAGCTGCTCCTTGTGCTCGACGCCGAACCGCTGCTCCTCGTCGACGATGACCAGGCCCAGGTCCTTGAACTTGGTCTCGGAGGAGACAGGCGGTGCGTGCCGATGACGATGTCGACGGAGCCGTCGCGCAGCCCTTCGAGCGTCGCCTTCGACCCGGTGTCCGTCTGAAGCGGCTCAGCGCCTCACGCTGACCGGGAACTGGGCGTACCGCTCGGAGAACGTGCCGAAGTGCTGCTGCACGAGGAGGGTCGTCGGGACGAGAGACCGCGACCTGCTTGCCGTCCTGGACGGCCTTGAAGGCGGCGCGGACCGCGATCTCGGTCTTGCCGTAGCCGACGTCGCCGCAGATCAGCCGGTCCATCGGGACCGTCTTCTCCATGTCCTCCTTGACCTCGGCGATGGTGGTCAGCTGGTCGGGCGTCTCCGCGTACGGGAACGCGTCCTCCAGCTCCCGCCGCCACGGGGTGTCCGGGCCGGCAGGCGTGGCCGGGCGCCGCCATGCGCGCCGAGTACAGCTTGATCAGGTCGGCGGCGATCTCCGCTGACCGCCTTCTTGGCGCGCGCGCCTGAGTCTTCGTCCAGTCGGCGCCGCCGAGCGGTAGCCGCGGGGTCGGGCCTCGCACGCCGATGCGTACTGCGATCTGCTCCAGCTGAGCCGGTGGGGATGTAGAGGCGGTCGCCGGGCTGGCCGCGCTGGCGCGCGTACTCGACGACGAGCACTCGCGGGTGGCGCCTGGACCGTGCGCTGCACCATCTCGATGTAGCGGCCGACGCCGTGCTGCTCGTGCACGATGTAGTCGCCGGATTCGAGGTGAGCGGGTCGATGGTCTTGCGGCGCCTGGCGGGCATCCGCTGGCCGTCCTTGCCGGCCGTCTTCTGCCCGGTGAGGTCGGTCTCCGTGAGGACGGCGACCTTCAACTCCGGGTGCACGAAGCCGAATTCGAGGCTGCCGCGAGGCCATGCCTGGACGACGGAGGGCGCGAGTTCGGCGAGGTCCTTGTCGAGGCGGGCCGCGATGCCCTCGCCGCCGAGCACCTCGACGGTGCGGGTCGCGACCGTGGCCCTCGGTGACGAACACGGTCCGCCAGCCGTCCGCGAGCCAGCCCTTGGTGTCGGCAGGGCCTTGGCGGTGTCGCCGCGGTACGTCTCGGGCGCGTGCATGCCGAGCTGCAGCGTGTCGCCGTCGAGGTCCGCGTCGGCGGCGAACAGGGGACACCGACCACCACATCATGCCGAGCTCGCGGGCCCGGTCGCGGACGTCCGCGATGGACCACAGCGACGCGGCGCCCACGTCGATGGGGGCGTCGCCGCCGGTCGCGGAGGCCGCCCAGGACGCCTGGAGGAACTCCTGCGAGGTGGCGACGAGGTCGGCGGCCCGGGTCCGTACCCGCTCCGGGTCGCAGACCACGGCCATCGATCCGGCGGGCAGCACGTCGAGGAGCAGTTCCATGTCGTCGACGAGGACCGGCGCGAGGGACTCCATGCCCTCGACGGCGATGCCCTCGGCGATCTTGCCCAGCAGTTCGCCCAGCTCAGGGTGCTGTTCGGCGAGGGCCGCCGCTCTGGCGCGTACGTCGGCGGTGAGCAGCAGCTCCCGGCAGGGCGGCGCCCACAGGCCGTGCTCGGCGATCTCCAGGGACCGCTGGTCGGCGACCTTGAAGTAGCGGATCTCCTCGACGTCGTCGCCCCAGAACTCGACCCGGAGCGGGTGCTCCTCGGTCGGCGGGAGGACGTCGAGGATGCCGCCGCGGACCGCGAACTCGCCGCGCTTCTCGACGAGTTCGACGCGGGCGTACGCGGCCGCGGCGAGCGCCTCGACCGTCTCGTTCAGATCGGCGCTCCGCCCGGTGCGCAGCGCGACGGGCTCCAGGTCGCCGAGCCCCTGCACCTGCGGCTGCAGCACCGAGCGGACGGGCGCGACCACCACGGACACCGGGCCGGTCTCCGGGTCGTCGGTGCTGGGGTGGGCGAGGCGGCGCAGCACGGCGAGGCGCCGGCCCACGGTGTCGGAGCGCGGGGAGAGCCGCTCGTGCGGCAGCGTCTCCCACGACGGGTACTCGACGACGCCGTCCGGCGGCAGCAGCGAGCGCAGCGCCGCGGCAGGTCCTCGGCCTCGCGGCCGGTGGCGGTGACGGCCAGCACGGGCCGCTTCGCCTCGCGGGCGAGCGCCGCCACCGTGAAGGGGCGCGACGCGGGCGGGCCCACGAGGTCGATGTGCATGCGGTTGCCGTCGCCCGCGGCCTTCACCGCTTCGGTGAGGGCCGCGTCCTTGACGACGGCGTCGAGCAGTCCGTGCAGGCTCATGGGGGCCTTGACCTTCCCGGTCCTGGGGTGGGCAACGCAAAGGACCCGACACGTGTGACGGGCCGGGGGTTCCAGGGTACGTCGGCGCGCGCCGGGGCGCCGACCGTGCCGGTCCACCACGGAGGAGCCCCACCGGCGGGCCGCGGTCGCGGCCGCTCGGCGGGCTCCTCGGTCCGCTCGGACCGATCGGGTCTAGTCGGTGGCGATGGCGTTCGGACGTTCATCCGGCCCGCCCGGAACGCGCCGGGATCAGGGCGGCGAACAGGCCCACGAAGGCCGAGCCGATGAAGACCGAGACGATCGTCGGCCAGGGGATCTCCAGGACGCCGAGGCCCTCCAGGGCCAGCAGCTTCTGGGCCGTCGCGCCCCAGCCCATGCCCAGGCCGAGGCCGAGCAGGGCGCCGAAGAGGGCGATGACCACCGACTCCAGGCGGATCATGCGGCGCAGCTGGCGGCGGGAGAGGCCGATGGCCCGCATGAGGCCGATCTCCCGGGTCCGCTCGACCACGGAGAGCGCCAGGGTGTTCACGACGCCCAGGACCGCCACGATGATCGCGAGGGCGAGGAGCCCGTAGATCATGTTGAGGAGCTGGCCGACCTGGTCCTTCAGGGTCTCCTTGTAGTCGGTCTGGTCCTTGACCTTGACGGTCGGGTCGGCGGCGACGGACGACTTCAGCGCCTTGTAGGCGGCGGCCTCGCTGCCGTCGGCGGCCTTCGCGAACATCATCCCGTTGAGCGGCACCCGGTCCTTGGGCAGGTACTGCTCGGCGGTGGCGATGTTGGTGTACATCGCGCCCTTGTCGAAGGCGGTGTCGTCCGAGGTGATCGCCGCGATCCGCAGCTTGGCCGTGGAGCCGTGGTGGAAGGCGACGGTCATGGTGTCGCCGACCTCGAGATGGTTGCGCTCGGCGAAGCTCGGAGCCGACCGACATCGCGTTCTTCCCGTACGCCGCCGAGAGCTCGCCGGAGGTGGCCTCGCGCCGCGAGGTCCTGGGCGTAGCTGGGGCTGGCCGCGGAGCGCTCTTCCTCCTCCTTGACGCCGCCCGGGGTGGTCAGCGTGGTCTTGACCCACTGACCTCGGTGACGTGGGAGACGAGCCCGTCCTCCTTGACCTTCTTCAGGGCGTCGGCGGCCTGCGGCATGATGCCGCCCTGGCCCTCGACGATGAAGTCGGCGCCGACCGACTTGTCGAGCTGGTCGGTGGCCGAGGCGACCATCGAGGAGCCGACGACGGAGAGGCAGGCGACCAGGGCGAGGCCGATCATCAGGGCCGCGCCGGTGGCGCCGGTGCGGCGCGGCGGGTTGCGCAGCGCGTTGCGCTCGGCCATCCGTCCGACGGGTCCGAAGAACCGGAGCAGGACGGCGCTGATGACGCGGACCACGAGGCCGGCGAGCAGCGGGCCGACGACCACGAAGCCGATGAGCGAGGCGACGATGCCGACGCCGAGCCACAGCGAGCCCTGGCTGGCCTTGTCGGCCTGCGTGGCGAGGTAGAGGGCGAAGCCGCCGCCGCCGGTGAGCAGCAGGCCGATGATGCCGCGGACGACGCCCGCCTTGGTGTCGGCCGGGGTGCCGGCGTCGCGCAGGGCGGCCATCGGGGAGACCTTGCCGGCCCGGCGTGCGGGCAGGTAGGCGGCGAGGACGGTGACGACGATGCCGAGCAGCAGGCCGACCGCCGGGGTCGTCCACTTCACGGTGAGGTCGTTCGTGGACAGCTCCATGCCCGCGGCGGACATCAGCTTCATCAGGCCGACGGCCAGGCCCACGCCGGCGCCGACGCCGACCACGGAGCCGACGACGCCGAGCAGCAGCGCTCGACGAGGACGGAGCGGTTGACCTGCTTGCGGGAGGAGCCGATGGCCCGCATCAGGCCGATCTCGCGGGTGCGCTGGGCGACCAGCATGGAGAACGTGTTGATGATCAGGAAGATGCCGACGAGGAAGGCGATGCCGGCGAAGCCGAGCAGGGCGTACTTGATGACGTCCATGAAGGAGCCGACGTCGGCGGAGTTGGCGTCCGCGGCCTGCTGCTGGGTCTGGATCTTGTACGTGCCGTTCCCGGAGAGTTCCGCGGCGACGTTCTTCTTGAGCTGCGCGTCGCTCACGCCGTCGGCGGCGGCGACGTTGATCTGCGTGAACTGCCCGGTCTTCCCGATGAGTTCGCGCTGGGCGGTGGCGGTGTCGAAGTAGACGACGGCCGCACCCGGGTTGGTCACGGTGAAGGAGGCCACGCCGACGATCTTGGCGCGATGTCGCCGGTGACGGCGATCGTGCGGAGCTCGTCACCCAGCTTCAGGTGGTGCTTCTTCGCGGTGTCGGCGTCGACCATCACCTCGGTGGGGCCGCGCGGGGCGTGCCCGGAGGTGATCTCCATGGAACGGAGGTCGTTGTCCGTCCAGTTGCCGGCGATGGTCGGGGCGCCGGTCTCGGAGCCCATGTTCTTGTTGTCGGCGTTCACGACGGTCACGTTCATCGAACTGACCGCGCCCTCGGCCGACTTGACGCCGTCGGCCTGCTTCACCGTGGCGAGCAGGAGGCCGGCAGGGCCTCGGGGCGGCCGGTGTCGCTGCCCTCCGCCTCGGAGTCCTTGGGGCTGACGGTGACGTCGGACGCGGTGGCCGTGAACAGCTTGTCGAAGGTCTTGTCCATCGTGTCCGTGAACACGAGGGTCCCGGTCACGAACGCGACCGACAGGAGGACGGCGATGGCGGAGAGGGCCATCCGGCCCTTGTGCGCGAGGAAGTTGCGCAGCGAGGTCTTCATGACGGTGTTGGCACTCATGACGTGCGCCCCCGCGCGTCGAAGTCCTTCATCCGGTCCAGGACGGCGTCGGCGGTCGGCCGGTGCATCTCGTCGACGATGCGGCCGTCGGCCAGGTACAGGACGCGGTCCGCGTAGGAGGCGGCGACCGGGTCGTGGGTGACCATCACGATGGTCTGGCCGGCTCGTCGACCGAGCGGCGCAGGAAGCCCAGCACCTCCGCTCCCGCCCGGGAGTCGAGGTTTCCGGTCGGCTCGTCACCGAAGATGATCTCGGGGCGGGCGGCCAGCGCGCAGGGCCACGGCGACGCGCTGCTGCTGACCGCCGGAGAGCTGGGTGGGCCGGTGCTTGAGGCGCGCTCGGCGAGGCCGACCGTCTCGACGACCTGGCGCAGCCACGCGGCGTCCGGCTTGCGGCCCGCGATGTCCATCGGGAGCGTGATGTTCTCGATGGCGTTCAGGAGTGGGCAGCAGGTTGAACGCCTGGAAGATGAAGCCGATGCGGTCGCGGCGCAGCTGCGTCAGCTTCTTGTCCTTGAGGCCGGTGATCTCGGTCTCGTCGAGATGGATCTGACCGGAGGTCACGGTGTCGAGCCCGGCCAGGCAGTGCATCAGCGTCGACTTGCCGGACCCGGACGGGCCCATGATCGCGGTGAACTGACCGCGGGCGATGTCCACGTCGACGTGGTCGAGCGCGACGACGCGGGTCTCCCGACCCGTACGCCTTCACCACCTGGCGTGCCCTCGCGGCAACAGCCGTTCGCCCGCCAGTGCCCCGTGCCTGGGAATCGTCACAGCCGTTGTCACGGTTTTTCTCCTATGTCGGTTACCTGCGCCCGCAGCTCTCTGCGGCACGTTCAGAGTCTGGTGACGCGGGGGCCCGGGCGCGCTGGTGGAAGTCACCGTCTTTCCCTGGGGAAAACCCCACCCCTCGAAGGTAGGAGGAACCCCCCTGCGGGCTCGTCCTCCAAGGGGACGAGACCGTCCCCTGTCCGAAGTACGGAGGTCCCCCTAGGGAGGTCCACCCCTCGGTGGAGCCCTACTCAGGGTCGCCTCCACCCGCATAAGCTCGGCGGCGGAGATAGGTGCAGGGGGAACACATAAAGGGGAGGGGCCCGGTCGTGACCGACATCGCCCATGACCGGCGGCGCGGCGCGGTCGTCGCCGCGCTGATGCTGTCCATGGCGCTCGCCGCCCTGGACTCCACCATCGTCTCCACCGCCGTCCCGCAGATCGTCGGCGACCTCGGCGGCTTCTCCGTCTTCTCCTGGCTGTTCTCCGGCTATCTGCTCGCGGTGACGGTCACGCTGCCCGTGTAGCCGGCCGGCTGTCGGACTCGCTCGGCCGCAAGCCGGTCCTGATCGCGGGCAGCGTGCTGTTCCTGATCGGGTCGCTGCTGTGCGCCTGCGCGTGGGACATGGGGTCCCTGATCGCGTTCCGGGTGGTGCAGGGGCTGGGCGGCGGCGCCATCCAGGGCACGGTGCAGACCCTGGCCGCGGACATGTACCCGCTGAAGGAACGCCCCAGGATCCAGGCGAAGTTGTCCACGGTGTGGGCGACGTCGTCGGTGCTCGGCCCGGCGCTCGGCGGCGTCCTCGCCTCCACCACGGGCTGGCGCTGGATCTTCCTGATCAACCTGCCGATCGGCGCCGTCGCGCGCTGTTCCTCGTGGGCCGCCACCTGCACGAGCCGCGCCGCGCGAGCGCCCGCGTCCGAAGGTCGACTGGGCGGGCGCCCTCGCCGTGTTCGCGGCGGGCGGCGTGCTGCTGACCTGGCTGGTCCAGGGCGGCGTCGCCTGGGCCTGGACCTCGTCGTCCTCGATCGCCCTGCTGGGTACGGGAGTCGCGCTGATCGGCGTCGTCGTGGCGATCGAACGGCGGGCCGCCGAACCGATCCTGCCCGGCTGGGTGTGGCGGCGCCGGACGATCGCCGCGGTCAATCTGGCGCTCGGCGCGATGGGCCTGCTGATGGTCGCGCCGACCACGTTCCTGCCGACGTACGCCCAGTCCGTCCTCGGCCTGTCCCCGACGGCCGCCGGGTTCGTGCTGTCGGTGATGACGCTGAGCTGGCCGGTGTCGGCGGCCCTGAGCCAGCACGTCTACCGCAGGATCGGCTTCCGGAACACGGCCGCGCTCGGCATGACGGCGGCGCTGGCGCTGCTCGCCGCGTTCCCGCTGCTGCCGTTCCCCGGCGCGGTCTGGCGGCCGACGCTGCTCAGCCTGCTGCTCGGCGCGGCCCTCGGCCTCTTCCAGCTGCCGCTCATCGTGGGCGTGCAGTCCACGGTCGGCTGGGCGGAGCGCGGCACCGCCACCGCCTCGATCCTCTTCTACCGGCAGATCGGGCAGACCATCGGCGCCGCCGTGTTCGGCGCCGTCGCCAACGGGGTGATCTCGGCCCGCCTCGGCAGCGGCACCGACCTCGACGCGGTGGCCCGCGACCCCAGGGGCGGACGGGGTGCGGCAGGCGATCGACGCGGCGGTCGACTCGGTGTACGTCGGGGCGGCGTGCGCGGCGGGTCTGGCGCTGCTGGTCCTGCTGACCCTGGCGCCGCGCCGGTTCCCCGTCCTGGAACCGGAAACCGTGGCGGACCCCCTACCGGACGGGACCGCGCAGGAGAAGTCATCCACGGCACAACTCCCCCACCAGCAACACTCACCCCGGACACAAGACAACCCCCACCGAACCGACTGATCAGTTCGTCGAAACCCTCGCCCAACTCACCTACCTGCGAGTAACGTTCCGGCTCCCCCACCTCACACTCCCTGCGGTCCGCTCGTCCCCGGCGGACCCGAACCGTGCAAGGAGCCCCGGGATGACCCAGCCGTACCCGCAGTACCCGCCTCCCCAGCCCCACGCCGCCCGGTCGCACCGCCTCGTCACCCCGACCGCGGCCCGGTCGACCCGGCGAGACGGCCCCGCGGGCGAACTGAGACTGCTGCGCACGGCCTACCGCTGGCAGCGCCGCGTCTCGACGCTCACCGCGATCGGCTACTTCTTCACGTTCCTGCTCCTGTCGGCGTTCGCCCCGTCCCTGATGACCCGCGCGGTCACCGGCGGCCTCTCCTTCGGCCTGCTGATCGGCGTGTGCCAGTTCCCCGTGACCTGTCTGGCGCTCTACGTGTACGAGCACACGGCACGGCGCCGCGTCGACCCGCTCGCCCACCGGCTGCGCCGCCGGGGAGGACGCGATGAACCCCGTCGCCGCGACGTCCGTGTCCACCGAGTCGATGGCCCTGGTCGCGTTCACCGGCGTCGCCTCGGTCATCCTGCTGCTGTGCATCGTCACCGGGCCCGAGCGGGACGACCTCGCGGAGTTCTACACGGGCTTCGGCCGGCTCGGCCCGATGCGCAACGGGCTGGCGATCGCCGGTGACTACATCTCGGCGGCGACCGTCCTCGGCACCTGCGGCGTCGTCGCCCTCACCGGGTACGACGGCGCGGTCCTCGCGCTGGCCACCGCGCTCTCCCTGACGCTCCTGATGTTCCTGCTGGCCGAACCCCTGCGCAACGCGGGCCAGTTCACCATGGGCGACGTGCTCGCCCGCCGGATGCCGGGCCGCGCCGCGCGGCTCGCGGCCTGCCTGGTCACCCTCGCGGCGCTGCTGCCGATGATGCTCGTCCAGCTCGCGGGCGCGGGCGACCTGCTGGGGTTCCTGCTCGGCTTCGACAGCGCCGGGTTCAAGACCGGCGTCATCGTCACCGTCGGCGGCCTGATGATCAGTTACGCGGCGATCGGCGGCATGAAGGGCACCGCCGTCATCCAGCTCCTCAAGATCGTGACGCTGCTCGGCTCCGGCACCGTGGTCTCCGTGCTGATCCTGCGCCGCTTCGACTGGGACCCGGGCGCCCTGCTCGCCGCGGCGGTGGCCAACAACGGCGCGGGCAGCGCCTATCTGAAGTCGGGGCTGCAGTTCGTGCACAGCGGCAGTCCCCGCCTCGACATGATCAGCGCGTATCTGACGGTGATGCTCGGCGGCGCCGCGCTGCCGCACGTCACGATGCGCATGTACACGGCGCGGCACGCCCGTGAGGTGCGCCGCTCGATGTCCTGGGCGGTCACCTCGACGGGGGTGTTCGCGCTGATGATCTCGGTGATCGGGTTCGGGGCGACGGCGCTGATCGGCAGCAAGGCGATCGCCGCGGCCGACCCGCAGGGCAACACGGCGTTCCTGCTCGGCTCGCGCGCCGCGTTCGGCGCCGAGCTGAGCACCGCGGGCGCCCTGGTGTTCACGACGGTCACCACCGCGCTGTTCCTCACGCTGCTCGCCTCGGTCTCGGGCATGATCCTGGCCTGCGCCAACTCCCTGGCCCACGACGTGTTCGCGCACTGGGGCCGCACGGAGCCGACGCCCCTGCAGGGAGATGACGCTGGCCCGCTGCTCGGCGCTCGCGGTCGGCGCCCTCACCATCGCGCTCGCCACCTACTTCCAGCACCGCAGCCTGCAGCCGCTGGTCTTCCTCGCGCTCGGCATCGGCGCGTCCGCGCTCGCCCCGGCGCTGGTGTACAGCCTGTTCTGGCGCCGCTACACCCGTACCGGGCTGCTCTGCACGCTGATCGGCGGCACGCTCGCCGCGATGGTCCTGATCACCGGCACCACGCTGGTGTCGGAGCAACCCGGCGTCGCTCTTCCCCGACCGGGACTTCACCTGGTTCCCGTTCACGACGACGGGTCTGGTCTCGATCCCGCTGGGCTTCTTCCTCGGCTGGCTGGGCACGGTGCTCACCGCGCCGCGCAAGGCACAGGCCCAGCGGCAGCTCTACGAGGCGGTGGAGGGCTGGATCCTGGCGGGGGCGCCGGTGACGCCGCCCCCGCCCGCCGCTACGACCGGTAGCGGAAGAGGATCCGGCCCCGGGTCAGGTCGTACGGGCTGATCTCCACCAGGACCCGGTCGTACGGGAGGATCTTGATGTGATGCTTGCGCATCTTCCCGCTGATGTGCGCGAGCACCACGTGCCCCTTCTGCATCTCGACCCGGAACGTCGCGCCCCTGCGGGTCACTCGACGACGACGCCTTCGAGCTCGATGCCCGCTTCGCCACGCGTGCCATGGTTATCGATCGCTCCAACTCGACGTTGCCGCCGACCCGTCGGGCACCGACCTCCGCCAGCAGGGACAGCGCGGCCCGGTTGGACTCCTGGGCCTCGGCCCAGGCGCCCGCGACCCCGGCGGCGTGCAGCGAGCCGAGGACCTCGGCGAGCAGGGCCCGGGCGATGCCGCGGCGCCGCACGTCCGCGCGCACGGCGAGCAGCCCGATCCGCGGCCTGCGCGGCACGGGCGCGATCCTGAGCATCCCGACGTACCGGCCGTCGAGGACGGCGACGGCGTACTTCGCCGGGTCGACGACGGTGACCCCGGGCGGCAGCGGCACCACCTCGGCGGGCATGGTGTGCCAGCCGCCCGCGGCGCGCCACCTCGTCCCGGACCGCCCGGTCGAGATCGCGCAGCGGGCCCTCCTGCGCGCGCGCCGAACGGCACGATCGTGACGCCCTCGGGCACGGGCGCGGCACCGAGCCGGTGACGCCGGGATCGGTGGGGACGACGTACTCGCCCTCGCGGCGCCCCGGCGTGAAGCCGGCCTGCCGCCACCGGGCGACGAGGTCGTGTCGTCCTCGTCCACCACGGTGTGCAGCGGCGTGGGCAGCGCGGCGGGCATGACGCGCGGGCGAGCCGGTCGAAGGCGGCGTCGTCGCCAGGCGTCGATGCTGACGTAGGCCCGGCCGCCGGCCCGGTGCGAGAGGTCCCCTGTACCGACGACGCGGTCGCCCTCCAGGGCCTGCCACTGGTCGTCGGCGACCCGCGTGACCTCGATGGATGGGGATGCCGGTCCTGATGCGTGTGTGGTCATGGTGTCCGTCCTTCGGAAGTGCGGTCCTGGCACTCCCGGCGACACCTGCGTCAGTCGCCCGACCGTGAAGGACAGGGGGAGCACCCATGCGATACAGCGTTCACGGGACTCACCTCCTGGGCCGGCTTCACGATCACCGGAAACCTAACACCCACCGCCCGCCCGGCCAACCGAATTACGCTGCGGGAGTTCTCCGACGACCGGCGACCGGCGACCTGCGACCGGGGAAGGCGGCACGGCATGACGGACGGCGAAGCGCTGCCCGGCGGGTACGTGCGGCAGGTGACGCGCGTGGGCACGACGGTGCGCAGGACGCCCGCACCGCGCTCCGCGTACGTGCACGAGCTGCTCGCCCTCTTCGAGCGGCGGGGCTGGCGGGGCGCGCCCCGCTTCCTCGGCGTCGACGACCTCGGCCGCGAGGTCCTGGACCACCTGCCGGGCCGGGCCGCCCTCGCTCCCGGGGAGCAGCGGTCGGCACGCACGGACCGAGGCGCTGACTCAAGTCGCCGTCCTGGTACGGGAGTTCCATGACGTCACCGCCGACTCCGGGCTGGCCGCTGGGACACAGAGGTCGTCTGCCACAACGACCTCGACCCCCGCAACACGGTGTACGCCACCGAGGCCGGCGAGTGGCGTCCCACCGGCTTCATCGACTGGGACCTGGCCGCCCCGGGCCGCCGCGTCGACGACGTCGCCCACGTGTGCTGGCAGTACCTGGACCTCGGGCCCGCGATCGACGACGTGCCGGAGGCCTCCCGCCGCCAGCTGCGCCTGCTCTGCGACGCGTACGGCCTGACTCGACCGGACCCCGCTGCTGCCCGCGGTCCTGTGGTGGCAGGACCGCTGCCTGCGCGGCATCGACGCGGCCGCCGACGCGGGCGACCCGGCGATGCGCCGGCTGCGGGACCGGGGCGTGGTGACGCGGATCCGCGCCGCCCACGCGTGGGTGACCCGGCACCGCGCGGAACTGGAGCGCGGCGCTGTGACCCGGGGCGGCGGCGCCTGCTTGCCGAGGCGTTCCGCCGTCGCCGCCCTGCGGGCCAGGACCCCGTCGCTCAGTTCCGCCATCTCCCGCAGCGCGTCCCGGCGTTCGCGCTTGGCGAGGCGGTCGAGGTGGAAGCCGGCCGTAGAGGTGGTCGGTCTCGTGCTGGAGGCAGCGGGCGAAGTAGCCGCGGCCCTCGACGACGAGCGGGTTGCCGTCCTTGTCCTGGCCGCGGACGACCGCGTGGTCGGCGCGCGGCACCGGCTTGTACGGGCCGGGGACGGAGAGGCAGCCCTCCATCTCGTCGACGAGCCTGCGGGTGGCGAGCGGCTCCTCGTCGAGGACCGGGTTGGCGATGTGGCCGACGTGCCGCACGCCCCAGTCGTCCTCCATGTCGTACACGAACAACTGGAGGTCCACGTCGACCTGGTTGGCGGCGATGGCCGCGCCGTGCGCGACGTGGTTCGTGGCGAACATGTCGTCGATCAGCCGGGACAGCTCCGGCGTACCGAAGTGCGCCTCCGTGACCGGTGCGCAGCGGCGGCGCAGCACCTCCTCGCCGACCACCGTGATGCGCCGCACCGCACCCCGCTCGACCTCCGGTGACATCCCGCTCCCGGCCATGTCCACCCAACTCCCCTCCGCCTCACGTCACTTGACCAATCCCTTTGCAAAGTAGCACCCTTTGCAAAGTGACCGAGGAATCCACGGAGAACGACCCGTCCACGGCCGCGGCGCCCGGCCCCGCCCGCCGGCTGCCCGACCACCCCGTGCGCATCGCGCTGCTCGACCTGCTGGCCGAGGCCGGCACGGTCACGTCGACCCAGGCCGCCGCCCGGCTCGGATACAGCTCGGGCCTCTGCTCGTTCCACCTGCGCCGGCTCGCCGAGCACGGCCCGATCGAGGAGGCCGCGCACGGTGGCGGCCGGGCCAGGCCGTGGCGGCTGCGCTGGGACGACCCGCGCCAGTCGCTGCGCGCCGCCGACCGCTCCATCGGGACCACCGTGCACCTGACGCCGGAGGAGATCGACGAAGTGGCGCTGGCCGTAAGGGAGTTGCTCGCTCCCCTACGAGCGCCGCCGGTCCCACGAGGGCGCGGTCCCGTCGCGGCGGTCACCCGGCTGCGCCCCTGACCGGAGCGCCGGCGCCTACTCGGCCGCGGCCCGCCCGGTGAGGGCCGCCAGCGAGCTCCGTACGTGATCCATGTGCGCCCGCACCTCGTCCCAGCGCCTCCCCGTGCTCCCGCAGCACCCGCTCCGTCTCCTGGCCACCCGCTCGTCCCGGGCGCGGGCCTGCGCGAGGAGTTCCGCGGCGGTGGCGTCCGCGTCCTCCTGGCCGTGCCGGGCCGCCTCCTCCGCCTCCGCGAACGCCCGCTTGGCCTCCGAGAGGCGGGCCTCCGCCGCCGCCACCGCCGCGGCCTCCCGCTCCTCCGCGGCGGCGGCCCGCTCGGCCGCCTCCCGCTCGAAGGCGTCGAACCGCTCGGCGTGCTCCTTGGCCTGGTCCGCGAGGACGCCCTCGCAGCGCCGCCGCATCTCCCGCAGCGCGGCGAGCGCCTCGCCCGCGTCTCCTTCACGTCGCGTCGCGCAGGCGGCCGGGTCTCGTCCGCGGTGGCCCGCGCCGACGCTCGCGCGCCGCTCCGCACGCTGCTCGGCGCCTCCGCGCGCACCTCGTCGGCACGAGGCCTGCGCCGCGTCGCGCAGTTCCCGGCCCGCGGCGCGTCCGCCGCCTCGGTCCCGGCCGCCGCGTCGGCCCGCCCCGCGTGCTGGACGGCGACGGCCTCCTCCTCGGCGAGTTCCAGCAGGTACTGGGCGCGTTTGCCGAGCGTCTCGTAGGTCTGCGGGGCGAGGCGCGCGCCGGCCTCGCGCAGCCGCTCGAGCCTCCGCCTCCATGTCCTTGGCGAGGACGGTCAGCGCGCGGCGCGCTCCCACGCCTCGTCGCGGGCGCTCGGACGAGACCGGCGGCGCGGGCGCCACCTGCTCGGGACGGTAGCCACGACTCGTACGGTGACGAAGCCGTACGGCGACGCCGCTGCACCTGCACCGCTCATCACGTTGATCCCCTCTCCACCGGTCTGCACCGGTCTCCGCCCGACGAAACCGACGGAAACCGACGTGCGACGTTCTGCGCGATTGGCGCACATCTTTATGGATCAAGCGGAACCGCTCATAACGCGACACGCCGCCCGACCCGCTCGGTCAAGAGAGTTGCGTCAATTGGTGTCGAAAGTCGGAGTCGCGGTGTCGTCGCGGAGCGCGGCGAAGAGCTGACCGGCCTCGGAGGGGTCCCACTCGACGACGTCACCGACCCCGGGCACGGACGGCTCGCTCGCCACCGGCGCGGTCGTCGTCGCGCCAGGTCCGACGTCTGCACACGCCCATCGAGGCGAGCGATCCGATCGCCGGTGTCGGGTCGACCGCGTGAGCGCGCGTCGAGGGACGCGCTCAGGAACGGATCAGCTTCCACGGCGGGATCAGGACGCGCCCGCGCTGAGCGCTTGTCGGCGATGGCGTCGACCAGCTGCCGCTGCCGCTCTGTGACCCGGCCCAGGTCGCCCGCGGTCGGAGTAGCGGGCCCGCGCGTACTGCAGGGCCTGGACCCCGTCCATGTGCTGACAGCCCGCGTCGAGTCGGCCCCGGACTTCTCGTCGTGCAGCCCGCCCTCCGGTACGCGGAGAGGGTGACGCCGCCGAGCGAGTCGACGCGACGTCGACCAGGCCCAGGAAGCTGATCTCCGCGTAGTGGTCGAGCGCACGCAGGCCCGTCGCGCCTGCTCCACGGTCCGGGTGAGCAGCGGCGCGCGCCGCCGAGCGCGCGTACGCCGAGTTGATCTTGCTTGCCGTGGCCGGGAATGGACACGTACGAGTCGCGGGGACGGAGAGTCAGATAGGGCCCGCTGTCCCCGTAGTGCAGGATCATGATCGTGTCGGTGTTGAGGCGCTGGTCGTTGCCGACGTGGAGCGCCTTGCGCTGTTCGGGCGTCAGGTCCGCGCGCGAGTCCGAGCTCGACGGCAGAGCAGCCAGTCCGTGCCGCGCTGCCCGCCGCCGGGCGGCGATCGTCGGGCGGTGAAGGCGTCCGTGGTCCGCAGCCGGAGTCCGCCCAGACGCTGCGAGGGCCGTGCCGTATCCCAGCAGCAGGACCAGGACGACGAGCAGAGATCAGCAGGACCCTCTTGGGCCAGCGCCGCTTCGTCTCCCGCTGCCGCTGCGGAACGATGTCGCCTCGCTGCTGCATGAGCGCACGATCGGGGCGCCCGACCGGTCCCGCAGGTCGAGCGCCCCGTCGTCAGCGCCGTGCACTGACGGTTACAGCAGGCCGTCCCACATCTGCTCCAGCAGCACCGACCACCAGGTCTCGGCGAACCGAGGGCGGCCGGGTCGGTGGCGCTGAGCTGGGCCTGGAAGTCGACCGTCCAGCGGCCCGCCTGCTCCGGGTTGAGCCCGAAGCGCAGCCACGCCACATCCGGCCGAGCAGGGCCAGCGAGCGCGCGAACTCGCAGCCCGGTGTTCACGGCCGCGTGCGGCACCGGCGCACCGCCGGAGCTCCAGCCTCGACCGGCACGGCGGCCACGATGTGCGCCGTGCCGTGCTGGACGCAGACCGCCTTGCCGAAGTCGCCGCCCATGACGAGGTACGAGCCACGCGTCCGACGCCTGGCTGCACCCCGCGCTCCTGCGCCAGCTCGGCCAGCGTCGGCGCCGGGCGCCCCGGCTGGGCCTGCGCCCAGAAGAACGGCCCGAAGTCGGCGGGCGGTCCGCCACGACAGAGCGTGCGCGCGACGCGACGTCCGGGACGCCCTGGCGCGACACGGCCCGCTGGTCGAACCGGAACACGCCGGGCCCTCGAACGCCGCGGCCAGCTCCTGCGCGATGGCCTCTCCGGCGGGATCCGGCGGCGAGGGCTACTGCGCGGGCGGCAGCGGCGCCGCGCACCGGTGCGGGCCGCGCGCGGACCGTCGGCGCACCTGAGCAGGTCGCCCTGGTGCGCGATGAGCTGGTGCATGCCCTGCTGGCGCGCGAGCGTGATCGGTGCCGTACGGCGCGAGTCGACGTGATCCGGGCCTGCGGCCTACTGCGCCTGGATCATGCGGGAGCAGTACGCGCGCCGGCGGGCAGCGAGCAGGACTCCAGCTCCGTGTGGAGTTCGGGACCTGGTCCGGCGGATGTTCATGCCGCGCAGCTCGAGGAAGACGATCTGCCACTCCGGGTGCGGCACGCCGGGCGCCGACCGCCGGACGACGCTGCTGCTGAGCCGCCGGGCGCGCGGTAGCTGAGCACCGCCTGGTGGCCGCCCACGGTCGGCGACCGGCGGGCGCCCGCGGATAGCCGGCCCGCACGCCGCCGGGGCGGCCGCGCGGACCTGCTGCCGCGCGGCGCGGGCGGCGGCATGGCACCG
Source organism: Streptomyces sp. KL116D (assembly GCF_030766975.1). Taxonomy (NCBI): domain Bacteria; kingdom Bacillati; phylum Actinomycetota; class Actinomycetes; order Kitasatosporales; family Streptomycetaceae; genus Streptomyces; species Streptomyces sp. KL116D. The sequence continues at coordinate 13 of NZ_JASERH010000014.1, read as the reverse complement.
GGCGCAGGCGGGG